>JAWWPY010000091.1:0-4275 GCA_033854735.1 Streptosporangiaceae bacterium | reverse complement strand
GGTGTGGAAGAGTCGTGATCCACGCATTCCGCTGGCACTGCACGCGTACGACGTCCGACTATGCCGATGACCGGGCGCCCGCAATCGAGGTAGGCGACCGAGTCGAGGGGAAGAGTTGCGCGCGTCGCCGAGTCGCCTTTGGGGTATGGGAATCCGGCGGTACGGGTCGGACACGAGCGTCACCCGAGGAGTGTCCGACGCGAACCTGAAGGTGCCCTGCGCGCGGCCCTCGCGACACTGTCGTCGACGGCGCCGGCGCTCCGACGCCGGGAGGATGCGCCCATGTGGCCGCTGGCGTCACTCGTAGGGTCATGCCCGGACCACGAGGTGATTCGATGGACTCGCCGTGAGCGGTGGTCCGGGTCTGGTCACTTATCGCGGTCGTCCCGACGCCGAGGAGTAGGGGTCCCCATGGTTCGTGCAGCGCCGGCCGGCACGATGGACGATCAGGTGACTGCCGACAGTCCACAGGACGCCGGCCCCCTGCGGGGACCGGTCTGGGCTGTTGCGGCCGCCACGTTGCCCGACGGCATGGTCGTCGTCGCGGCTGGTGACTCGAAGGGCAGGGTCGCCTGGTGGAACGGCGTGAGCGGTGAGCTGCTCAGCGACTCGAGGACTGCGGACCCGGGCGTGGTGCGGTCGATGACCGCCGCCACGTTGCCCGACGGGCGGATCCGGTTCGCCACCGCGAGCACCCGGGGCACGGTGCAGCTGTGGGAAGGAGCCCAGGGTGTGACGATCGGAGGAGAGATCTCGTCGGGGACCGGCGCCGTGTGGTCTATGGCGGCACTGACGGTCCCGGGGCCGAGGGCAGTGCTGTTCACTGGGGAAGAGGACGGGCGGATCCGCCGCTGGGACATTGAGACGGGTGAGCCCGTCGGCGAACCGTTCGGTGACCACGCGGGTCCTGTGCGGGCCATGGCGGCCGGCCCGCCGATCGACGGCACGCCCACGCTGGCGACCGGCGGCGACGATGGGACCGTGCGCCGCTGGGACGCCGTAACCGGGCAGCCGCTTGGGCCGCCACTGCGCAGCGAGCGCGGGGCGATCTGGGGGATGACCGTCGCGAGGTTGCCTTCCGGTGGCGCGATCGTAGTGAGCGCCAGCAATGCCGGGGTTCTGTGTCGATGGGACGACACCGGCGTACGTTTGGGCGCCCCGATCATCGTCGGTCCCGGCGCGCTGGCCGCCGTCGTCGCCGTCACCCTGCCGAACGGTCGTGTGGCGCTGGTTTCCGGCGGTATGGACGGCCGGCTGTCCTGTTGGGACGCGCGCACTGGTGAGTCGGTTGGCCGCCCCGAGTCGGCTTCCGACCGCAGTGTGTTCTCACTGGCCACCGTGCCGGACGTTGACGGCCGGGTCCGGCTGGCAATCGGCACCGACGGAAGCGTGACCGTCGCCCCGGTGCCATGGGGCTCGGAGCCGCGTGTGTCCGCGCCGGCGCAGGTCGACTCCACCCGCGTCCGGGACGGGCTGGGCCGGCGGATCCTGGCGGCGCACCTGGGCGCGCTGCTGAACGAGCTCGCCGCGGCGGACTCCGAGAGCCCGAGTGCGGTGGTGCACGTCGACGGGCCGTGGGGTGCCGGCAAGAGCACGTTGGTCAGGCTTCTTCTTGATGATGAGCAGGCGCACGGCCCGGCCTGGACGCCTCCGCTGGTCGTGGACTACGAGGCATGGCGGGAGTGCGCGATCGCGCCCGAGTGGTGGTCGCTGTCCGCCGCGGTCGAAAGGGAGGTGCGCCGGTCCCGATCCTGGCCTGTCCGCGCGTTCATGCACGTCTGGTCGGTCGTGGTGCGGACCATACGGTCGCCCGCGACGCTGACCGCCCTGGCGGTGGCCCTGGGCGGTGTGCTGGTGAGCACGTTCTTCTCGTCGTCGTGGGTGCAGACTGTGGCCGCCGTCGCGGCGGTGATCGGCGGCCTGGTCGGCATCGGCCAGGTGGTCGGGCGGACGCTGTTTTGGCACTCTGCCCCGTTTGGCTGTCTGCACCTTCAGACGGAGGACAACCCGCTGGGCCAGGTCGCCGACATGATCGGCTGGTTGCGTGACTGGGCGCCACGTGTGGCCTGCCAGGTCGGTCAGGACCGGCGCCGGCCGATCCTGCTGGTCATCGACGACCTGGATAGGTGCCCCGCGGAACGGGTGGTGAAGATCTTGGAGACGGTGCACACGATCCTGCGCCACCCGCCGGCTCGCAGCCGGTCCCGGCGTCTGGAGCCGGCACGCCTATTCGTCCTCGTCCTGGCCGATGGCCGCTGGATCAGGCAGGCCTTCACGTGCCGGTTCGCCGAGTTCCAGAATCCTGGGTCCGTCACCCGTGACCTCGGATCGGATTTCGCCCAGAAGGTGTTCGACCACGTGGTGTTCGTTCCGGACCTGTTCGCGGAGCAGGTCTCGGCATACCTCGACAGAGTGGTCGAAGCGCGGACGGACGATTCGGCGGACGGGCTGGGGGCATCGCCGGAGCGGAACACCGTCCGGACGGGCAACGGCGACGCCAGCCCCCGGGGGGCCGCAGCTCCCGCCGACTCGGCACCGCCCGTCCGCGACCGGGAGAGTGAGGAGATCGACCGGGTGCGCCAGGAGGCCACGGCCGCGGCGACTGACGTGCGCAGCGCCCATCTCCTACACACCTACACGGGCCTGATGCCGGCCAACCCCCGCATGATCAAGCGCATTGCAAACGCGTTGGGGATGCTGAGGGCGATCATGATCCATGTCCGGCACAGCGAGGACGATGACGCCATGGCGCGGGCGGCGATCCTGCTGGTCCGGTTTCCCGTGCTCGCCGCCCGGCTACGCTTTGACGATCTGTCGGACGGCACGGACCCGTGCTGGCGCCTCCCTTGCGTACGGGATGTGCTGGGCGGGTGCAGCCTCGAGTCGCTGGCCCGCTGTCTCGGTCGAGCCGATCCACCCAGCGCCGAGGAGATCGTAACCGTCAGCGGATCAGCGGACGCAGCGTCTGCGCCGCGATCTCTAGACCTTTCTTGATTTTCGTGTGGGTGCCGCCCCAGACCGGGTCCTCATGCTCGACGGCGACCGCGCCGTCGAAGCCGCCGGTGTAGAGGGTGTCGACGATCCGGTTCCAGTCGAGCTGACCGCGGCCGGGGACGCGGTAGCGCCACCAGCCGGTGTCCTCGGGCCGGATGCGGGTGACCGCCTTACCGAAGATGCCATACCGCGTTCGGCATCGCGGGTCGATTTCGATGTCCTTGGCCTGGACGTGGAGCACCCTGCCCGTCTTCAGGCACGACCGGAGGGCCTCGACCGGGTCGATGCCTAGCCAGACCAGGTGCGACGGGTCATAGTTCAGGTACAGCCCGAGGTCGAACATCCAGTCCCACAGCTCGGGCGAGTATGCGAGGTTGCCCGGGTATCCGTCGGGGTGCCAGCCCTCCATCGGGCAGTTCTCGATGACGAGCCGGACGCCGTGGTCGTCGGCGTACTGGGCCAGTTCGGGCAGCAGCTTCTCGGCCTCCCGCAGGTTGTCCGACACTGTCTTTGCAGCGTCTCGGCCGACGAACGTGCCGACGTGCGGCACGCCGAGTGTCGAGGCGGCGCGGATGCAGGCCTTGAGATGGCTGTGGATCCGTCGGCGCTCGGCCGGGTCACTGATAAGGTTGTTCTCGTAGCAGCTCACGGCGGAGAGGGTCAGGCCATGCTCGGCGAGCAGCGCCCAGATGCGCTCGGTGTCGATGGGCGGGCCGTCCACCTCAAGGTGGGTGGCGTGGTGCGGGTGGTCGCCACCGGACGGCCACGCCGCGACCTCCAGGGCGTCGTAGCCGGCTGACGCGGCCCAGTCAGCGACCTCGTCGAGCGTGAGCCACGGAAGACAGGCGGTGAACAGGCCGAGCTGCATACGTCTCCTCCAGCGGCCGGGGAAGATGGTGGCGTAGTACGGGTGCCCGCCTTCAGCGCATAATCGATTTGGGCCAGCGTCACCGCGCAGTAGATGCCCGCGCTCGTCAGATCGTCAACACCTGCTCGTCGTCGCGGGTCGACGCGTCTACCGCGACGCGGTTCAATAGCGAGACAGCGGCGACGCCGCGAGGCTGGCCTGGGCGCTGGTGATGGCCCCGGTGAGTGCGTTGAGAGCTGAGGATCGTTTCGGGTTGCGAGCGTTGCCACGGTGCCCATGCTCTCACTACGGTCCGGGGCCAGGGGAGTTCGAGACGCCTTCAGCGTCCAGGCGGTCAGCTGCGCGGTGAGCGGCGGCTGGGTGAGGTGTAGCCGGGCCGCAGCCGAGCGAGTGACCTCTCCCCGGCCACTGGC
>JAWWPY010000090.1:0-32606 GCA_033854735.1 Streptosporangiaceae bacterium | reverse complement strand
AGAAGGACAACACGGGCGTGACCGAGATCGTGGAGATCCCCGGCCGCGGGCACGCGCTCACCATCGACAGCGGCTGGCGCGAAGTCGCCGACACCGCGCTCGCGTTCGTCCAGCGCTTCACCCAGCCTCACTAGGAGGGGCGTGCTCATGGACCTTCATCTCGAAGGCAAGGTGGCGGTCGTCACCGGAGCAGGCAAGGGCATCGGGATGGCCGTCACCAGGGCCCTCGCGGACGAAGGCGCCCACGTGGTCGCGGGCTCGCGGACCACCGACCGCCTCGACGGCCTCAAGGGCGTGACTCCCGTGGCGGTGGATCTGGCGGCACCCGACGGTCCTGCGCAGCTGATCACGCGCGCGACTGCGGAGCATGGTCAGGTCGACGTCCTGGTCAACAACGTCGGAGCCGTGCGCATACGCACGGAAGGATTCTTCGGCACCAGCGACGAGGACTTCGAGTGGGCGATGCGGATGAATTTCTTCATCGCCCTGCGGGCTAGCCGTGCCGCCTTGCCTGGGATGGTCGAGCGAGGCACCGGGGCGATCGTCAACGTGGCCTCCGTCAACGCCTTCTTCCAGCCCGACGCCGGGACGATCGACTACGGCGCCGCAAAGGCGGCGCTGGTCAACCTCACCAAATCGCTGTCTCAGGAGTTCGGCCCGCTGGGCATCCGCGTCAACGCTGTATCTCCTGGACCTGTCGCCACCGACCTCTGGCTCGGCGAGCACGGCGTGGCCGAGACCGTGGCCAAGGCCAGCGGCGTGGACGCCGAAACCGCCCGCCAGACGATCATCGCCGGGATCGGCGGGTTCGCCACCGGCCGCTTCACCACGCCCGAGGAGGTCGCCACGCTGATCACATTCCTGGCCTCCGACCGGGCCGGCAACATCACCGGTGTTAACTACATCATCGATGGCGGCCTCATCAAGACGACCTGAGGATCGCGGCGGGGTCAGTGCACCGAGCACTGCACATTACTCAGGGCACTGGGCGGACTGCCGGTTCCCAGCAGGCCGAAGGTGGCCGAACCGCCGGCTGGTATCGCGCCGTCGCCGCCGCCTGGCGGCAGCGCGTCATCATTGCATCATGATGAAGTGAAGTTATACTTTGGTATGCGGACTACGATCGACATCCCGGAAGACCTTCACGCCCAGGCGGTTGCAATCGCCAGGGATACCCATCAGTCGCTGAGTCAGGCCGTTGCCGGGCTGATCCGCCGGGGACTTGGCTCGGGCTACGCGGGCGAGATAGCGAGAAGCGCCCGCACCGGCCTCCCGGTCGCGCACCTCGGCAGGACGATCACCAGCGAGGACGTGCGGCGGCTAGAGGACGACGATCAGTGACTGTCCTCCTCGACGCAAACATGCTCATCGCCCTGCTCGTCGACGATCATGTTCACCATGGTGCCGCCGAGAACTGGTTCGTCGGCATGAGCGGTAACTTCGCGACCTGCCCTGTCACTCAAGGCAGCCTGATGCGACTGCTCATCCGTGAAGGCCAGCCGGCCAGCGCGGCACGAGAGGTACTCAACGGCACCAGCGCCGATCCGCGGCATGAATTCTGGCCCGATGATGTCCCGTACACCGATGTGCCCACCCAGGGAATCGTTGGTCACCGTCAGGTGACCGACGCTTACCTGGCACAGCTCGCGCGGGCACACGGGTCCCGCCTCGCTACGTTCGATCAGGCGATGGCCAAGCTTCACCACGACGTAGCCGAGCTTGTCCGGGATAGCTAACAGCGGGTCAGCGCACCGAGCACTGCACATTACTCAGGGCACTGGGCGGACTGCCGGTTCCCAGCAGGCCGAAGGTGGTCGAACCGCCGGCTGGTATCGCGCGGTCGTAGCTGGCGCTGGTCACGCTGACCGCGGCCCCGGACTGGGTTGAGGTCGCGTTCCATATCTGCGAGACCGTTTGCGCGCCCGGCCACGAGAAGCTCGCGTTCCAGCCGGCCGTCGCCGCCTGGCCGGAGTTCGTCACGGTGAAGCCGAGCTGGAAGCCGCCGCTCCACGAGTTGACGACCGACCAGCTCACCTGGCAGCCGCCAGCGGGGGACGACGTGCTCGTCGCGGTCGGCGTCGGCGTCGGCGTCACGGTGGGCGTGGGCGTGGGCGTCACGGTGGGCGTCGGGGTGGGTGTGGGAGTCGCGGTCGGCGTCGGAGTCGGCGTGGGGGTCGGCGGCGGCGTGCCGCTGCCGTTCGTCAAGACGACGACGGACTCCGCCGGGACCGACACCGAGCTACCCGAGAAGCTGCCCGAAACGATGGCCGGGTTGGCATTGTCGTAGGTGTACTCGGTCTCCGAGGAACTGGTAATGCCCAGGCTGGACGTGGCCACCGTATAAGAGTTGGCCGGGTCGGCGTTGACCAGCATGACGGCGTAGGAGCCGCCCGGCAGGTCAGAGTAGTAGCTGTAGATATTGGGCGTCGATAGGGCCAGGGTGCCTACCTTGGCTCCCTTGACGGCGAGCTTGGACGCCAGCTCGTAGCCGTAGTAAGGCGGGTAGGGCGTGTCCACGGCCGGCTCTCCGCTGGACGCGGAGGAGAACATGCCGAAGTCGGCCGTCGGGGTGCCGTAGTTGTGGACGTCCCACCAGTCGACGCTCTGCGCCCCGAAGGACAGCCATTCCATGCTGTTGGCCGCCGCGAAGAGGGCACCCACCGGCTGCTCGTTCCAGGCGTTCGCCGTCTGGGACATGTTGGTCTCACCGACCACGAAATACGCGCTCGGGTCATAGGTGGACAGCGCGGTATGGACCTCGGCCGCCGCAGCGGGGATGTTGTCGATCAGTTCCATGATCGACTGGACGCTCTCGGTGGGCACCCCGTTGATCGGGTACCAGTGGACGTCCGCGCAGTTGATGTCGGCCGCGTCCGCCTGCAGGATCGTGTCGTTCCAGGCCTGGAAGTCGGTCACGCCGGAGCCGGGCGCCAGGGTGCCGTCCATCCCGTAGTCGTAGCAGATCTGGGCGTTGGGGTTGGCCGCCTTCATGGCCTGCATGTACGGCAGGCCGTTGGTGGCGTACGACGTTGCCGTGTGCGGGTTGGCGTGGGAGTCGGTCTCCCACGACCCGTACTCCTCGTTGCCTATCTCCCAGAGCGCCACCCCCTGGCCGGAAGTCGCCGACTGGGTGACCCAGGCGGCCGCGCTCGCGGGGGTGTCGGAGCCGTAGTCGACCGTGACGAACTTCTGCCCGCCGGAAATGGCGTCGACCTGGCTCGAGTACTGGGCGAAGTCGACCGGGTCGGCCACGCCGCCGAAAGTGTTGGCCTGCCACAGGTACTGGTCAGCGTACGAGCCGCCGGGGTACCGGATGAGGCCGGTGCTGGCCGCGGAGAGGTCACTGGAGATCGCCGGGTCCACGAAGTTGGTGTCCCACGCGGCCGTGTTGACCCCCAGCGGGTCCAGCGGACCGGACAGGGTCGCGCTGGAGGATCCCTGGCTCGGCCCTGCGCAGCTAACGGTGGGCGCGGGGTTGGACGTGCCGTTGTAGTCCCCGTCGAAGCCCCAGGTGGCGCTCTGCCCCGGAGTCAGGTTGGCGTTGTAGGTCCCTCCGGGGGTCGCCGTCACCTTGGAGCCGCTCTGGGTCACGTTCGCGCTGTAAGGAGACCCCGCGACGATCGTCTGACCCGCGGTGAACGTCAAAGTGACCGTCCACGTGCTTATCGCGTACGAGGCGTTGTTGGTCACCGTGACGGTGGCGCCGAAGTCGGGCGGGCTATTGGAGGGCGTCTGCCAGGCGATCGCGTAACTCACGCCGCACGACGCCCCGGTGTCGGCCGGCGCGGGCGTGGCACCCAAAGTGACCGCCGTGACCGTAGTCGCCGCGGTCGCCGCGATAGCCAGGGCGGCGCTGCCCCAGCGCCTGGCGGAGATGCTCATGGGCGCTCCTCAGGGCTCTACCGGTCACATCACGGCTGAACCGGTCAAGTTGCGGCGAGGCTACGTCCGGCCGCGCGAAGGCCACCAGCCCGAGCCTCGACGGGCCGGGTTCGCGCGCGTTCCCGTAGGCGCCCCCGTCCTGGTCACAGCCGCGATGCTCAGACCAGCCACAACGGCGCTGGCGCGGCGGTGATCTGTAAGTTTCACCAGGCAGCCGGGGATTGTGCGACGCCACGGGGCGGCCGCACGGAGTACCGGTGGCCGTTGCTTGACAGCCACCGGACCGGCTCGCACGATCACACCGATCGTCGCGCTGGCCCCGAGGAGCTCACATGCGCCCAACCCTGATCTCGACCTCTGTGCGGGCCCGGCGGCTGGCCGCCGCGCGGCGCAGGCCAGCGATCATCGCCGCGCTGCTGTTAACGGCTGGGGCCCTGTCGGCCGCGCCTGCCGTGGCCGCCGCCACAGCCGCGCCCGCCGCCGCCGCGCCCGCCGCCGCCACGGTGAACGTGAGCGTCAACGCCAACGAGGGCCGCGGCACGATCCCGTCTACCTCCTACGGGCTCAACTCCGCCGTCTGGGACAGCCAGATGAACGTCCCGCAGGTGCAGGGATTGCTCCAGCAGGCCGGGGTCGGGATGCTGCGCTACCCGGGCGGCTCCTACGGTGACATCTACCACTGGCAGGACAACACCGCGCCCGGCGGCTACGTGGCTCCCGGGACCGGCTTCGACTCGTTCATGGGCACGGTCAAGAAGATCGGCGCCCAGCCGATGCTCATCGCCAACTACGGGACGGGGACGCCGGCCGAAGCCGCCGCGTGGGTCCAGTACGCCAACATCACCAAGGGATACGGCGCCAAGTACTGGGAGATCGGCAACGAGCTGTACGGCAACGGCTACTACGGCGCCGACTGGGAGGCCGACAACCACGCCAGCAAGAGCCCGGCCACCTACGCGAGCAACGTGCTGCAGTACGCGAGCGCGATGAAAGCGGCCGACCCGTCCATCAAGATCGGCGCCGTGCTGACCCTGCCCGGTAACTGGCCGGACAGCGTGGTGGGCTCCGGCGACAACGGGGACTGGAACCGGATCGTGCTCGCGGCCGCCGGATCAGCGATCGATTTCGTGATCGTGCACTGGTACCCGAGCCCGACCAGCCCAGCGGCCATGCTCAACGAACCCGCGCAGGTCTCCGGTGAGCTGGCGCAACTGCGCCAGGAGATCGACCAGTACGCCGGGCCCAACGGGCCCAATATCGGCATCGCGATGACCGAGGTCAACTCCGGCGTGGACACCAACACCCAGCCGGACGCCCTGTTCGGCGCGGACACCTACCTGACCGCGCTGGAGAACGGCGTGTTCACCGTGGACTGGTGGGACACCCATAACGGGCCCACCTCGATCGCCGTGGCTCCCGACGGGGCCACCGACTACAACGACTGGGGCATCCTGTCCAGCGGCACCTGCGTCGGCAGCACCTGCGAGCCGGCGCTGAACACGCCGTTCCCGGCTTACTATTCGCTGGCCATGCTCAGCAAGCTCGGCCTGCCCGGCGACACCATGGTGCGCGCGGGCACGGACCAGCAGCTCGTGGCCGCGCACGCGGTGCGCAACGCCAACGGCGACCTGAGCGTCATGCTGGTCAACAAGGATCCGGCCAACTCGTACCAGGTCAGCCTGCACTACGCCGGCTTCACCCCGAGCGCGGCCACGCCGACGGTGTACGCCTACGGCGACGAGGCGTCGGCCATCACGTCATCGCCGCAGGGCACGGCGTCCAGCCAGGTGCTGCCGCCGTACTCGATCGAAACCGTCGTGCTGGCGCCCCAGGCCGGCACGAGCAGCGCGCTGTCCGCGCCGGGAGCGCCGTCGGCCAGCAACGTGACGGGCACGCAGGCGACCATCTCCTGGCCGGCCTCCACCGGCGGCCAGGTCAGCAAGTACGAGGTTTACCGGCAGTTCGGCACGGACAGCGAACTGCTCGGCGACTCCACCTCGGGCTCGTTCACCGTGAACAACCTGGTTCCCGGCACCTCATACACGCTCAACGTGCTGGCCACGGACCAGCGGGGCCTCCTGTCCCTGCCGTCCGCCCCGGTCACCTTCACCACGAGCACGCCAAACAACAGCACCTGTGCGGTGACCTACAACGTGACGCAGGGATGGGGCAACGGGTACGTCGCCAACATCAGCCTCACCGACACCGGGCCCAGCCCGATCAACGGCTGGACGCTGGCCTTCACGTTCCCAGCCGCCTCCGAGTCGTTCAGTTCCGGCTGGAACGGCAACTGGACGGCAAACGGGCGCAGCGTACAGGTGACCAACCTCAGCTGGAACGCCGTGCTGGCGGCCAATGGCGGCAACTCGGCGGACATCGGCTTGGTCGGTGCCAACAACGGCGCCTATCCGTCGCCTGCTGCGTTCACCCTCAACGGCACGGTGTGCACGACCACGTACTCGTCCTGAGCACTGGTAGCCTCTCGGCCTTGTGAGTGCTCCCGCGACCGCGACGGATGATGATGGCAGCCGCCGTGAGGCTCCCGTCCGGCCCGAGCTGCTTTTGCCGTTGCGAACCTGGCAGAGGGATGCGTATGAGGAGTACTTCCGTACTCCCCGGCGCGACTTCCTGCTGGTCGCGACCCCAGGAGCGGGAAAGACGGCCTACGCCCTGACCATCGCGGCCGAATTGCTGGCGCGCCGCGAGATCGCCGCGATCACCGTGGTGACGCCGACGGAGCATCTGAAGCACCAGTGGTCGCGGGCCGCGCAGAGCATCGGGATCCCGCTGGACCCGGCGTACCGCAACGCGCAAGGACGGGCATCGGCCGATTTCACCGGGGTAGCCGTCACGTATGCCCAGGTGGCTGCCCACCCGGCGCTGCACCGGGCGCGCACACTGAACAAGCGCACCCTGGTCATCTTCGATGAGATCCATCACGCGGGCGACGCGCTGTCCTGGGGCGAGGCGGTCAGGGAGGCATTCGAGCCAGCCCGGCGGCGGCTAGGGCTGACCGGCACCCCGTTCCGCAGCGACACCAACCCCATCCCGTTCGTCAGCTACGTCGAGGACGCCGGCGGCGGCCTGCGCAGTTCGTCCGACTACGTCTACGGCTACGGTCCGGCCCTCGACGACGGCGTCGTCCGGCCCGTCATCTTTCTCGCCTACTCAGGCGAGATGCGGTGGCGGACCCGGGCCGGCGACGAGATCACCGGCACCCTGGGTGCCCCGATGATCCCTGACCAGCTCGCGCAGGCCTGGCGGACCGCGCTGAACCCGGAAGGCGAGTGGGTGGCCCGGGTGCTGGAGGCCGCGGACCGGCGGCTCACCGAGGTGCGGAGGGGCATGCCGGACGCGGCCGGCCTGGTGATCGCCGGCGATCACGCCGACGCGCGCGCCTACGCTGCGCTGCTGCGCCGGCTGACCGGGACCCGCCCGGTGGTGGTGCTCTCCGACGATCCCACGGCCAGCAGGAAGATTGCCGCATTCGTGGGATCGGCGGACCGGTGGATGGTGGCCGTGCGGATGGTCTCGGAAGGCGTGGACATCCCGCGGCTGGCCGTCGGTGTCTACGCGACGAGCGTGAGCACCGCGCTGTATTTCGCGCAGGCGGTAGGCCGGTTCGTCCGGGCCAGGCAGCGCGGCGAGACGGCGTCGGTGTTCCTGCCGTCCATTCCGGTCCTGCTCGGTTATGCCGGGGAAATGGAAGCCGAACGGGACCATGTGCTGCGCCGCCGCGACGACGGCGAAGACCAGGAATTCGCCGAGGCGCAGCGCCGCCGCGACACCCCGGACCAGCTTGACGAGGCCCCCTTCCAGGCCCTGCAGGCGTCGGCGCACTTCGACCGGGTGCTGTATGACGGGGGCGAGTTCGGCACGTCGGCGGAGGAGGACGACTTCCTGGGCCTGCCGGGGCTGCTCGACCCCGAGCAGGTGACCCACCTACTGCGGACCCGGAAGGCGGGCCAGCTCAGGAAGCGCGGCGGCAGCCATCCCGGCCAGGACAGCAATGGCGCCCCGGCCGCGCCGCCCACATCCCGCGAGACGCTCGCCGCCTTGCGCAAGGAACTGAACGGGCTCATCGGGGCCTGGCATCACCGCACCAGCCAGCCACACGGCGTGATTCACGCGGAGCTGCGCCGGGCCTGCGGGGGGCCGCCGCTGGCCCAGGCCACCGGGGAGCAGATCCGGGCGCGGATCGAGATGGTCCGCCGCTGGACGTCGTCGGGCCGGTGACCCGGGCGCCGTCACGCACGGGCGGGCTAGATTTGGGCCTGACGGCACTCGCAACCGGCGCAGCAGTGAGGTGTTCCCCCATGACCGATGATCTTTCCCCCGCAAGCCAGGAATCATTAGCGAAGGTTGACACCACGGTGCCGCATTCGGCCCGGATCTGGAATTACTGGCTGGGCGGCACGGACAACTACCCAGTCGACCGCATCGCCGGTGAGCAGTACCGGGAGATCTTCCCGGGAATCGTTGACGTCGCCCGCAACTCGCGGTACTTCCTGGTCCGCGTGGTCAGCTACCTGGCCGGCGAGGCTGGCGTGCGCCAGTTCCTGGACATCGGCACCGGGTTGCCGACGGTGGACAACACACACGAGGTCGCCCAGCGGGTCGCGCCGCAATGCCGGATCGTTTACGTGGACAACGATCCCCTCGTGCTCGCGCACGCCCGCAGCCTGCTCACCAGCACGCCTGACGGCGCGTGTGGCTACGTCGATGCCGAGTTGTATGACCCGGCCACGGTTCTGTCCGCGGCGGCACAGAGGCTGGATTTCACCGAGCCAATCGCCCTCATGCTGATGGGAATCATGGGCCACATCCCCGACGAGCACGCATACCCGATCGTCAGTCAGCTGCTGGATGGCCTGCCGTCCGGCAGCTATCTGGCGCTCTACGACGGCGCAGATGTCAACGAGGCGTTCAACGAGGCCCAGCGGGGCTACAACGCGAGCGGCGCCGTCCCCTACTACCTGCGCAGTCCTGAGCAGATCGCTGGATTCTTCGACGGCCTGGACCTGGTGGACCCGGGCATAGTGCCGGTGCCGCACTGGCGGCCCGATCCCAGCCAGTCCGGCGCTGGGTCGGCCGTGTATGCGTACGGCGGCGTCGGCCGCAAACGGTGATGGGGCGCTGAGGACCCCCGGCCGGGCTGGCGCAGGATCAGGGCGGCCGCCACGAAGGCGACGACGAGCAGGCCTGCGCCGACGCCGAACGCGAGGTGATAGCCGCCGCTCCCGGCCAGGGTGACCAGCACCGCCACCCCGAGCGCCGCGCCGACCTGCTGGGTCGTGTTGAAGAGCCCCGAGACGACCCCAGCGTCGCTGGGGCTCGCGGCGGACATGCCGAGGCTGGTCATGGCCGGGAGAACCAGCCCGCCGCCGCCGGCGAGCAGCATCGTCGGCAGCAGGTAGACGACATAGGAGCCAAGCACGGGGCTGCCGCCCGCGGGCAACTGGGTGAGCAGCCCGAGCGCCGCCGTCAGCAGGGCCAGCCCGGTGAGCAGCATGCGGCGCTCGCCGAAGCGCGCGCTGAGCCGGGCCGACACGCCGAGGGACACCGCGCCGATCAGCACCGCCGCGGGGAGTATGGCCAGGCCGGTGCGGGCCGCGCCGTAGTGGAGCACACGCTCCAGGTAGAGGGCGATGAGGATCTGGAACCCGAACATGGCCGAGATGGCCAGTACCTGGACGAGGTTGGCCCCCGCGACGTTGCGCGAGCGGAAGATACGCAGCGGCAGCAGCGGGCTCGCCGCGGTCGCCTGCCGCGCCACGAACGCCGCGAGCAGGGCCACGGAGAGGACACCGAAACCGATGGTGCGGGCCGAACCCCAGCCGTAGCGGCTCGTCTCGACGATCGCGAAGACCCCAATCATCAGCCCCGCGGTGACCAGGAGAGCACCCAGGGCATCGGCGCCCGCGCGGAGCCCAGGTCCGTGGTCGGCCGCCAGCACCCGCGCCGCCAGCAGCGCGGCCACCGCGCCGAGCGGCAGGTTGATGAAGAAGATCCAGTGCCAGCCGAGGGCCTGGGTGATGATCCCGCCGAGGACCTGGCCGATGGAGGCGCCCGCCGCGCCGGTGAAGCTGAAGGCGCCGATCGCCGCGCCGCGCTCGCGCGGCTCCGGGAACAGCGTGACGATCATGCCCAGGCTCACCGCCGACGCCGCCGCCCCGCCGATGCCCTGGACGAACCGCGCGGCGATCAGCATCTGCTCATTCGTGGACAGGCCGCAGAGCAGCGACGCAGCGGTGAAGGTGATCAGGCCCGCGATGAACACCCGCTTGCGGCCCACCAGGTCGCCGAGCCGCCCGGCCAGCAGCAGCAGTCCGCCGAAGGCGATCAGGTAGGCGTTGACCACCCAGGTCAGGCCCGCGGACGAGATGCCCAGGTCATTCTGGATCACCGGCAGCGCCACGGTCACAATGCTGCCGTCGAGGATGACCATCAGCATCCCTGCGCACAGGACGCCCAGGGCCAGCCGCCGCGAGCGGGACGGGAGAGCCGCCGTACCGGGCATGAAGCCACCTCCTGCTAGGTCACAGGAGATACATTAGCAGAATGTTTCGTTGTGGATGATCTGTTTTAGATCTAACTTCGGCTCTGCCGTGCTCGGCGGACCGGCCGGGCCGAGTCCACCGGGGTGGCCAGGTGCCCGCCGACCAGCAGCTTCAGCGCGCCGGTCAGCACCTCGCGCTGCTCGGCGGGGAGCGCGTCGAGGACGTCGCGGTGCACGCGATCGGCGACCGTGGTCCCCTCGGCGACGGCGCGCTCGCCCGCCGGGGTGACCGCGATGATCCTGGCCCGGCGGTCCGCGCTCGACGGCCGGCGCTCCGCGAGGCCGGCCTTCTCCAGGTCATCGACCGTGATCACCATGGTGGTCTTGTCCAGATCGGAGATCTCGGCCAGTTCGATCTGGGTCCGTTCGGCTTGCAGCGCATGGAACAGCACGCAGTACCCGCGCGGCGTCAGGCCGATCTCGCCCATGGCCGCCGACATCTGGGTGGCCAGCACGTGGCTGGCGTGATTGAGCAGGAAGGACAGGTCAACGACAGTTCTGGTGGGCACAGTTCTGGTGGGCACAGGTCTGGTGGGCACGGGCCTGGTCTGCACGGGCATGCCACGAGCATACCAAGCAGGTCTGCTATTAGATTATCTACTAACTCAACGATTCTTAGCGGGTGACGGCCTGCTTCACGAGGGTCCGGCCGAAGTCCCACATCAGGCCGCTACCGCGGTGCGCGTCCGTCATGACGTCGGCGAACGCGTCGAGGAACAACGCCACCTCTGCGTCCCCGATGTTGAGCGGCGGCAGCAGCTTGATGAATTCCATGTGGTCACCGGCGACCTGGGTGAGGATGCGGTGGTTCTGGAACAGGGCGACGACCACCATCTGCGCGACCAGGCCGTGCCGCGCCGCTTGCAGCATGTTCCAGCCGGTGCGGAGCTTCAGCGAGCGCGGCTTGCCCAGCTCGAAGCCGAACATCAGCCCGCGGCCGCGCACCTCGGCCAGCAGTTCGTACTCGCCGACCATCGCCCGGAGGCCGTCCTGCAAGGCCTTCCCGGTGCGCTCGGCGTTGGCGATGAGGTCCTCGTCCTCGATGACGGCCAGTGAGGCCAGCCCGGCGGCCATCGCGGCCGCGTTGGAGCCGAACGTCGAATCGTGCACGAGCACCCGGTCCATCGAGGAGTACACCTTGTCGAAGATCCAGCCCTTGGCCAGGGTGCCGCCGATGGGCACGAACCCGCCGGACAGCGCCTTCGCGACGGTGACGATGTCCGGCTCGACGTCGTCGTGCTGGTAGGCGAAGAACCGGCCGGTCCGGCCGATGCCGGACTGCACCTCGTCACAGATGAGCAGCGCGCCGTGGTCGTGCAGCAGTTTGTGCGCGGCGGCCAGGAACCCGGGAGGCACCACCCGGACGCCCTTGCCCTGCACCGGCTCGATGATGAACGCCGCGACGTTGCCCTGGCGCAGTTCCCGCTCCAGCGCGTCGAGGTCGCCGAACGGGATGCTGACGTCCGGCAGCAGCGGGTCGAAGCCCCGGCGGAATTCCGCCGAGCCGTTGACCGACAGCGACCCGGCGGTGAGCCCGTGATAGGCGTGGTCGCTGTAGAGGACCCGCGACCGGCCGGTCGCGTAGCGGGCGAACTTCAGCGCCGCCTCAACGGCCTCGGTACCGCTGTTGCAGAAGTAGGCCCGGTCCAGTCCGGGCGCCTTGGCCAGCAGGCGCTCGCCGAGCAGGCCGGGCAGCAGGGCGCAGTCGAACTGGACCAGGTCGGCGAGTTCAGCGTCGAGCATGTCCTTGAGCGCCTGGCGGACGACCGGATGATTGCGCCCGAAGGCGAACACGCCGAACCCGCTGAGGAAGTCGGCGTACCGGTTGCCGTCACGGTCCCAGAGGTAGGCGCCCTCGGCCCGCACGTACTCCTTGTCGAAGCCGATCGCGTGCAGCATGCGGGCCAGCTGCGGGTTGAGGTAACGAGCGGAGAGTTCGTATCCCTGCCCCTGCCGCTCGGCGAGGAGTCCGGGCAAGTCGAATGCCATTGCCCCAGTCTGCCATGGGCCAACGGGCCGGGCTGAGGGTGATCGATCAGGATGCCGGGCGGTGCGGCACGATGGTGGGGTGACAGACATCGCACCGGCGGATGACCGTGACCTGGTGAGCTACCTGGCGTCGGTGCCGCTGGTCGATCACCACGTACACGGCGCGTTCGCCGCCGATCCGAGCCGGGCTGACTTCGAGCAGTCACTCAACGAGGCATCGCCGGACCCCATCCCAGACTGGATGACGCAGTTCGACTCCCAGCTCGGGTTCGCGATCCGCAGATGGTGCGCGCCACTGCTCGGCCTGCCCGCGCACGCCCCCGCCGACGACTACTGGGCGCGCCGCAGCGAACTGAGCGGCAGCCAGGTCACCGCGCTCTTCCTCGGTGCGGCCGGCGTCTCGGACTGGCTGCTGGACACCGGCTACGGCACGGACAGCATCCTCGGGCCGGCCGGGATGTCGGCGGCGTCCGGCGGTCGCGCGCACACGATCGTGCGGCTGGAGTCGCTCGCCGAGCAGCTGGCCACCAGCGGCGTCGCGGGCCGCGACTACGCGGAGGGATTCCGGGCCCGTCTCGCCGAGGCGGCGAAGGACGCGGCCGGGGTCAAGACGATCATCGCCTACCGCTCCGGCTTCGGCATCGATCTCAGCCGGCCCGACGAGGCGGCCGTCCGGGACGCGGCCAGCCGGTGGATCGATGCCGCCCAGCCCGCCGCCGGGGGCGGCAGCCTGGTCGGCGGGCCCGCACGGCTGGACGATCAGGTGCTGCTGCGGTTCGGCCTGCACGCGGCGGTCGACCTGGGCCTGCCCATCCAGGTACACACTGGCCTCGGCGACCGTGACCTGGACCTGGACAAGGTCAATCCGCTCCTGTTGCTGGACTTCCTGCGCATCCCGGAAGTGGCCGCGGTGCCGGTCGTGCTGCTGCACTGCTATCCGTACCACCGCGAAGCCGGCTACCTGGCCCAGGCCTTCCATAATGTCTACTTCGACGTCGGGCTCAGCGTGAACTTCCTGGGCGCACGCAGCCTCGCCCTGGTCGCCGAGTCCTTCGAACTGGCCCCGTTCGCGAAGCAGCTGTACTCCTCAGACGCCTGGGGCCCACCGGAACTGCACTACCTCGGCTCGGTGCTCTGGCGCCGCGCGATGGCGGCCACGCTGGGCGGATGGGTGGACGCCGGCGACTGGTCGGCCGCCGATGCCGCCCGGGTGGCGGCGATGGTGGCCGGGGGCACCGCGCGCCGCGTCTACCAGCTGACCTAAACTCCGCTGGACTCGAAGGGGGCACACGCATGGCAGAAAAAACAGGGCACGACGCACCCGACTGGACCGAGCCCGGGCTTTTCACGGTCGCGCCCGGCGTGCACCGGATCCCGCTTCCGCTCCCCAACGACGGCCTGCGGGCGGTGAATGTCTACGCCATCGAGTCGGGCGACGACCTGGTGCTGGTCGACGCGGGCTGGGCCCTGGAAGGATCAGACCACCTGCTCGAGGCGGCGCTGGCCCGGATCGACCGCGGCCTGGCCGAGATCACCCGCTGCCTGGTCACCCACGTCCACCGCGATCACTACACCATGGCGGTGATCCTGCGCCGGCGGTTCGGCACCAAGGTCGCGCTGGGCATCGGGGACAAGCCCTCACTGGACCTCGTCGCGGAGGGGCCCCGCGCGACGGCCACCGCCTACCTGGGGCGGCTCCAGCGCTACGGTGCCCAGTCGGTGGCGCAAGCGTTTGGCCGGACGACCGAGGGGGCGCTGCACACCGAGACAGACATCTGGGAGCAGCCCGACGAATGGCTGGACGGCCCGAGCACGGTGCGGCTGACCGGCCGTGACCTGCTCGCGGTGCCCACCCCCGGGCACACCCAGGGCCACATGGTGTTCGCCGACGTCGACCGGGCGCTGCTGTTCGCGGGGGATCATGTGCTGCCGCGCATCACCCCGTCCGTGGGCTTCGAGGCGGCCTTCGCGGAGCAGCCGCTGGGTGACTACCTTCGCTCGCTCCGGCTCATGCTTCAGATGCCCGACATGAGACTGCTGCCCGCGCACGGCGCGGTGGCCGACAGCACCCACGCCCGGGTTGACGAGCTGCTGGCCCATCACGAGCAGCGGCTGGCCGCCTGCCTGAACCGCGTGGTCGCCGGGGCGGCCACGGCTTTCGAGGCCGCACGGGGCCTGCTGTGGACCCGGCGGGGGCACCGCTTCGACGACCTCGACCCGTTCAACCAGATGCTGGCCGTCTTCGAGACCGCCGTGCACCTTGACCTGCTCGCGGCGGGCGGGCGGATCCGGCGCAACGCGACAGAGCAGGGAATCAGCTACGAGCCGGTATAGTACATACATGCGCATGTATCTACTACCGCTGGCGCGGGACGGCTGCGACGATGGCCCTCGCTGAGGCTCGGCCGCCGAATCCGCACGGCGAGGCCCTGGTCGCCGAGCTGACATGGGTGCACGACATGATCCGCCGGGACCTGTCGGCGGTGCGCCGGATGGCGGCTGACGTCGCCGCGGGCCTGCCGGCTGCGGACATCAGCCGTGGCCTGCGGGCCCTGGCGACCAACGGCCCGCTTTGGCAGCTGAAGATCAACTGCCTGCGGTACTGCCGTTTCGTCCACTCCCACCACCATGCCGAATCGATGATGCTCTTTCCCGAACTGCGCCGGGCGGACCCCGCCCTGGACCCGGTGGTGGACAAGCTGGAGGCCGACCATGTCCATGTCTCCGGCCTGCTCGACGGGGTCGAAGCCGCGGCGAGCGACCTCGACGCCGCCGAGAGCCCGCCGACGCGGCAGCGGCTGGTCGAGGCCCTGGAGACCTTGAGCGTCGATCTTCTGGCTCACCTGCAGTACGAGGAAGAGCAGATCTCCCCCATGCTGCGGACCTGGACACGCTGGCCAGGATGGTGAACACACCGGTGGGCACCGACAAGTACGGGTGCGCCCGCGCGTGGGCGGCACTGACCGCCGCGCACGCCCGGGTCACCGAGCGGCTCAGCTCGGAACTGACCCGGTCCTGTGGGGTGAGCATCAACGACTTCGAGTTGCTGCTCCGGCTGGACCGGACGCCACCCCCCGGGGTGCGGCTGGGTGAGCTGAATTCGGCGGTGCGGCTGACCCAGCCCTCGCTCAGCCGCGCCGCCGCCAGGCTGGAACGCCGCGGCTGGCTGCAGCGGGCGGGCGCTCCGGATGACCGGCGCGGCGTCCTGGTCGGCATCACCTCAGCCGGCCGGGATGTGCTCAGCCGCGCCGCGGAGGTGCACGCCCGGGCCATCCGCGACCTGCTGCTGGACCGGCTCACGCCCGGCGAGCAGGACCTGCTGGCCCGGGCGCTGACCCGGGTCGCCGAGGACTGACCCGGAATCCGACTCGCCGTGAAGGAGCAGTTCTCATGGCCCATCCCCGCATAGCACGCGCGCCCGCTTTCGGCCTCAACGTGGACCCCAACACCGGCGGCCTGGCCATTGCCGCGCGGATCACTGACATCGCCGACGCCAACGGCCTGGAGTATGTCGGCATCCAGGACCATCCCTACAACGCCGAATTCGTCGACACCTTCACGCTGATCACGTGGCTGGCCGCCAGGACCAGTTCGGTGCATTTCTTCCCCAACGTGGCCAACCTGCCGCTGCGCCCTCCGGCCATGCTGGCCAAGCAGGCCGCCACCATCGACGTGCTCAGCGGCGGCCGTTTCGAGCTCGGGCTGGGTGCCGGGGCCTTCTCCGACGGGATCGCGGGGATGGGCGGCCCTCGCCGCACGGCCGGACAGGCCCGTGCCGCGCTCAGCGAGGCCATCGATATCATCCGGGCCAGCTGGGCCGGGGAGCCGTACAGCTTCGCTGGCACGTATTACCAGGCGCCCGCGGTGCAGCCCGGGCCCCGCCCGGGCCACGACATCGGGGTGTGGCTCGGCGTCGTCGGGCCGCGCGCGGCGCACCTGGTGGGGGCCAAGGCCGACGGCTGGTCGGTGTCGGCGCCCTACATACCGCCGGACAGGCTGCCGGAGCTCAACGGCATCATCACCGCCGCCGCCGTGGACGAAGGGCGTGATCCCGACGTCATCACCCGGCTGTACAACGTGATGGGCCTGATCACCGCGCCGGACCGGGGACCGTTCCAAGGCCCTGCCGAGCGCTGGGTCGAGACCCTGATCAGCCTGTATACCGAGTCGCAGATGAACACCTTCGTGTTCTGGCCGACCGGCGACCGGGAACGGCAGTCTCAGATATTCGCCCAGGAGGTCGTCCCGGCCGTCCGGGAGGCGCTGAGGGAGGGCGGCTGACTGACCTGGGATCCCGGGCCTCGGTAGGGTGGCCGGGTGGAATATCGCACGCTTGGCGCTTCGGGTCTCAGGATTTCGGTGCTCACCATGGGCACCATGACGTTCGGCGGCCAGGGAGGATTCGCGAATGTCGGCTCGACCGGCGTGGACGACGCCCGCCGGCAGGTGGACCTGTGCCTCGAAGCCGGCGTCAACCTCATCGACACCGCCGACGTGTACTCGGACGGGCTGTCCGAGGAGATCGTGGGGCAGGTGCTGCACGGCCGCCGCGACGAGGTGCTGGTGGCCACCAAGGTGCGGATGGCGATGGGCCCCGGGCCGAACGACGCCGGGCTCTCGCGGCATCACATCCTCTCCGGCTGCGAGGCCAGCCTGCGCAGGCTCGGCACCGACCACATCGACCTGTACCAGGTGCACGAGTGGGACGGGCAGACCCCGCTCGAAGAAACCCTGGAAGCCCTGGATCTGCTCGTCCAGACGGGCAAGGTCCGCTACGTCGGTGCCTCCAACTACGCCGGCTGGCAGCTGATGAAGGCACTCGGCACGGCCGAGCGTACCGGCCTGCCCCGGTTCGTCAGCGAGCAGATCTACTACTCCCTGCAGGCCCGCGACGCGGAGTACGAGCTGATCCCGGCCGCTGTCGACCAGGGCCTGGGCGTGCTGGTCTGGAGCCCGCTGGCGGGCGGCCTGCTGTCCGGCAAGTACCGCCGTGACCAGCGGCCCTCAGCCGGTTCCCGGCAGCTGACCGACTGGAACGAGCCACCGGTCTACGACCAGGAGAGGCTCTACGACACCGTGGAGGTGCTGCTCGCCATCGGCGCGGGCCGTGGCGTCTCCGCCGCCCAGGTCGCTCTGGCGTACCTGATCGGCAAGCCCGCGGTCACCTCCGTGGTCGTCGGGGCCCGGACCACCGAGCAGCTGACCGACAACCTGGCCGCCGCCGACCTCGTCCTCAGCCCGGAGGAGCGGGATCAGCTGGACCAGGCCAGTGCCCCCCCGCTGCTCTACCCGTACTGGCACCAGGCCAAGACCGCCCGCGACCGGCTCTCGCCCGCCGACCTGACCCTGCTCGGCCCGCACCTGTAGGTCACCGGGCGGTGACCGGCGCGCTGAGGCAGGCGTGCGCGACGCTGCCGAGCAGGATTTGCTGCTCGCCAGGCGGCAGGCCACTGTTGTAGGACGCGCCAGACTGGATCGCGCCGATGGCGGCGTGCACCATCGCCCGGGCCTGCCCGTCAGTGAGTTCGGGGCGCAGCCCGGCCAGTACGTGCACCCACTCCTCGACATAGTGCCGCTGCAGACGGCGCAGCCGACGGCGGTCGGCATCTGGGAGCGTGTGGACCTCACGCTCGTACAAGCGCACCAGGTACCGGTCGTCCACCGCGAAGGCGACCTGGTCCGCCACCAGGGCCGCCAGCACCTGGCCGTCATCCCGGCCACGGGCCACGACGCTCGCGGTGTTGTCCAGCAGGCGGGCCATGACCTGGTCGAGGAGCGCGACGAGGATCGCTGACTTGCTGGTGAAATGACGGTAGACACCCGACCCGACGATCCCGGCGGCGGCTCCGATGTCGGCCAGGCTCACCGCGTGGTAGCCGCGCTGGGCGACCAGTTCGGCGGCGGCCTGGAGGATCTTCTCCCGGCGGCCGGGATCCCTGACCCGGGCGCCCTCGGCCGTGCTCACTGTGGCCTGCTGGCCGGGCGTGCTCATCCGGCCTCGCCGTCGAGCAACGCGACGGGGATGTCCATGTACCGGGAACGCAGGTACTCACCGAGCCCCTTGGCCTGCGGATCGGGCCGGGTCGCCGCGGCCACGCCCTCACCGAGCAGGCCCACGACCACGAAGTTCAGCGCGTGCAGGTTGGCCAGTTCGTACCGTCGCACGTCCAGGCGGGCCGCCTCGGGCAGCAATTGCCGCAGCCGCTCTACGGTCAGCGCGTCGCGCAGCCAGCCGAAGGCCTCCGGGCGCCGGGCCCACAGGCCGACGTTGGCATTTCCGCCCTTGTCACCGGACCGGGCGCCCGCGATCCGTCCCAGCGGCGCCCGCACCGTCGGGCCATTCAGCGGCCGCATGGTGGGCACATCAGCCACGGTTGGCTGATCCGCGTCCGGATCGCCGTGGGTATGCGGCACGACCCGGCGGGACCCGTCTGGCCGCACCACCACCTGCTCCACCACATCCACGGGCACCAGCGCGGGCCAGAACACCCCGTAGGCGCTGGCCGCGGTGGGCGGGGTCGTGGTGTGGAACCCGGCGTACCCGCCGAGGGCGAGGGCCATCGTCGCATCGGAGAAGGCCCGTCCCACCCGATCCGGATCACGATCCTTGACGGTGATCCGCAGGTGCGCGGTGGCCTGCTCGCTGGCGGCCGCGTCGGGCCGGTCGAAGCGCAGCAGCCGCACATCCACCTCGGCGAACCGCTGCATGCCGCCGAGCAGCGAGAACAGTTCGTCGCAGGCCCACACGGCCTTCTGTTCGATGTCCAGCCCGGTGAGCACCAGCGTCATGGTGTTGCGGTAGCCGCCCAGGTAATTCAGCGCCACCTTGAGAGTCGGCGGCGGTGGTGTCCCCCGGGCGGCTGAGATGAGCACCCGGTCGGGCGCTACCTGGGCCAGCCGCACCGAGTCGAAGTGCGTGACCACATCGGGACCCGCGTACTGCGGGCTGTCGATCTCGTACAGCAGCTGGGCGGTCACTGTTCCGGGCGAGACCAGCCCGCCGGTTCCGTTGTGCTTGGTAATGACGGAGCTTCCGTCGGCGCTGACTTCAGCGATCGGGAAACCCGGGTAACGCCGGTCGGTGATCTCGTCGAGGAAGGGATAGTTGCCGCCGCACGCCTGCGGCCCGCACTCGATGACGTGGCCGGCCACGACCGCGCCCGCCAGCTGATCCCAGTCGGTGCGCGCCCAGCCGTGCCACCAGGCCGCCGGGCCGAGGACCAGCGAAGCGTCGGTGACCCGCGGGCAGACGACAATGTCGGCGCCCGCCGCGAGCGCCTCGGCGATCCCCCAGCCGCCCAGATAGGCGTTGGCCGAAACCGGCTGGACGCCCGCGTCCGCGAGCGGCTGGCCGGTATCCAGATGGGCCAGGCCGATCCCGGAGGCCAGCAGGTCCGGCAGGCGGCCGAGCAGATCATCCCCGCTGATATGGGCGACCTTGGGCTGCAGGCCGAGTCGGGCGGCGAGTTTGCCCACCTCGTCCGCGAGGCCGGCAGGGTTGAGGCCGCCGGCGTTGGTAACGATCTTGATACCCCGGTCCAGGCAGCGGCCGAGCACCTGCTCAAGCTGGATCAGGAAGGTCCGGGCATAGCCCGCTCCGGGGTCCTTCTGCCGCGCCTTCCAGAGGATCATCATCGTCAGCTCGGCGAGGTAGTCGCCGGTCAGCACGTCGATGGGGCCGCCGTCGACCATCTCGCGCGGCGCCGAGAGCCGGTCGCCGTAGAAGCCGGAGCAGTTGGCGATGCGGACTGGCCGGGCCGGATTCACCGGGCGGCTCCCGGGGGCCGGCCGGGGCCGGGCGGGCCGGCGAACGCCTGGGCCAGGTCCAGCCAGGCGTCGGCGACCGGCCCGGTCGCCCGGAGCGCGGTGTCGTCCCGGTGCCGGCGCTGGGTCACCAGCAGGCAGAAGTCCAGCGCCGGTCCCTCGACCCGGTCGGCCGCGTCGGCCGGACCCCACTCCCAGGCCGACCCGTCGGGCGCGGTCAGTACCACCCGCACCGGGGCGTCCGGCACCGGCTGTCCCCGCAGCTGGAAGCTGAATCCTCTGGTCGCGACGCCCAGGTGCGCGACATGGCGGAGCCGGGCCGTGGGCCAGCGGGCCCGGCCGATCGCGTCCAGGATGTCCTGGCTGTGGGCCCAGGTCTCCATCAGCCGGGCGGTGACCGACGACGCCGCGCTCATCGACGGGCCGTACCACACCGTCCTGCTCCGCGGATCGATCCCGCCGAACACGCGCAGGTACTCCCCGCGGCTCCGGTCCAGCCAGTCCATCAGCTCGCGCGGGGACAGGTGCCGGTACGCCGCGGCGATCTCATCAGGGAAATGCTCATTGCGCATCAGCTTGCTGGCCTCGCGGCGGAACCGGGCCGGGTCGCTCCCCGCCAGCGCCGCCGCGTCGTTGAAGTAGGCCAGGTGGCTGACCTGGTCGCGGATGGCCCAGCCGACCGCCGGGGTGGGCAGCTCCCACTGCTCATCGGTGAGCGCGGCCAGGATGTAGGTCAGCTGCGCGGACTCCGCGGCCAGGTCGCCGACCAGGGCGGTCATGGTGAGAGGCATCAGCGGCCCAGCCAGACGGGGGGGCGCTTCTCCCGGAACGCGGCCGGGCCCTCCTGGGCGTCCGCGCTCAGGTAGACCGGCTCCCAGATCTCATCCGCGGCCTGCCGCGCCGCGCTGAGCGGCATCTCCGCGGTGAGGGAGACGGTCCGCTTGGCCGCCAGCACGGACAGCGGCGCGTTGGCGGCGATCCGCTCCGCCATGGCCTGGGCGGCGGCCCGCAGCTCCGCGGCCGGGACAACCTCGTTGACCAGGCCGATCTCGTAGGCCCGCTGGGCGGTGATCGGATCGCCGGTGAGCAGCAGCTGCATCGCGATCCGGGGCGGGATGAGCCAGGGCAGCGGGGCCGCCCAGGGTGCGCCGCGGCCGACCTTCACCTCGCTGATGGCGAACCGGGCGCTGCCGGAGGCGATGCACAGGTCACAGCTCTGGGCGAGGAGGAACCCGCCTGCGTACGCCACCCCGTTCACGGCCGCGATCACCGGTTTGGCCACCGCGCCGACCCGCGGCAGGTAATCGGGCGGCGGAACCTTCAGCCCGGTCGCGGCCATCTCCTTGAGATCAGCCCCGGCACAGAACGCCTGGTCCCCGGCGCCGGTGATGACGAGCACCCGGGCGCCGCCGTCCTCGGCAAAGCGGCGCAGACCCGCGGCCAGCCCCGCCCGGACTGCGGCGGACAGCGCGTTGCGGGCCTCCGGCCGGTTGATCGTCAGCCACGCCACGGAGTTGCCGACCTCGTACAGGATCTCATCGCCCATGTTCACGCCCCTGGCTCTGCTGGCCCGGCCTCTGGCTGTGCTGGCCCGGCCCCTGGCTCTGCTGGCCCCGCCCCTGGCTCTGCTCGCCGGGATCGACCCGGGCGAGTTCGGTGCCGGTATCGACCGCTTGGCCGACCTGCACGTTCACCCCGGTGATCACGCCCGCCGCCGGCGCGCGGACCGCGTGCTCCATCTTCATGGCCTCCAGCACGACCACTGGGTCATGGGCGCCGACATGGTCACCCGGCGCAACGGCGATCCGCACCACGGTGCCGGGCATCGGCGCGAGCAGCGAGCCCGCCGCCAGGGTCACCACGGGCTCAGCGAAGCGCGGCACCTCGGTCAGCACGCTGGAGCCGAGTGCGCTGTCCACGTAGGCGGTGCCGCCCACCCAGTGCACGCGATAGCGGCGGCGGATGCCACCGACGGTGAGATCGGCCCCCTCCGGTCCGATCTCACCGCCGGCCACACCGGGCAGATCCCGCCCGCCGACCGCGATGCGCAGCCCGTCGCGGCCGAAGGCGTACCGCACCTCCAGGTGCTGCCCGCCGCAGCCCAGCACGGTGACCTGGTCCTCGTTCGGCACGTTCCTCCATCCGGACGGGACGCCGCGCAGCACCGGGGCGGTGGCCCGGCGAGCCGCCTGCCCGGCCAGCGCGGCCGCGGCCGCGTGCAGGTCGAGCGCCTCGCCGCCGAGAGGTGCGGCCAGCACGGCGGGATCATGCCGGTCCAGGTACCCGGTGTCGATCGCGGCGTCGCTGAATTCCGCCTCGCCCAGCACGCCGACCAGCAGGTCCCGGTTGGTTGTGACGCCGTGCAGCTCAGCTCGCGCCAGCGCGCTGGCCAGCAGGCGCCGCGCCTGGTCGCGGCTGGCGCCATGCGCGATGACCTTGGCCAGCATCGGGTCGTAATGCATGCCCACCACCGAGCCGTCGCTGACCCCGGCGTCGACCCGGATTCCCGGCAGCGCGGGGATGGCGAACCGGTGCAGGGTGCCGATGGCGGGCTGAAAGCCGGCCGGCACATCCTCCGCGTACAGCCGGGCCTCCATCGCGTGGCCGTTGATTCGGGCCCTGGTGACCTCGGGGCCCAGCGGCCGGCCTTCGGCCACCTCCAGCTGCACCCGGACCAGGTCCAAGCCGGTGATCAGCTCGGTGACCGGGTGCTCGACCTGCAGCCGGGTGTTGACCTCCAGGAAATAGAACGAGCCGTCGCCGTCCAGCACGAACTCGACGGTTCCGGCGCCCACGTAGCCGATGGCGCGGGCGGCCGCGACGGCGGCGTCCCCCAGCCTGGTGCGGAGCCGCTCGTCCACCGCTGGCGACGGCGCCTCCTCGATGATCTTCTGGTAGCGCCGCTGGACCGAGCACTCCCGCTCGAACAGGTGCCTGACGGTGCCGTGGCTGTCCCCCACGATCTGGACCTCGATGTGCCGGGGCCGGTCCAGCAGCCGCTCGAGGAACACCGTGCCATCACCGAAGGCCGAGGTGGCCTCGCGCCGGGCGCTGGCCACCGCCTCGGCCAGGCGGGCCGGATCCGCAGCGATCCGCATGCCCCGCCCGCCACCGCCGAAGGCCGCCTTGACCAGCACCGGGTACCCGATCTCCTCGGCGGCGGCGGCCAGTTTGGCCGGGTCGGGCTCGTCGACCGAGTCGATGGTGACACCGGGAAGCACCGGCAACCCCCGGGCGGCCATCAGCTCCTTGGCCGCGATCTTCGAGCCCATCGCCTCGATCGCCTCGGCCGGCGGCCCGACGAAGACCAGGCCGGCCGCCGCACAGGCCCGGGCGAACCCGGCGTTCTCGGACAGGAAGCCGTAGCCGGGGTGGACCGCCCCGGCCCCGGTCGCCTGCGCGGCCGCGATGATCGCGTCCCCGCGCAGGTAGGTGTCCGCCGGCGCGGACCCGGGCAGCCGGACCGCCTCGTCGGCAGCGGCCACGAACGGTGCGCCGGAGTCGGGGTCGCTGAACACCGCCACGGTCGCGATGTCCATCTCCCGCGCGGTCCGCATGATCCGCAGGGCGATCTCGCCGCGGTTCGCGACGAGGAGCTTGGTGATCGGGCTCACGGTGTTTCCAGTCACGGGGCTAGGAACGGGGATCACATCCGGAACACGCCGAAGCCCCGGCGTCCCTCGACGGGCGCGGAGCAGGCGGCCGACAGTGCGATGCCCAGCACGGTGCGGGTGTCGCGGGGGTCGATGAGCCCGTCGTCGTACAGCCGGGCGGTGACGAAGAAGGCGTGCGACTCCCGCTCGATCTGCGCCTCGATCGCCGCGCGGCGCTGCTCGTCAGCGCTCTCGTCGAAAGGCCGCCCAGCCGCCTGGGCGGCGGACCGCCCGACAATAGACATCACCCCAGCGAGCTGGGGGGCTCCCATCACGGCGAGCTTGGCGCCGGGCCAGGCGAACATCAGCCTGGGGTCGTAGGCCCGGCCGGACATGCCGTAGTTGCCGGCGCCGAACGAGGCCGCCATGTTCAGGGTGATGTGCGGCACGGTGCTGTTGGTCACCGCGTTGATCATCTTGGCCCCGTCCTTGATGATCCCGCCCTGCTCATAACTGGCGCCCACCATGTATCCGGTGGTGTTCTGCAGGAAGACAAGCGGCGTGTCGGTCTGGTTGGCCAGCTGGATGAACTCCGCGGCCTTCTTGGCCTCCTCGCTGAACAGCACGCCGCGGGCGTTGGCCAGCACACCCACCGGGTAGCCGTGCACCGACGCCCACCCGGTGACCAGGCTGGTCCCGTAGGACTCCTTGTATTCGCCGAACCGGGAGCCGTCCACCACGCGGGCCAGCACTTCCCGTGGGTCGAACGGCACCCTGATGTCGGCGGGCGCGATGCCGAGCAGTTCCTCGGCGTTGTGCACAGGCTCGTCGGCCGGCAGCGTCGGGCCCGGGCCCAGCTTGCGCCAGTTGAGCTCGGAGACGATCCGGCGGCCGAGCCGGATCGCGTCCCGCTCATCGGTGGCGAAGTAGTCGGCCAGCCCGGACACCCGGGAGTGCATCAGCGCGCCGCCGAGCTCCTCGTCGTCGGCGTCCTCCCCGGTGGCCATCTTGACCAGGGGCGGACCGCCGAGGAACACCTTCGCCTGACCGTCCACCAGGACCGAGTAGTCACACATCCCGGGCACGTACGCGCCCCCGGCGGTGGAGTTGCCGAAGACCAGCGCGATGGTGGGCACGCCCCTCGCGGACAGTTCCGTCAGGTCATGGAAGATCTTCCCGGCCGGGACGAACAGCTCCGACTGGGTCGGCAGGTCCGCGCCGCCCGACTCGACCAGGTTGATCACCGGGAGCCGGTTACGGCGGGCGATTTCCAGGGCGCGCAGCGACTTGCGCAGCGAGTAGGGGTTCATCGCGCCGCCGCGGACCGTCGGGTCGTGCGCGATCAGGACACACTCGACCCCGCTGACCACGCCGACGCCGGTGATGATGCTGGCCCCGACGGTGAACTCGGTGCCCCACGCGGCCAGGGCGGACAGTTCGAGGAACGGCCCGTCCCGGTCCAGCAGCAGCTCGATCCGCTCCCGGGCCAGCAGCCGGCCGCGGTCGTGGTGGCGCTGCTGATACCGGGGACCACCGCCGGCCCGGGCCTGGCCCAGCTCTCCGGCGAGTTCATCCAGCAGGACGAGCTGGGCGTCCCGGTTGGCCTGGTATTCCGGTGAGCCGGTGTCCAGCGAGGAGCGCAGGACCGTCCCCTCGGCGACCCTGGGGATCATCAATACGACCTCGGCAGGCCCAGGGTGTGCTGCGCCACGTAGTTGAGCACCATCTCCCGGTTGACCGGAGCGATCCGCAGCAGGCGGGCCAGGCCCCAGAGCGGGATGAGCCCGTACTCAGTACTCACGCCGTTGCCGCCGTGCGTCTGGATGGCCTGGTCGACCGCGGCGATAGCGGCCTCGGCGGCTGCGTACTTGGCCATGTTCGCCGCCTCGCCCGCCGACATCCCGTGATCGTGCTGCCAGGCCGCCTTGCGGGTCATCAGCGCGGCCAGTTCGGTCTCGATCGCCGCCTTGGCCAGCGGGTGGGAGACGCCCTGGTGGCTGCCGATCGGCTCGTCCCAGACGGTGCGGGTCCGCGCGTACTCGGCGGCGCGGGCGAGGGCGTACCGGGCGACCCCCACTCCGGACGCCGCGCCGGTGATCCGTTCCGGGTTCAGCCCGTGGAAGACCTGGCTCAGCCCGTCGCCCTCGGCGCCCACGATGGCGTCCGCGCCGAGCCGGACGTCGTCGAAGTGCAGGGTGAACTGCCGCTCGGGGAGCATCACGTCGACCGGCAACGGCCTGGCCACCAGGCCGGGTGCGTCCGTCGGGACCACGAACAGGCTCAGCCGCCCGTGCCCGGTCTGCTCATCTACCCCGGTCCGGGCCACGACCAGGATCGCGTCAGCCTCGTCGACGCCGGAAATGTAGTACTTCGTCCCGCGCAGCACCCAGCCATCGCCATCGCCGCCATCGCCGTCGCGGGTGGCCGTGGTGGACAGCTTGTGGGTGTTGGAGCCAGCGTCCGGCTCGGTGATGGCAAAGACCATCTTGCTGGTTCCCGCCGCGATCCCCGGCAGCCAGCGCTGCTTCTGCTGTGGACTGCCATAGCGCGCGAGAACCTCGGCGGACACCCCGCTGGACACCAGCAGCAGGGTGAGCGGGCAGCCCTGCGCGGCGGTCTCCTCGCAGACGATGGCCAGCTGAGCCAGGCCGCCCCCGCCGCCGCCGTATTCCTCGGGCAGGTTGACCCCAATGAAACCCGCCTCGCCGAGAGCCTGCCACAATTCCGTGCACGGCTCCCGGGCCTGGGCCCGCGCCGCGTAGTAGGCGCCGCCGAAGCGCCCGGCAATCTCCGCGACAGTCTTCCGCAAAGCCTGATCCTCAACGGTCTCCGCGAAGTCCATGTCATCTCCACATGACTGAGCGCTCCACAGCACCAACCATGTTAGTGATCCGAAATTCACTAGCTGTAACTTGAGGAGCCGGAATCCCCCGATCAAAACACAGCACCGGCCTGTGCCGGAAGAGGGAGGGGAAACCTTGACGGGCTCCCAGGTTGTGGTTGATGATTCACAAACGCTGTCGCGAGGAGCTTGCACCGCCGCGAGCGAGGGAGCCCGCCGTGCCGATCGATGTCACGAGCCTCTACGACCGACGTGCGGACAACCGCTGGGACCGGGTCTGTGTCGGGGACATCCTGGAACGGGTGACCTGGAGCCGCCCGGATCAGGTCGCGATCGTCGGCTGGGCCGGGGCGTTCGCCGAGCCAGAATGTGAGCGCCTGACCTACCGGCAGGCCAACGACATCATCAACCGCTTCGCCAACGGCCTGCTGGCGCGGGGCCTGAAGCGCGGCGACCGGGTCCTGCTGGTCTGCGAGAACTCCGTCGAGGCGTACCTGGCCAAGCTGGCCACGGCCAAGGCTGGCCTGGTGGCCGTCCCGGTCAATCCTTCCCTGGCCCCGGACGTGCTCGGGCACCTGGTCACGCTGGCCGAGCCCAGCCTGGTCGTGGTCGACGCCGAGTTGTGGCCGCAGGTCTCCGGCGCGATCACCGCGGCCGGCTTGCGGCCGGATGTCAGCATCCCGATCGGCGGGGACGTGATTGACGGCGGGGTTTCGTTGCGGCAATTCATCTCTGATCAGCCCGCTACCGAACCAGAAACTGTCGTGCACGGGGATGACATCTGGGAGATCCTCTTCACCTCGGGCACCACGGCGCTGCCCAAGGGAGTCATGCTGTCCCACTCCTACGCGCACATGGGCGCTTACGCCTTCGCGCTGTCGCTCACCCGCGGCCTCCGGGTCGAAGCCGACCTGCGGCTGTGCTCGTTCCTGCCGGTCATCTACCACGTCGCGGATCAGGTGCTGTCCCTGCCCGCCTTCCTGGCCGGCGGCTCGCTGGTGATCGGCCGCAAGCCGGTGCCGCAGGAAATGGCCGCCGCGGTCGCCCGGGAGAAGGTCACGGCCCTGTGGGGCGGCTCCCCGCAGCTGGTCAAGGCGTTCGCCGGAGCGGTGGCCGCCGATCCCGGGCTGGCTCCGAATTCCGGGCTGGACGTGACGTCGCTGGGGGTTCTCGTGTACGGGTGGGGCGCGGTCGAGCCGGCCGTGCTGGACAGCCTCAAGCAGCGCTGCGCCGAGGATTTCCTGCTGGTCGGCATCTTCGGCCAGACCGAGGCCATCTCCTGCCACCGGTTCTGGCCAGACGTGTGGCCGGAGGTGTACCTGGCCACCGCCCCGAAGGTGAACTACGTGGGCATCCCCAACCCGCTGCTCGCCTCCACCGTGATGGACACCGAGGGCCAGGACCTGCTGCATGAGCCGGGTGTCCCGGGCGAGGCGGTCTACCGGTCGCCCGCGGTCGCGGCCGGGTATTACCAGGACCAGGCGGCGACCGAGCAGGCCTTCCGGCACGGCTGGTTCCACTCCGGCGACAGCTGCGTGGTTGACGACGACGGCCTCCGGATCATGGTCGACCGCTATAAGGACATCATCAAGTCCGGCGGGGAGAACGTGTCCAGCCTGCGCGTCGAGGCGGTGCTGCACCAGCACCCGGATGTGGCTAAGTCCGCGGTGGTCGGGCTGCCGCATGACCGGTGGGGCGAGGCGGTCACCGCGATCGTGGTCTGCGAGCCGGGGCGCCAGCCCGACCCGGCCGAGCTGATCACGTTCTGCCGGGAACGGCTCGCGGGATTCGAGTCGCCGAAGGCGATCCTGTTCGCCGATGCGCTGCCGGAGACCGTCGGCGGCAAAGTGCTCAAGTACAAGCTGCGTCAGCAACTGGCCGGCCACTACGCCAACGTCTAGCTGGCCACCGGGTCCCAGCCGTCGGAACCGGCCAGGTAGGCCGGTGCGGTGTAGGAGGCCGCCTGCGCGGTGGTGAGCTGCGGGCGAGTGGCCTGGTTCGGGTTCGCGCCGGAGCCGGTGTTGCCGTATTCGAAGTAACGGCCCGCTGTCCACGTCGCGCCGGAGATGCCGAGGTACGGGTTGCTGGTGTTGACCTGCGACGGAAGGCTCGTCGTGCGGATCACTAGCTGCGGAACCGCGCCCGGGTAGGGAACCCAGGCCCGGCCCAGGTAGAGCTGGTTCGCAGCGAGCGTGGTGGTCACAGTCGACCCGGTGATCAGGATGCCGTACCGGTCGGTGCCGTACGTGGCCGGCGCCGTCAGGAACGCCTGCGTGGAGAAGCCATCGTTCAGCGCCACCACGCTGGACCGGTCGACGACCAGGCTGCCGTTGCCGAAGATGTAGTCGACGTCACCCTCGATCGTTGAGGCGTAGATGTACTGGCGCAGGGACCTGGCCGCGGTCGAACCCCAGGTCAGCAGGGTGTCCTGGTGACCGTAGAAGACGTCATGCTGGTAGACCTGCCGGTCACCTTCCATGGCGACGGCCACCGCCTGGGTCCCGGTCACCGTGGGGTTCCTGGCCTTGCTGAACGAATTGCTGAAGGTGATGTACGCGGCCGTGAAGTTGCTGGCCGCTACGTGGACGGTCGCCGAGCCCTCGGTGCCGTAGGTGCCCCCGGCTGGGTTCGCCTCGCTGTTGTAACGCGCTGAGTCAATCACCACGTTCGCCGGGTGGCCCGTCGCGCCGAGCAGGGTCAGGTGGAGCTTGGCCGCCGGGATGGTCACGGCCTCCTCGTAGGTTCCCGGCCCGATCTGGATCGTGTAAGGCGTCGAGGAATTGCTGGGGACCGCGTTGACCGCGGCCTGAACGCTGGTGTACTCCCCGCCGCCCTTGGCCACCGTCAGCGTGACGGTGGCGGCAGAAGCATGCCCGGCGGCCAGGGAGAGCGCTGAGGCGATGAGGGCAAGAACGCCGGGGAGCGCGACGATGTGGCCGGGACGCGCTGGCCGCGCCAGTAAGGAGGGCGAGGGTGTGAATCTCATGTCGTCCATCCGTAGTGACGGTTACCGACAACCGGACGTCGTGCCCGTCACCCTCTGCCGCGCACGCATTGCGGGCCCGCGCTCGCCAGGCGGACCCGGGCCACCCGCAGATGATCGCCGATCCGGCGCAGCCGGGCAACGCGGCCGGCCCGCAATTGCCGACCCGCTCCGCCCGGCCTACCGGACTTTCAGCCGTGCTCGGCGCGGGACCTGGCCAAACTTTCCCGCATGGAAGTCGTTGAAGGCCTGTGAAATCTCTGCGCGAGTATTCATGACGAATGGGCCGCCGACGGCGACCGGGTCGCGGATCGGCTGGCCGGCGAACAGGATGAGGGTGGCGACTTCGTCTCCGGCCGGGGCCCGCAACTCCAGCGTGCTGGACTGCTGGGGCCGCGGCCTGCGCTCTTTGCTAGCGTGTCGCAGGAAGCATGCCGGGCGTGACGGCGCGGCCGGGAAACCCGATAGGTGAGTGTCCGCAGATGACCTCAGAGGTGGTGCCGGGACCGGGGCTGCAGGCCCAGGCTCAGGCCGTGGCCCAGCCTCAGGAAGTAGCGACCCCACTGACGAGCGCCGCGATCTTCCTGGTGGTGGTCCTCCAGCCGGGAGCCGGCAGCTGCGCCGCGGTACGTGATCTCTTCAGCGACCTGGCCGGGCTGCTGCGCGCGGTGGGGTTCCGCGATCTCGACGCGAAGCTGTCCTGCGTGGTCGGGATCGGATCGCAGGCCTGGGACCGGCTCGCCGGGCCGGCTCGCCCGGCCGGGCTGCACGTGTTTCCAGAGATCGAAGCGGGGTCCCGGCACGCGGTATCCACGCCCGGGGACCTCTTGTTCCACATCCGCGCCGCGCGTTTCGATCTCTGTTTTGAACTGGCCACCCACATCATGACCCGCCTGGGCAGTGCCGTGTTGCCCGTGGATGAAGTGCATGGCTTCCGGTACTTCGATGACCGTGACCTCATCGGGTTCGTGGACGGCACGGAGAATCCCACCGGTCTGGACTCCGTCAAGGCGACCATCATCGGCCCGGAGGACCCCGAATTCGCCGGTGGCAGCTACGTGATCGTGCAGAAGTACCTGCACGACATAAACGGCTGGAACACTCTGCCGACCGAGGAGCAGGAACGCATCGTCGGCCGGACGAAGCTCTCCGACATCGAACTGGACGACGCGGTCAAGCCCACGTCGGCGCACAACGCGCTGACGACGATCACCGAGAACGGCGAGGAAGTCCAGATCGTTCGCGACAACATGCCCTTCGGCACGGTCAGCCGGGGTGATTTCGGCACGTACTTCATCGGCTACGCGCGCTCGCCGCACCCGATCGAGCTAATGCTGACCAACATGTTCGTGGGCCGCCCACCGGGAAATTATGACCGGCTGCTGGATTTCAGCACGGCCGTGACCGGCACCCTGTTCTTCGTGCCGTCAATGACGTTGCTGGAGAGCCTGGCCGAGCCGCCTGCGGAGGCAGATCCGGCCACGGGCGAGGCCGGGGCGGCCGAAGCTGATGCGGGCGAAGCTGATGAGGGCGGCCCGGCGGCGGGCGAAGCCGCGCCGGTGGCCACACCGTCCGACGGATCACTTGGTATCGGCAGTCTCAGAGGAGTCACTCAGCATGAATAACCTCCACCGCGAGCTTGCCCCCATTTCGAGCGCCGCCTGGTCGCAGATCGAACAGGAGGCGGTGCGCACCATCAAGCGCCACCTGGCCGGGCGGCGAGTGGTCGATGTGCATGGCCCCGCCGGTGAGGTGCTGTCCGCCGTGGGGACCGGCCACGTAGCCGACATCGAGGCGCCGCAGGACGGGGTGCTGGCCCGTCAGCGGCAGGTCAGGGCGCTCGTCGAGTTGCGGGTGCCGTTTACGGTGGACCGTGGCGCGATCGATGACGTCGAACGGGGCGCCGAGGACTCCGACTGGCAGCCGGTGAAGGACGCCTCGCGACAGATCGCCTTTGCTGAGGACCGGGCCATCTTCGAGGGGTTCCCGGCGGCGGGCATCGTCGGTATCCGCCGCGAGTCATCCAACTCGGCCCTGACCCTCCCGGCCGATGTGCGCGACTATCCCACGGCGGTCGCCGAGGCGCTGGGGCATCTGCGGAGGGCGGGCGTTGATGGGCCGTATTCGGTGGTGCTGAGCGCCGACGCGTACACGGCGGTCAGCGAGACCAGCGACCACGGCTACCCCGTGGCCAGCCACATCGAACGCCTGATCAGCGGTGAGATCGTGTGGGCACCGGCCATTGACGGAGCCTTCGTGCTGACTACCCGGGGCGGTGACTTCGCCCTGCACCTCGGCCAGGACACGTCGATCGGATATCTCGCGCATGACGCCGGCACGGTCCAGCTGTACCTGCAAGAAACGCTGACCTTCCTGATGCCCACCAGCGAGGCCGCCGTCGCGTTGGCGCCTGCCCCGGCGTGACCAGCGCGGGCTGGTCAGCCACGGCGGTGCCGCTGCCAGGGCTCGCCGTCCCGGCCCGGGTGCCCGGCCACGGCGACGGCGACCTTGAGCTGGTCGCCGCGTACCTGCTCGCGGAGGACCCCCGGGGCCGCCGGTTGGCCGCCGCGCTGCGGCGCACCATCGACATGCTGCTCGACGGGCAGCACACCGGCCGGTACCGCTGGGAAGAACTGCATAAAACAGAGAAGACCCACGCGGGGACGCTGGTCGAGATCAACCTGCAGCGCGAGTTCGGCTTCACCGACGGGGAACGCCTCGACTACCGGATCTGCGGCAGCGACGTCGACTGCAAGTTCTCGCAGACGATGGGGGGCTGGATGATCCCGCCTGAGGCCGAAGGCGGGCTATGTCTGCTGCTGTGGGCCAGCGACGATAAGGGTGAATGGAGCGCGGGCCTCATCCGTGTCAGCCCGGCCTACCTCCGCGATGCTGCGAACCGGGACCGAAAGCGCAGTCTCAGCCCGGCCGGTAACGCCGCCATCTGGTGGCTGTTCCGGGACGCGGCGTTGCCCGAGAACGTTCTGCTGCGCT
>JAWWPY010000089.1:0-31522 GCA_033854735.1 Streptosporangiaceae bacterium | reverse complement strand
CGCTTCCCTGCGGTTGGCTCGCTTCAGTATGAGCGGCAGCGCCACGTTGTCCGCCGTGGTCAGTTCCGGCACCAGGTTCCCGAACTGGAACACGAACCCGAACGCGGTCCGGCGAAGCCGGGTCCGCGCGGAATCCGTGAGGGTGTCCAGGCGGCGGCCGTCGAACCACACCTCGCCGGAGTCCGGCGGGAAGATCCCGGCCAGGCAGTGCAGCAGGGTGGATTTACCGGAACCGCTCGGGCCCATGACGGCCACGATCTCGCCCTGGGCCACCGCCAGGCTGGCCCCGCGCAACGCCGGGGTCGGCCCGAACGACTTGGCGACGTCGCGGGCCTCGAGGAGCGCAGCGGGGGTAGTCATAGGTCTCGCACCATTTCCCTTAGGTCGTTGAGCCGGGCGGCGGTGAGGTCGATCCAGCGCAGGTCGGCCTCCAGGTGGAACAGGCCGTAGTCGGCCAGCATCGTGTCCACCAGCGACCCGGCGCCCTTGAGCTGGGTCAGCTCGTGCATCCGCTTGAGGTGCGCGAGGCGCTGCGCGTCCAGGTAGCTGTCAGCGGGACGGCCGAGCATCAGCGCCAGTGTCACCTTGGCGAACAGCGCCGGCTGCAGGTGCGGCTCGGGCTCGGCCGGCGTGGTTAGCCACGCGTCGACTTCGGCCAGGCCGGCCTCGGTGATGGAGTAGCGCTTGCGATCCGGGCCGTCGCCGTGCTCGGGCGGCCCGGCAACCGCCTTGCCGTCGCGGGCCAGCCGGGCCAAAGTCGTATACACCTGGCCGAACGACAGCGGCTTGCCCCTGGCGAAGTAGGTGTCATAGGCCCGCTTGAGGTCGTACCCGTAGCTGGGCTGGCGCTCCAGCAGGCCGAGGAAGGTTAGCGAGACGCTCACCTACGCGAGTATACGATTGTCGTATACTACGAGCAAGTAGCGGCCTGCCACGCGTACTTCTGCGCAGCCGGCGACCCGGTTCACGCGCTAGCGTTCCCGGCGGTCAGGGGGTGGCGAAGGCTCCGTCGAGCCAGGCCGAGAACAGCGTCGCGGCGTTGGCCGCGGCCGCCTCCCTGGCGCTGTCACCGTCGCGGAGGATCCGCTCCGCCTGGGCGGGATCCAGCGGCGGATCGGCGGCCGCGATCCACGCCGCCACGATCGGCCGGGTCACCTCGGGATGGAACTGCAGGCCAACGTGCGGACCCAGGCTGAACGCCTGCAGGGACGCCACGCCCGTGGCCAGCTCACGGGAGCCCGCCGGCAGCTCGAATCCGTCACGGTGCCACGCCAGCCACGGTCCCTCAGGCAGCTGATCCTGCTTGCTCGTCACCGACACCCAGCCGATCTCGGGAACATCCAGCCGGTACACGCGCGCACCGAGAACCCGGGCGAGCACCTGACCCCCGAAACAAATCCCCAGCACCGGAACGGAACCATCCAGCGCGGTCCCCACGAACCCCAGCTCGTCGGCGAGCCAGGGAACCGAATCGTCGAAAGCGGTCTCCTCGGAGCCCAGCACGACGACGGCGTCACCGGGCGAGAAAGACCGCGGCAGCGGCTGGCCGGCCGTGGGGCGCAGGGTGGTCACGGCCAGCCCGCGGCCTGCCGCCCAGCTGGCCACCAGGCCGGCCGGGGCGTCAGGCTGATGCTCGACCACCAGCAGGCGCATCGGGGCTGCCTCCCGTCAGAGCGGGATGTTGCCGTGCCTGCCGCGCACCTGGGGTGCCTCGGCAATGGCGCGGGCGATCGCCGCACGGGTCGTGGCGGGCTCGATGATCTCGTCGATCACGCCGAGCGCCCGCGCTCGTTCCAGGCCGCCCGCCTCCTGCTCATGCTCTTCGGCGAGCCTGGTCTCGGCCTCGTGCAGTTGGTCGGCCGGCACGTCGGCGAGCGTGCGCCGGTGCAGGATGCGGATAGCCGCCACCGCGCCCATCACCGCGACCTCCGCGCCGGGCCACGCGAACACCCTGGTCGCGCCCAGCGAGCGGGAGTTCATCGCGATGTAGGCGCCGCCGTAGGCCTTACGCGTCACCAGGGTCACCCGGGGCACGACGGCCTCGGCGAACGCGTGCAGCAGCTTGGCCCCGCGGCGCACCACGCCATCCCACTCCTGGCCGACGCCGGGCAGGTATCCAGGCACGTCCACGATGACCACGAGCGGCACGCCGAAGGCGTCGCACATCCGCACGAAGCGGGCCGCCTTCTCGGCTGAGGTCGCGTCCAGGCAGCCGCCGAGCCGCAGCGGATTGTTGGCGATCACGCCGACCGACCGCCCGGCCAGCCGGCCCAGCATGGTGACCACGTTCGGAGCCCACCGGGGATGCAGCTCGATCCCCGGCCCATCCAGCAGCCCATCCAGCAGCGGGTGCACGTCGTAGGCGCGGCGCCGCGACTCGGGCAGTAGCGCCGCGAGGTCCGCGCCGGACCGGTCGCCAAGCGGGCCCCCCGGGTCCAGGTCTCCGGTGGTCAGGTCAATGGCGCGCTGGTCGCCGAGGAGCAGGGCGATCCGCCGGGCCTGGGTCAGCGCCTCGGCGTCGTTCGCGGTCACCACGTGCACCACACCGGAACGGCGGCTGTGCGGCTCGGGGCCGCCGAGCCGGGCCATGTCGACGTCCTCGCCGGTAACGCTGCGGACCACGTCCGGCCCGGTGACGAAGATCCGGCCGTGATCGGAAAGGATCACCACGTCGGTCAGCGCGGGCCCGTAGGCGGCACCCCCGGCGGCCGCGCCCAGCACCACGGAGATCTGCGGCACGATGCCGGAGGCCCGGGTCATCGCGGCGAACACGGTGCCCACCGCGTGCAGGCTTTCCACGCCCTCGCGCAGCCGGGCGCCGCCCGAGTGCCACAGGCCGATCACCGGGGCCTCCATGGCCATGGCCTCGTCGTAGGCGGCGACGATCGCGGCACAGCCGGCGCTGCCCATGGCGCCGCCTTGGACCCGCGGATCGCTGGCGAACGCGACCGCGGGCATCCCGTCAATGCGCCCGGTGGCGGCCAGGGCCCCGCTCGCGTCGTGCGGGGTGAGCAGGTGCAGCGTCCCGGCATCGAACAAGGCCGCCAGCCTGACTTCCGGGTCGCGCGCGATGGCTGCCGCGGCGGGATCCGCGGCCTGCACCGGGGCGTGGGCGGGCTGGGTTCTGCTGTCGAGGACGGTCACGGGATGTCTCCTTGCGATAGCGGGAGAGCGCGGGTGAGGCCGCGTCCAGGTCTGCGGCCTGCGTGCCGGACCCCCGGGCCGGCATGACCCCAGTGGTCGGTCAGGCGGCGACGAAGGCGAGGGCGACGTTGTGCCCGCCGAAGCCGAATGAGTTGTTCAGGGCCGCCATCGGGGCGCTGGTGCGGGGCTTCAGTTCCCGTGGTTCGGTGGCGATGTCGATCCCGGCCTCGTCGTCAGGGTCGTCGAGGTTGATGGTGGGCGGGGCGACCCGGTTGCGCAGGGCCAGGATGGCAGCGACCGACTCGAGCGCGCCGGCGCCGCCGAGCAGGTGCCCGGTCATGGACTTGGTGGCCGACACGACCACGCCAGCGGCGGCCGGGCCCAGCGCGGTGGCGATCGCCTGGCCTTCTACGGCATCACCCGCTGGGGTCGAGGTCGCGTGCGCGTTGACGTGCACGATCTGCTCCGGGACCAGGTCCGCGTCGGTGAGCACCCGCTCGATGGCGCGGACGATCCCGGTGCCGGCCGGGTCGGGCTGGGCGATGTGGTGCGCGTCGGAGGAGTACCCGACGCCCGCCGCGACGGCGTACACAGTGGCGCCACGGCGCGCCGCATGCTCCGCCGACTCGAGCACGACCATGCCCGCGCCCTCGCCGAGCAGGAAGCCGTCCCGGCCCTTGTCGAACGGCCGGGAGGCGCGCTGCGGCTCGTCATTGCGGGTGGACAGCGCCCGCATCGCGGCGAACGCCGCGATGTTCAGCGGGAGGATGGCGGCCTCCGTCCCGCCGGCCAGGACGATATCGGCCCGGCCGGACCGGATCATGTCGATCGCGTACCCGATCGCCTCCGCGCCGGATGCGCAGGCGCTCACGGTGGTGTGCACCCCGGCGCGCGCGTTCAGCTCGATGGCGATCCACCCGGCCGAGCCGTTCGGCATCAGCATCGGAACCGTGTACGGGGACAGCCGCTGCCAGCCTTTGTCTCTCAGGGTGTCGTACGCGACAAGCGTCGACGCGATGCCGCCGATGCCGCTGGAGACCACCACGCCCAGCCGCTCGGGATCCACCGTGGGGGTGCCGGCGTCAGCCCACGCCTCCCGCGCCGCCACGAGACCAAGCTGCTCGCAGCGGTCCAGCCGGCGCGCCTGCACGCGGTCGATCACCGTCGTCGGGTCGACCGCGGCGGGCGCGGCGATCTGCACGGGCAGCTCGGCCGCCCAGTCGTAGGCCAGCGTCTGCGCGCCGCTGCGCCCAGCCAGCATCGATTCCCAGGTCGAGGCCACGTCCCCGCCCAGCGGCGTGGTCGCGCCCAAGCCGGTGACGACGACGCGTGGTTGATCTGCCCGCACTGTGAATCGCTCCTCTGGTCGTGCCGCGGAACTACGCCGGATGGCCCGGCTACCCGATTCCCAGGTGGCCGGGGGCCGCCTGGCGCTGGGCTGCCTCGCTCAGGCCGAGACCTCAGCTGAGCGCACGAAGTTCACGACATCCTGAACGGTCTTGAGGTTCTTGAGCTGGTCGTCGGGGATCTCCACCCCGAACTTGTCCTGAGCCGCCACGGCGATCTCGACCATGGACAGCGAGTCGATGTCGAGGTCGTCGACGAAGCTCTTCTGTGGGGTGACTTCATCTGCGGGGACGCCGGCGACTTCGTCGATGATCTCGCCGAGGCCAGCCAGGATTTCCGGTTCGGTCATTGCCATGGGATGCGTGTTCTCCTTCTGTGTTGTGGTGGTTATCCGCCCCTTGGCGCAGGCCAGGGGGCGAAGCGCGGTTAGGGTACCGTGATCACCTGTCCTGCGTAGCAGATGCCCGCGCCGAAGCCGAGCAGCAGCACGGGGGCGCCCGAGGCGACCTCTCCCCGCTCGATCATCTTGGACAGGGCCAGCGGGATCGACGCCGACGACGTGTTGCCCGCCGTCACGATGTCGTCGGCGACGAGCGCCTGCGGCGCCCCGACCTTCCTCGCGATCGCTTCGATGATCCTCAGGTTGGCCTGATGCGGGACGAAGGCCGCCAGGTCGGCCGGATCGACCCCGGCACGCTCGCAGGCCTGCTTGGCGACCGGGTGCAGCGCGGTCGTCGCCCAGCGGAATACGGCTTGCCCCTCCTGGACGATGAACGAATCGCGATCCTTGATGGCGATCTTGTCGGCCATGGCGCCATCGCTGCCCCACACGACCGGGCCGATGCCGGGGCCTTCGGCGGGGTCAGTGACCGGGCCGACGATGGCGGCACCGGCGCCGTCAGCGAAGATGATGGCGGTCGAGCGGTCGGTCCAGTCGACCCACTGGGAGAGTTTCTCCGCCCCGATCACCAGGACGTTACGAGCCGAGCCGGCCCGGACCGCATCACTGGCGACGGCGAGCGCGTAGCAGAAGCCGGCGCAGGCCGCGTTGACGTCGAACGCCCCGGGGGCTGAGATACCGAGCTTGGTGGCCACCGTGGCGGCGATGTTCGGGATCGGCGCCTCGGCGGTGCAGGTGGCCACCATGACCAGGTCGACATCGGCGGAGGACAGGCCGCTGGCGGCTAGGGCCTTGCCGCCCGCGGCGGCGGCCATGTCGGCGAGGCTCTCGTCCGGACCGGCGATCCTCCGGCTGGCGATGCCCACCCGGCTGCGGATCCATTCGTCGTCGGTGTCCATCGTGGCCGCGAGTTCGTCGTTGGTCACCACCCTCGCCGGCTGGTAGCCGCCGAACGCCAGAATCCGCGCACCCGCGGCACCCTCGGCGAGTCGCATCAGCATGTCCCCTTTCCTGAGGATCTCCGGGTACTGGCCATCCGCGCGGACATGGACGTCATTCGGCTGGCTGGAGCCGGACGAGCGGCTGACCCACACTCACCGGGTCACCGTCCTCGACCAGCCATTCGATAATCGTTGCGGGAAATGGGGGGATGATGACATGCCGGCCGCCACGCTGCTCGACATGCCCGATCTCCGCTCCTGAGGTGATCGTGGCGCCCGGCGCGGCGGCCGCGGCATCCCCCGCCCCGGACCGGAACGTGCCTGCGAGCGGGGCCACGAGCAGCCGCCACTCGGGTACGTGCCCGTCCTGGTGGGGATCGAGGGTCCCGTGCTCGGCGATGAGGGACCGGGCGGCGTCGAGGTCGTCCGGGGTTTTCAGGTTCGCCAGCGCGACCCCCGGCATCCCGCGCCGGGCCAGGCCGGTCAGGGTGCCCGCCGGTGGCAGCTCGATGAGCGCGGTGGCGCCGAGGGCCGCCATGGACTGCATGCACATGTTCCAGCGGACCGGGGCGCGCACCTGGGTGACGATCCGGTCCAGCCAGTCGGAACCCGACGCGGCGGCCGCACCGTCGCGGTTGGACAGCAGCACCACGGCCGGCTCGCCTACCGCTATGCCCGCCGCCGCGGCGCGCAGAGCATCAACCGCGGGCTCCATGTACCTGGTGTGGAAGGCGCCGGCCACTGACAGCGGGCGCAGCCGGGCCCGGGCGGGCGGGTCGGCCGCGAAGGCGGCGAGCTGATCGAGGGTGCCAGCCGCGACGACCTGCCCGCCGCCGTTGATGTTGGCCGGGGTGAGACCGTGCTTTTCTATGGCGTCGAGGACCTCGGCCTCGTCGCCGCCGAGCACGGCGGTCATCCCGGTCGCCGCGCGCGCGGCGGCCCGCGCCATGGCCTGGCCGCGGACCCGGACGAGGTTCATGGCGTCCTCGGGCGCCAGCACTCCCGCGATAGTCCCGGCGGTCAGTTCCCCGACGCTGTGGCCGGCCACGATATCCACCTGCTGCTGTGCCTGGTCAAGGTCGCCGAACAGCACCTCAGCCGCGGCGATGCCGGCCGCCACCAGCAAGGGCTGAGCCACGGCGGTGTCCTTGATCTCCTCGGCGCTGGCCGTCGTGCCGCAGGCGATGAGATCGCATCCGGCGAGGTCGGACCAGGCGGCGATCCGGTCCCGAACGCCAGGCAGTTCCAACCAGGGGGCGAGGAAGCCAGGGGCTTGGGCGCCCTGGCCCGGTGCGGCAATGACGAGCATGCTCTTAACACTGCCTGTAGAACTCCGCTACATGCGCAGAATAACGCACGAAGTTTAGCGGCCAGTGTTTGTGAGATCTATACAAGCTATGTGCTCTTGTGAATCAGGCGTCCTAGGACAATGGCTACCCAGAGGGTGAATCCGGCCCGGCCCTCAGTGGGCGTGAGCCCGGTCAGTTCGCTGACGCGGCGCAGCCGGTAACGAACAGTGTTCGGATGCACGAAGAGAAGCCTCGCGGTCGCCTCCAGTGAGGAACCCTGCTCCAGGTAGGTGATCACCGTGTCGAGCAGCGCTGACCCCCCGCGCCGGAGCGGCTCGTACACCTCCGAGACCAGTTCCGCGCGCGCTTCGGCGTCGCCGTCCAGGGCGCGCTCCGGCAGCAGGTCGCCCGCCATGACGGGCCGGGGGGAGTCGGGCCAGCCTGCGGAGGCCCGCAGGCCGGACAGGGCCGCTGCCGCGGAACGGGTCGCCGACTGCAGGTCACCCAGGGCGGGCCCGACCACGACCGGCCCGGCGCCGAACCGCCCGGCGAGCTGCCGCGCGGCGGCGAGCGGGTCGGCGGTTCCGCCCAGCACGACCACGAGCCGGCTGCCGTGCACACCGGCCAGCAGGTCGAATCCGGATCTCCGGACGATGGCCCGCATCTCGTCGATGAGACCTTCCGGTTCGCTGCCGTCCACCGAGCCGACGATCACCGCGACCGGGGAAGACGACCAGTTCAGGGCCGACGCCCAGGACTGCAGGCCCTCGTCGATCTCGCCCCGTACCAGCGAGTCGACGACCAGTGCCTCCAGGCGGGCATCCCAGGCCCCCCTGGCCTCAGCCGTCCGGGCGTAGATCTGCGCCGCGCCGAACGCGATCTCCCGGGTGTAGCGGAGCACCGCCTCGCGGAGCTCGGCCTCGCCGCCTGGGGCGGCCAGCTCGTCGACCCGGGCCTCCACCACGTCGATGGTGATGCGCACCATCTCCACCGTCTGCTGCAGGCTGACCGCGCGGGCCAGCTCGCGGGGGGCGGTGCCGAACACCTCGCCGGCCACCGATGGGCGCCCGCGCCCGGGGTGCTTCACCCAGTCCACGAAGGCAGCGATGCCAGCCTGGGCGACCAGCCCGATCCAGGACCTGTTCTCCGCTGACATGGCCCGGAACCAGGCCAGCCGCTGGTCCATGGACGCCATGGCGTCGGTGCCCAGCGACCCCATCGCCCGTTCCAGCCGCTGGATCGTCTCTTCCCGGACATGGCCGCGTGGTTCCGGCGCCCTGGTCTCGCCTGCCTTGCCCACTGCCGTCACCCCCGCCAGCCTGCACTCACCCCCCGGGTTAGTCCTTGGCTAGGGCGACGCTTACCGGGACGTCCAGGCGGTACTTCTCGATCGCCTGGCTCAGGGCCTCCGGCTTGACCTCGCCGAGCCGGGCCAGCTGGCTGAGCACGGCCAGGGTGATCGACTCGGCGTCCACGTGGAAGAACCGCCGGGCGGCGGCCCGGGTGTCGGAGAACCCGTAGCCGTCGGTGCCCAGCGAGTTGAACGGGGCCGGCACCCAGCGTGCTATCTGGTCGGGGACCGCGCGGATCCAGTCGCTGACCGCCACCACCGGGCCGGGGCTGCCCTCCAGCGTCTGGGTCACGTAGGGCACCCGGGCCTCTGCGTCGGGGTGCAGCATGTTCCACTCCTCGCAGGCGAGCCCGTCGCGGCGCAGCTCGGTCCACGAGGTCGCGGACCAGACATCCGCGGCGACACCCCAGTCCTCACGCAGCAGCTCCTGAGCGCGCAGCGCCCAGCGCATCGCCACCCCGGAGGCCAGGATCTGCGCGTGCGGGTGGCTGGCCGCGGGCTGCTCATCCGTCGCGGGCGCGCCGGCGTAGCGGTACAGCCCGCGCAGGATGCCCTGTTCCAGGGCCGCGGATCCGCCCGGGAAGTCGGCCGGCTGGGCTGGCTGCTGGTACGGCTCGTTGTAGACAGTCAGGTAGTAGAAGATGTCCTCGCCGTCGGGATGGCCTTCCGGGGACCCGTACATCCGGCGCAGCCCGTCCTTGACGATGTAGCTCAGCTCGTAACTCCAGGCCGCGTCGTAGGACACGCACGCCGGGCTGACCGAGGCGAGCAGCACCGAGTGCCCGTCGTTGTGCTGCAGGCCCTCGCCGGTGAGTGTGGTGCGGCCAGCCGTGGCGCCGAGCAGGAAGCCCCGGCCCAGCTGGTCACCGAAGGCCCACATCTCGTCGCCGGTCCGCTGCCAGCCGAACATCGAGTAGAACACGTACACCGGGATCATCGGCGCGGCGTGGGTGGCGTAGGAGGTGCCCGCGGCGATCACCGACCCCATCGCGCCGGCCTCACTGATCCCCTCGTGCAGGATCTGGCCGCGCTCGGACTCCTTGTAGCCCAGCAGCAGCGCGCGGTCCACGGCCTCGTAGGTCTGGCCGTGCGGTGAGTAGATCTTCGCCGTCGGGAAGAGCGAGTCCATCCCGAACGTGCGGGCCTCGTCGGGGATGACCGGCACGAAGCGTGCCCCGATCCCCGGGTCCTTCATCAGGTCCTTGAGCAGCCGGACGAACGCCATGGTGGTGGCCACGGCCTGCTTGCCGGATCCGTGCTTCAGCTCCTCGTACACCGAGTCACCGGGCAGCGTGAGCGGCTTGGCCCGGACCACCCGCTTGGGCAGGTAGCCGCCGAGCGCGGCCCGCCGCTCCCGCATGTAGGTGATCTCGTCGGAGTCCTCGCCCGGATGGTAGTAGGGCGGCAGTTCCGCCTCCAGCGCGGCGTCCGGGATCGGCAGGTACAGCCGGTCGCGGAATTCCTTGAGCTCGGCGACGGTGAGCTTTTTCATCTGGTGGGTCGCGTTGCGGGCTTCGAAGTCCGGGCCGAGGGTCCAGCCCTTGATGGTGTGCGCGAGGATCACGGTCGGCTGGCCGACGTGCTCCTGCGCGGCCTTGAACGCCGCGTACACCTTGCGGTAGTCGTGCCCGCCCCGGGACAGGTTGCGCACCTCGTCGTCGGAGAGGTGCTCGACCATGGCGCGCAGCCGCGGGTCGCCACCGAAGAAGTGCTCCCGGGTGTAGCCGCCGTTTTCCACGGAGTACGTCTGGAACTGCCCGTCCGGTGTCGTGTTCATCCTGTTGACGAGGACCCCGTCCACGTCCTTAGCCAGCAACGGGTCCCAGTCGCGGCCCCAGATGACCTTGATCACGTTCCAGCCCGCGCCGCGGAAGAACGCCTCCAGCTCCTGGATGATCTTCCCGTTGCCGCGGACCGGCCCGTCCAGGCGCTGCAGGTTGCAGTTGATGACGAAGGTCAGGTTGTCGAGTTCCTCGCGGGCAGCCAGCCCGATAGAGCCGAGTACCTCGGGCTCGTCCGTCTCGCCGTCACCGAGGAAGGCCCAGACGTGCGACCGGCTCGTGTCCTTGATCTCCCGGGCCAGCAGGTACTTGTTGAACCTGGCCTGGTACACCGAGTTGATCGCGCCGAGGCCCATGGAGACGGTGGGGAATTCCCAGAAGTCGGGCATCAGCCGCGGATGCGGGTAGGACGGCAGCCCGCCACCCGGATGGGACAGCTCCTGACGGAAACCATCCAGCTGCTGCTGGGTGAGCCGTCCTTCGAGGAATGCGCGGGCGTAGATCCCCGGGGCGGCGTGGCCCTGGAAGAAAACCTGGTCGCCGGACTCACCGTGGTCCTTGCCGCGGAAGAAGTGGTTGAAGCCGACCTCATACAGGCTGGCCGCGGAGGCGTAGGTGGCGATGTGCCCGCCGACGCCGAGGCCGGGGCGGTTGGCCCTGGACACCATGACCGCGGCGTTCCACCGGATGTAGGCGCGGATCCGGCGCTCGACGTACTCGTCGCCGGGGAACCACGGCTCCCGCTCCGGGGGAATGGTGTTGATGAAGTCGGTGCTGCGCAGTCCCGGGACGCCGACCTGCTGCTCACGGGCCCGCTCTAGCAGGCGCAGCATGACGTACCGGGCGCGGGACCGGCCGCGGGTGCGCACCACGTCGTCGAACGACTCGACCCATTCCCTGGTCTCGTCCGGGTCGATGTCGGGCAACTGGGTGGGAAGCCCGTCGCTGATGATCGAGAAACGCTGACGTCCGGCAGCCACGGGATCTCCTCGCCTTCCGCAGTGGTCGGGCGGCTGGTAGCCGCCAGTCCCGTCGGGCAGGGGCAGCTGGTAGCCGCCCTGTGCATCAGGGGTTGTCCAGACCAATTCTGGTACGTGTCCCCCGGAAACGCATCCTTACCGGGCGGTAGTCGGTGCTCCCGGAGCGGGTGCCGTGCCCCAGCCGAAGGTCCTGATCCCCGCGAGAGGACTTCCGGCCCTCCCTCCGGGGTGGTTCTCGTGCCAGTGTGGGTACACGGTGAGCGTAAGCACCTCGGCACACCCAAGCGTATGCGCCGGGGTCCACCGTGGGCGAACCCGGAGGAGGGAAGGCAAGGATGCAGGCAACCATCGGGGACCGGCTTCACGTGCACGGCAACAGCGTGGGCCAGCCCGACAAGACAGGGGAGATCATCGAGGTCAAGGGCACCGGAGGTGCGCCGCCGTATCTGGTGCGTTTCGAGGATGGGCACACCGGGCTCGTGTTTCCCGGGCCCGACGCGGTGGTAGAGAGCGGACGCCGGAAGGACGGCGCCGGGCGATCCCGGAAGGCCGGCGCTGGCCGGTCCCGGAAGGCCGGCGGGTAGGCTGCGGAGACGTGCCCGGCCGGCCGCGGGTCAGATGATGGGGGACTGGCGGGCGGGGGTCGTTGGGGTATGGAGACTTTGATCGTCCGGGTACATACCGGGCACCGCGATACCGTGCATGACATCACCCGTCAATGCGCGGATTTCGCCGAAGGGGCAGCCGACGGGGGAGACGGCCTGCTGCATGTGTTCGTGCCGCACGCGACCGCGGGGGTGGCGCTGATGGAACTCGGGTCGGGCAGTGATGCCGACCTGATCGCCACGCTGGCCGAGCTGCTGCCCGCCGACGACCGGTGGCGGCACGCCCATGGCTCGGCTGGACATGGGCGCTCGCACGTACTGCCGGCCTTGGTGGCGCCGTTCGTCGTTGTTCCGGTGCTGGCGGGGCGCCTGGCGCTCGGAACATGGCAGTCCGTGGCGTTGGTGGATCTAAATGTGGATAATCCGGACAGACAGGTGCGTCTTTCGTTCCTCGGGTAGTTCAGCCGCCCCGGGGAAAGATCAAACTGTGACATCGGTTTTCGCTGCCAGGGTCATTTGCCACTTGCGCAGGGGCCCCGCCCAGTGTGAACTGTCCGAACAAGTGGTGCCGACGCGGCCACGGCGCCCGGCTGGCACGAAGCTCCGGCGATGCGCCGGGGTTGGCCAGATGCGAGCCGGGCTGTGGGAAAGGTCATGAGGAGGACGTCAGTGAGCGCGACCGCGCGCCAGGCGCAGGATCAGCCGGGCCTGGCCGGGAGACTTGGCATCAAGCCAGGTCAGGTGGTGCAGGAAATCGGCTACGACGACGACTGCGATGAGCAGTTGCGCGACGAGATCGATGGACTGGAAAACGTAGAGCTTGTCGATGAGGATTATGACGACGTCGTCGACGTGGTCCTGCTCTGGTGGCGGGACGGGGATGGGGATCTCTTCGACGCACTGGCCGATGCGCTGACGCCGCTCGCCGACGGCGGGTACATCTGGCTGCTGACACCCAAGGCAGGCCGGGAACAGCATGTCGAGCCGAGCGAGATCGGAGAGGCCGCGCTGACGGCCGGGCTCTCCCAGACCTCCAGTGTGAGCGCCGCGCCGGATTGGCTCGGGACCCGCCTGGTCGCGCCCAAGGCGCGACGCTGAGAACAGTCCATTTACGACGCAACGGATCCCTGCCGGGTACTCCCGGCCCGGCAGGTCCGGGGCCTATCCTGGGGCCTGTCCCGTGGGGTCAGGCGCGGGTGGCAGACTGGACCAGTTCTCTGCGGAAAGGACCAGTCAATGGCCATCGAGGTTGGCGAGCAGGCTCCTGATTTCGAGCTGAAAGATCAGCACGGCACGCCAGTACGGCTGTCGAGCTTCCGGGGCGAGAAGAACGTCGTTCTCGTCTTCTACCCACTGGCGTTCAGCGGCGTGTGCACGGGGGAACTGTGCGCCCTGCGGGACGACTTCCCCGAGGTGACACGGGAGGACGTGGAGTTGCTGGCGGTATCGGTGGACTCCACGCACGTCATCCGCACCTGGTCGGAACAGCAGAACTTCGGCTTCACCCTGTTGGCGGACTTTTGGCCGCACGGTGCCGTGGCCAAGCTCTACGGTGTGTTCGATGAGAACCTCGGCTTCGCGAAGCGGGGCACCTTCATCATCGACAAGGCCGGCGTTGTCCGGTGGAGTGTAGTGAACCCGATTCCCCAGGCGCGCGATATCGCCGAGTACCAGAAAGTGCTCGCCGACCTGGCCTAGGCCATGCCCTAGGTCCGGGCGCGACCGGGGACGGGAGCGGTGCCGGTCCGGGGGCGACCCCGGAACCCGGGAGAGGACCAGGCTCGATGCCCTGCTATCGCTGCGGCGCACGGCAGACAGACCCCGGCCGCGGGCAAAGCCCGTGGCGGCGCGGGGTACGACACGACTGCCAGGTGCTGGTGTGCCCGGAGTGCCAGGTGGCGCACGACTGGGCGGGCGACCTCGACCGCTGTCCCCGGTGCCAGAGCGTGCACCTGGTCCGGCGGCTCGGTGAGGTGGAGTGCCGCGACTGCGGGAAAGTTGCTCCGCCTCCTGGCGCGCCCGGCCAGGCGCACGGGGGGCAGGCGCCCGGGGGCCAGGCGCACGGTAGCCAGGCCCGCGGTGACCAGGCGCCCGGGCTGTCCGAGGAAGTGGCCCGCGCGCTTGAAAGGGTTCTCGGGCGCAGCGCCGCCCGGCGGTGAGGGGGCTGGCCCGGCCTTGACCGACGCCCCGGTGGTGGGACGCATCCTGCGCGAATATCATCAGCGCACCATCCGCCCGTCCGACATCCGGCACGTGCACGGCTCGGTCCGCGGTGAGCGGGTCGCGTACCAGCTGATGGCGCCCGGCGGGGAGTCCGTGGTCGTCCGGGCGCTGCGCGCTGATGCCCCGGTGGGGCCACACTTCACCGGGTGCGGCACGGCCACCATGGTGGACTGGCTGACCAGCCGCGCCGCGACGCTGAGCTGGCTGGCGGAGAGCGGCTATCCCGCGCCCCGCGTGGTGCCCACCCGCAGCGGCGATCTCGTGGGGGTGGCCGGGGCATGGCTGACGCTGGCGACCACCTTCGTGCCGGGGTCGGTGCTGGCACCGGACCACAGGCAGCTGGGCATGCTCGGTGACGCCCTGGGCCGGCTGCACTCGATACCAGGTGATGCGGATGGAGATCCGGGTGTGCCCGTGGGCCGGTCGGCCTGGGATCCGGGGGGAGCGATCCCCGCGACGTTGCGCCGGCTCGACTCGGTTGAGCCGCTGCTGCCCGCGCAGTGGCGGCTGCTCTTCGAGTCATTCCGGCAGACCGTTGATGCTGTCCGCCAGCAGGCCGGGGTCCTTCCCCGGGCCGTGGTGCACGGTGACGCGTGGCCGGGAAACGCAATCATGGCTGGCGCTGGTGGCGAGGACGCTGGTGGCGCGGCGGCTGGTGGCGAGGCCGCTGGTGGCGAGGCGGCTGGTGGCGAGGCCGAAGTCATCCTGATCGGCTGGGAAGCCGGCGGGGCCGGCCTGCCCCTGCTCGATCTGGGCCACTGCCTCCTGGAATGCCATCTGAATCCGGACCAGCCGCAGACCTGGCGCATCCAGCCGGACGACCAGCGGATCGCCGCGGTCGCGGAAGGTTACTCCAGGCGGCGCGCCCTCGCCCCGGCTGAACTGGAACTGCTGCTGCACGGGATCCGTTTCGGCGTGGCCTTCGTCGGAGCGATCCATTTCGAGGAGGCTCTCCTCGGTGGAGTCCATGGCGCCGCCATGGACATCCGGCTGGACCGGTTGCGCAACCGCCTGGCGGTGAGCGAGGCCGTTGCCGAGCGGGCTTCACCTCACCTGGCCGGGGCCGGGAAACGGTACGCTGAGCCAGGTCGCCCTGAGGCGGCGGGCGCATAGCTCAGTGGTAGAGCACTCGCCTTACAAGCGAGGGGTCGCTGGTTCGAACCCAGCTGTGCCCACTCCCAGGTCAGAGCGCTGCCGGTTGGGTTTCAGGGGCCTTGGTGGCGGGTGATCACTAGCTGCCCAGAGAGCGGTCTGAGTCGGGCTCAGTAGCGTTCGCCGAGGTTGGAGGCGGTTTGGCGGTGGTTTGACGGTGCCCAGGTCCGGGCCGTGGGAGCGCAGATGGGAGCTGGTTCCCGCGCACTCGTGCTCAGGCGACGTTCGGTCGGTCTTCGGGCAGGTGAGCTGTGTTGGCTGTGCGCTAGCTGTGGGAGCGCGGGGGGCGCGGGATTTCCGCCGGACTGCTGCTGTAGGTGGGTGCGGTGCGCGGTCCGGGTGCGGCCGAGGGTGAGGCGCGCCAGGGATGTTGTTCGCAGGATGCTGGCTTGCGGCCTACCGCGGGCACCAGTCCTCTGCGGGACGGTGAACGGAGTGGCCTGGTGACTGCGCACCCTGTTGATGATCACGATCCTGATGATCCGGTCGGGATCCTCAGCGTGCTGCCTGAGGAATATCACGCGCAGTTCCTGATTGAGTACGCGGCCGCCGTGGAGGGCGCGCGGCGTCCGGAGCAGTTCCGTCAGTTGCAGGAGTTGCTGCGCCTGTGGCGGCTGCGCGCGGTGGCGTATTCGTGTCCTGGATATGACGAGCGGCTGGCAGCCGTCCGCCGGGGACGGGCGGCCGATTTTTCGCCTGCTGAGTATGTCATCCCTGGCTGGTCTGGCCGCGGGTCGGCGTGAACTACCGGGTCGAGTTCGGCGGCGGCGCCCAGCTTCAGTTCCACACGCTGCCCGAGCATGCACGTGATGCGCGCTCATCGAACGCGCCGCGGAGTTAGCCGGAGAGCCCTGGGATGCGGTGGTGCGGCCTCCAGGGGATGACCCTCGGTTCCGTGAGGTCGTGTTCGGGTCGGGCAGCGGCATCCTGGGCTTCTACCTCGACGAGGATGCGCAGCTGATCCGGATCTTTGACATCCTGTGGATTGGCTAGGAGGAGCGCTGTGCTGGGGTGGCCTCTGCTGACGTTAGTTCCGATGCGCGGGTCGGCCTTGGTGGGCGGCTGGCGGCTGCGCTCCAGGGCGGTGTCCTTCTTGCTGGAGTTACAGCGCAGGCAGCCCGGCCGAAGACGTCGCGTCTAGTGACGGGCGCATCCTAGGCACCGACACCAATATCCGCCGTTATCTCAAGCCCGAATTTGGGTGTCGCCGCTGTAACCGACGCGAGGTCTTGGGTCCGGCGGGGACACGTTATCTGTAGCGTGTCGCCGACGTCGCCGCTGTGACGAGCCCGGATGGTTCATGGTCTTGTCCATCCTTCAGCTTGCTCGACCACCCGGGCTGAGAGCGCCTGGAGTTCGCTGACCATCTCGCGAAGGCGCTTGGTGTTGTCGAACAGGGGACGATACCGCTCGAGCTGTGCTGGGCTGAGCGTTCGCGTGACGGTATTCGCTCCGACTTTCCGGATCCAGGACGGGTCGGGGCCGTGCAGCTGCTGGGGTCGCTGCGGCATCGGCACCTGGGAGAGCCGCAGCGGGTGGTGCGCTCTGCCAGGCTTCCGGGGAGGCAGAGGCCGAGCTGGGCGATTTCGTCGGCGATCTGGCGCCTGCGCTGTTCGAGCGTGTCTGAAGGCGGAGAAGACCTTGACTTGTGATTGATTACTCACTACCTTAGGGATATGGCCCCCCGGATGTCCGCCGACGAACGTCGCGAATCGGTGCTCAGGGCGGCCATCGTCGAGTTCTCCAAGGGCGGCCTGGCCGGCACGTCGACCGAGGACATCGCTCGACGGGCCGACATCAGCCAGCCCTACCTGTTCCGGCTGTTCGGCACCAAGAAAGAGCTGTTTCTCGCGGCCATCGAGCGCACGTTCGACCGGGCCCTGACCATTCTGGTAGAGGCCGCAGGCGACCGCACCGGCGAAGAAGCCAAGATGGCCATGGCCGACGCCTACCGGATGTTCCTCAACGATCGCACGCTGCTCCTGACCCAGATGCACGCGTACGCGGCGTGCGATGACGACGACGTCCGGCGGGTCACGCAGACCAGCTTCGGCAAGCTGTGGCTGGCCGTGGCCGAGATCACCGGGCTCGAGGACGACGACCTGATCGCCTTCTTCGGCCACGGGATGCTGCTCAACATGGCTGCGGCCATGGATCTCATGGCCGTCATTGACCTGCCCTGGGTCAAAGCCTGCCTAGGCCAGGAGCTCTTGGCTGAAGCCGCGCATGACGAGGCCAACGCCACGGCCAAGACCGCCAGAGCCGGCGTCAAGACCGCTGGTTGAGGCCGGCTTCATCCGTAACCTCAGCTATTTTTTTTTGCCTTCCAAATCTAGTGACTGATCACTTACTTCTGTCCACTCCACCTCAAACGGAGAACACCGTGCCCCGTACCCGCCTGATCTGGACTTTCATCATCACCTCGGTGGCGGCGTTCATGGTCGGCCTCGACAACCTCGTGGTCACCATGGCCCTGCCCTCCATCCGCACCCATCTCCACGCCAGTCTCGCCAGCCTGGAATGGACGATCAACGCCTACACGTTGTCCTTCGCCGTCCTCATCATCACCGGGGCCGCCCTGGGCGACCGTTTCGGGCGACGGCGAATGCTCACCATCGGACTGACCGTCTTCACCCTGGCCAGTGCGGGGGCGGCTCTGGCACCCAACGTGACGCTGCTGGTCGTGGCCCGGGCCATTCAGGGCGCAGGGGCGGCCGCGGTGCTTCCGCTGGCCTTCACCATCCTGGCCTCGTCGGTGCCGGCCGAACGCCGCGGCGCCGCCCTCGGCGTGCTCGGCGGCGTGTCGGGTCTGGCCGTGGCCGTGGGTCCCCTCGTCGGCGGGGCCGTAGTGCAAGGGGCGTCGTGGCAGTGGATCTTCTGGATCAACGTGCCCATCGGCCTTCTCGCCCTGCCCTTCGCTGCCACCCGCCTGAGCGAGACCAAGGCCAGGGCTCACCTGGATCCGCTCGGCCTGGTCCTCGCCAGCGCCGGCCTCTTCGGCATCGTATTCGGTCTGGTCAAGGCCAGTGATGACGGCTGGACCTCGTTGCCGGTGCTCGGCAGCATCCTCGCCGGCGTTGTCGTCATGGTCGCCTTCACTGTCTGGCAGGACAAGGCCGCCCATCCCATGTTGCCGTTGCGGTTCTTCCGCAGCCGGACCTTTGCCGCCTCCAACGTGGCGTCGCTGCTCTTCACCTTCGGAATGTTCGGGAGCATCTTCCTGCTGGCCCAGTTCCTCCAGACCGCTCTCGGGTATTCGCCCCTCGAGGCCGGCCTGCGCACTCTCCCGTGGACGGCGATGCCTCTGCTCGTGGCTCCGATCGCCGGGCCGCTGTCGGACCGCATCGGAGGGCGCCCGTTCTTGGTGAGCGGCCTGGCCCTGCAAGCCATCGGTCTGGCCTGGATGGCTGCGCTCATCAGCCCGCACATCTCCTACCTGGCGCTCGTCGCTCCGTTCGTGTGCTGTGGGCTCGGGATGGCGCTGTTCTTCATCCCGGTGGCCAATGTGGTGATGGGTGCCGTTCCCGCTGCGGATCAGGGCATGGCGTCGGGCACCAACAACGCCATCAGGGAGCTCGGCGGCGTGCTGGGGATTGCCGTCCTCGCGACCGTCTTTGCGAGCCACGGCAGCTATGTCAGCCCGGCGACCTTCGCCGACGGCCTGCGCCCGGCCACGTGGGTCGGTGCGGCTGTGGTCGGTGTCGGCGCTCTGGCTGCCGCCGCCATTCCGCGGCGCCGTCGTGCCGCGAGCGTCGGCGACGAGCCGTTGACCGAGGTCATGTCGGCGGCATAGACCCATAAGGGGAAATGGGGGATTGGGGAGTAGGGGCCGCCGTTCGGTCGGATGGTGGCGCCCGCGTGGATCGGCCTGGTCCGAGGAGAGATGTAAATAGTCGGCACCCACCTGCGCCCACATTTGCCCAGGTCAGAGGCCATTTGAGATCTTGGGGCAGCCCCCGGGAACCCTTATCGGTTACGCAAGAGCTCAGGGGTTCGGCCGGTTGGCCTCTGGTGCGGAGCCGCAGGTCAGCGGCTGGCGCCCGGTCGTCATGGCCCGCCGCGGCAGGTTTCGGTGATCGACTGGGAGGAATGTGGGAGATCGTCCTGGCTAGGGGGTGCCGCAGGCGGGCGGCGGCCTGTTCTCTTGGTGGCCGCGCAGCGGCTACGCCGGCTGCGCGTTGACCCAGCTGGCCGCGTGCTCGTCTGCGCCGTCCACGTTCGCTGTGCGGGGTTTCTCCGGGCTAATTGGTCTCGGCTGGTGGTTCCGTCGCAGCTGAGCAGGGGCGTTCCGTGCGAGCCTTGTCACCGTCTCCTGTCAGCTACTGGAGCCCGGCGCGGACGGACGTGATGCGCTGCGTGTTGAAGCCGAGCCAGTGCATCCGGCCCACGTAGCGTGCGTGCTCAACCTTGAGGCAGCGGTCCATGATCACCGTCACGCCGCCGTCCTCAGCGATCCCCGCGCCCTCCTCGTTGATCACGCCGAATTGGCACCAGAGGGTGCCGGTGTGAATCGCCACAGCCTCCCGCGCGATCCCCGGCAGTGCTTCCGGCGCGCGGAAGACGTTCACGAGGTCCACCGGCACGGGCACGTCCAGCAGGCTCGCGTAGGACGTCTCTCCGAGGATCTCCGTCTCGCGGGGATTCACGGGGATCACGCGGTAGCCGTGCCGCTTGAGGTAGTAGCCAACGAAGTAGCTGGCCCGCAGCTCGTTGCTCGACAGGCCCACAATCGCGATAGTCCTGGCGGTGTGGAGCACGCGCTGGATAGTCAACGAGCCCTGGTACTGCCCGAGATCGATCACGCCGTCGCTACCTTCTTTCCCGCTGTTGCGGCGACCCGCGCGAAACCCTGCTCCAGATCCCACATCAGATCCTCGACGGACTCGGTGCCGACCGACAGCCGCACCGTCCCCGGCCCGACGCCGGCCGCCCGCAGTTCATCGTCGCTCAGCTGGCGGTGCGTCGTACTAGCAGGGTGAATGATCAGGCTTTTCGCGTCGCCGACGTTCGCCAGGTGGGACCAGAGCGTCACGCCGCGGATGAGGTCCTGCCCGCCGGTCCGGCCACCGGCGCAGTCGAACGAGAACACCGCCCCAGCCCCGCGCGGCAGGTACTTCTCCACAAGCGGCCGGTACCTGCTCGCTGGCAGACCGGGGTAGGTCACATTCGAGGCCAGCTCATGCGACTCGAGGAACGCCGCGACTGCCCGCGCGTTGTCGACGTGGCGTTCCATCCGCAGCGACAGCGTCTCGAGCCCCTGCAGGAACAGGAAGGCGTTGAAAGGAGCGAGCGTCCCGCCCAGATCGCGCAGGGTCTCGGCCCGGAGCTTCATCAAATAGCCGTACGTCCCGAACGTCTCGTGGAACTGCAGGCCGTGGTAGGCCGGCGACGGATCCGCGACCACGGGAAACCGCCCGTTGGACCAGTTGAACGTGCCAGCCTCGACGACGACGCCGCCGATGCTCGTGCCGTGGCCGCCGATGAACTTGGTCGCCGAGTGGATCACGATGTCGGCGCCCCATTCGATCGGGCGGCACAGGTATGGCGTCGCGAACGTGCTGTCCACGATCAGTGGCAGCTCGCGGGAGTGCGCGATGGACGCCACCGTCTCGATGTCCAGGACGTTCCCGGCCGGGTTGCCGATCGTCTCGCCGAAGAACGCCTTCGTGTTGGGGCGGACCGCCTGCCGCCACGCGTCCGGATTGTCGGGATCGACCCACGTCAGCTCCACGCTCATCTTGCGCAGCAGGTGCTTGAGCTGGTTCACCGTCCCGCCGTAGAGCGCCGAGGACGAGACGACGTGGTCACCCGGCTGCAGCAGCGTGAAGAGCGCGGCTGCCTGCGCGGCGATCCCGCTGGCGAACGCCACCGCGCCAGCGCCGCCCTCGAGGTTCGCGACTCGCTCCTCGAACACCGCGACGGTCGGGTTCATGATCCGCGAGTATGTGTTCCCGTACTCCTGCAAGTTGAAGTACGCTGCCGCTGACTCCGGGTCCTCGAACACGTAGCTGGTCGTCTGGAAGATCGGCACCGCACGTGCGCCCGTGTTCGGGTCGGGCCGTTGCCCAGCGTGCAGCTGCCGTGTCTCGAATCCAAACGCGCGGTCTTCCTCGACACGCGAGAGCTTGTCGGTCATGAAGGCCTCTTCCTCAATGTCACTCGCCGGCTCCGCCTTCGGCCAGGAAGCGGTGGATAATGGGCGTCTGCCGCGCTTCTTCGAGCAGGAAGCAGTCGTGGCCGTACGGCGCCTCGATGATATGGAAATCGACCGGCTTGCCGAGACTGCGGAGCGCGTCGGCGACCTCCTCCGACCCAGACGGCGGGTACAGCCAGTCGGAACTGAACGCGATCAGCAGCGTGCGCGCCGACACGCCTTCGAGCGCGCGGGCGAGCGATCCGCTGCCATGCTGCCGCGCGAGATCGAAATACGTGAGCGCGCGCGAGGTGTAGAGATAGGTGTTGGCGTCGAAGCGCTTGACGAACGAGTCGGCCTGGTGGCGCAGGTAGCTCTCGACCTCGAACTCCGGTTCGGTGAGCGTGTAGCGGATGTCGTCGGCGAACTGCAGCCGCCGGCCGAACTTGTCGCCCAGCGCCCGTGCGGACAGGTACGTGACGTGGCCGAGCATCCGCGCCACACCCAGGCCGGCGTCGGGCGCGGCGCCCGTGCCGTAGTAGTAGCCGCCCTGCCAGGCCGGGTCGCGCATGATCGCGTCACGCGCGATCGCGTTCCAGGCCACGCCCTGCGGATGGAGGGCGTGCGTGCTGGCGATCGACACGACGGCATCGACCTGGGCAGGAAACAGGATCGCCCACTCGAACGCCTGCATCCCGCCGAGTGAGCCACCGGCTACCGCCGCGAGCCGCTCGATACCGAGTGCGTTCAGGAACGCACGCTCAGTCCGCACCATGTCCGCGACAGTGATCACCGGGAAGCCCGCCCCGTACGGCTTGCCTGTCGCCGGGTCGATCGACGACGGCCCTGTCGTCCCTCGGCAGCCGCCGAGCAGGTTCGTGGAGACGACGAAGAAGCGGTCAGTGTCGAACGCCTTGCCGGGGCCGATCATCCCGTCCCACCAGCCCAGCCCCTTGCGGGCCACCCCGTCGCGAGCCTCGGCCGCGAACCCGTCGCGCGTGCTCTCTTCGGGCGGCGTCTTCGCGAAGCCCGCCGCATGGGCGTCGCCGCTGAGCGCATGGCACACCAGGATGACGTTGTCGCGCCGGGGTGAGAGGGCACCGTAGGTCTCGTACGCCACGCGAACCGGGTGCAGTTCCCGCCCGCAGTCGAGCCGCACCGGCTCCGGCAGGTCGAGGTACTGCGTTTCGACCGTGCCAACCGAGCCGGCCGCGAGCGTTGAGGCTGGCTCTGCCATGGGGGCTATGGTATCCGGGCCTGGCCAGTGTATTGTCAACCATCTAAATAGGGAATTGGGACGAGAGCCTAGGGGGTAGCACGACATGACTGCAGTTACCAACGGAGTCAACGTTCAGGCACTGCTCGACGCGCGCGAAGTGCTGAAGGGTGCGCCTGAGGCCGCTCAGTTCACCTGGCGCGCGTCCGCCAAGTGGCAGAGCGGCGTCCACAGCACGATCAAGGTCCAGAGCTTCTTCGGTCTCGGGGAGGAGCAGAGCCACAAGCAAGAATGGGTGTTCGAAGCCGACCACCCCGAGGTCTTCGCGGCGGAGGACGGCGGCATCACGCCGATCGAGTACCTCCTCGTCGGCCTGGCGAGCTGCCTGACGGGGGGTATTGCGTCCGTCGCGGAGAACCGCGGCATCCAGCTGCGCTCGGTCGAGTCCACGGTCGAGGGCGCGCACGACATCCGCGGGATCCTCGGTGCCGACAGCGACGTCCGCAACGGCTACAACGACATCAAGGTGACGTTCAACATCGACGCGGACGCGTCGAGGCAGGAGATCGAGGCGCTGGTCGCGCAGTCCCAGAAGCGCTCCGCCGTGTTCGACGCTCTCACGAATCCTACGAACGTCACCGTCGAAGTCGCCTGAGCGGCCGCGCGGCGGCTTGCCCGACGCGCGCGCTCCGAAAGCACTGAGGGGCTACGCCATCGAGCGCACCACCACGGTCGTCATCGGCGGGGGGCATGCGGGCCTCGCCGCGAGCTACTTCCTCAGCGACCGGTCGATCGACCACGTCGTTCTGGAGCGCGGAGAGGTGGCCGAGTCCTGGCGGCGCGAACGCTGGGACTCCCTGCGGCTGCTCACTCCCAACTGGCAGAGCCGCCTGCCGGGCCTTCGCTACGAAGGCCCGGATCCAGACGGCTACATGACGGTGGGCGAAGTGACTGAGTTCATCGAGCACTTCGCCAAGGTCTCGCGCGCTCCCGTCCGGACTGGCGTGAACGTCACGTCGGTGCGACAGGCCGACGATGGATACCACGTGACGACGAGCCACGGCGAGATTCACTCCCGGACCGTGGTCATCGCGAGCGGCGCCTGCAATCGGCCAGCGGTGCCGCCGCTGCGCGATGCGGTGCCGGCGTCCGTGGAGCAACTGACGACGTTCGGCTACCGCAACCCCGACCAGCTCCCCGACGGCGGCGTGCTCGTCGTGGGAGCGTCGGCGACCGGCGTGCAGCTGGCCGCCGAGCTGAGGCGGTCGGGCCGGCCGGTGACTCTCTCGGTGGGGGAGCACGTGCGGTTGCCGCGCACGTACCGCGGACGCGATGTGCTGTGGTGGATGGACGCGTCGGGCCTGTGGGACCAGCGGTACGACGAGGTCGAGGATCTCACGCGGGCCCGGCGGCTGCCCTCGCCGCAGCTCGTCGGGACTCCTGAGCGGACGACGCTCGATCTCAACGCGCTCGCCTCGATGGGCGTCGAGCTGGTGGGCCGGTGGGCGGCGGTGCGGGACGGCCGCGCGCTGTTCTCCGGCGGCCTGCGCAACGTGTTCTCGCTCGCGGACCTCAAGATGGTGCGCCTGCTGGACACGTTCGACGAGTGGGCCAAGGCAGAGGGGTATGAGGCTGAGGCCGGCCCTCCCGAGCGCTTCGCGCCGACCCGCGTGCCCGAGTCGACGCGGTTGCAGCTTGACCTGCGGAGCGGCGAAATCGGCGTGGTCGTGTGGGCGACGGGTTTCCGGCCTGACTACGGGTGGCTCGACGTGCCAGTGGTCGACGCGAAGGGCCAACTGCGCCACGAGGGCGGTGTGGCCGGCAGCCCGGGACTGTACGCACTGGGGCTGCCCGTGCTGCGGCGGCGCAAGTCGACGTTCATTTACGGTATCGAGGACGACGCGCGTGAGGTGATCGATCACCTCGCGCGGTACCTGGCCGTGCGCCGGTGATCCTGACCGTCGGTCCTTCGGGCCGGCTATTAGGTACCCGCGCAGGCCGCTGGCAGCCTGTCGTAGGCAACGCGACCCCGTTGGCCCTTAGCGCACGGCAAGCGCGCGCGGAAGTCTTCTTGACAATATAGACCGATTTTATAGACAATAGTCTTGTCCCTGCCCAGCATCCGGGAGGTCCCGAAGTGTCGCTCACCACCCTTATCGCAGACACGCGCAAGGCCGTCGCCGACGACGCCGCGAACGCGCAGGCAGTTTTCAGCGCGCAGGGAACGCTGGTCGGCGTCACCGAGGTAGACATCCGGACCGGCGAGCACACTTTCAAGGTGGACGAGCCGCCCGCGCTCGGCGGAGCTGACGTGGCGGCGAACCCGGTCCAGTACGCGCTGGCGTCGCTCGGATCGTGCCAGGCGATCACCTACCGGTTCTGGGCCGAGCAGCTGGGCATCTCCTTCGACTCGCTTTCTGTGCGGGTGGAAGGGGATCTCGACGTCCGGGGATTCTTCGGATTCGACGACACGGTGCGGCCGGGCTTCTCGGCGGTCCGTGTTCATGTCGCCGTCAGCGGCCCGGAGAGCGCCGAGCGTTACCAGCAGCTCGCGGCGGCCGTGGACGAGCACTGCCCCGTCCTCGACCTGTTCAAGAACCCGGTGCAGGTGACCCGCACGGTGGCCCCGCTCGGCTGACCAGCATCAGGCTCCGAGCCGCTGGCCACACCGTGGTGTCTACCGGGGGGCGAGCGCCCGGCCGTTCGCCGCGGCCCACTTCGCGGCGAATGCGGCAAAGCCCTCGACCTCGGATTCCAGCACGAACAGGCCACGGACCGGCACCGCCGCGCCGAGTTCCAGCAGCAGCAGCGTGAAATGCAGGTCCACCGCGAGCTGATGGTTGGGCGCGCCGCCCAGCAGCACCGGGACGGCAGTCTTCCCCGCCAGGCTCCCGGTGCTGAGCCTGTCCAGGAAAGCCTTCAGCAAGCCCGAGTAGGTCGCCTTGTAGGTCGGGCTAGCGACTACCAGCACGTCGGCTCCGAGGACCTGCTCGACGGCCGCAGAGGCGCCGGGGTCGGCTTGATCAAGGACCTTGGGCCCCAGCGCGGCCAGGTCCACCTCGCCGATCGTCGCGTCCGGCAGGACATGCGCGAGTTCCAGGGCGAGCACCCGCGCGAGGCCGTGCGTCCGCGACTCCGGGCGTGGGTTGCCAACCACGGTCACTATCTGCACTGGGCTCATGCCGCCGCCTCCAGGTAGTTGTCGTCCGCTGCAGCGTGCGCTCACGCTTCACCGTGGGACGTGTATCTGCCCGTGGTTGGGCGGCAGTACCTGGTTCACCAGGAAGATGCCGGCGTCGGCGAGACCGCGCCCGAGCTTGCCGGTGAGGCGGTGATGAACTGCCAGCATGATGTCACTGTTTCACGCACATGCAGAGTCAGTGGCGGTACCTCGTCGGTGAAGCCGGGGTCGAGGATGAACGGGAACGAGAGCCGGCCGCGGCCGCGCTGGGCATGCTGTCCGTGCCGGCCGGCGCTCACTGCGGCTGCGACGGTTCACCCGCAGTGGCAGCCGTCGGCTTTCGCTGGCCGCCGGGGTAGACCCGGGCGCGCTCGACGAAAATCTGGTGCAGATCTCTGACGGCGTGTGTCGGGCGGAGCGACCGGACCCGCTGGATGACCAGCTTGACCTGTGTGTCGTCGTCGGCGATTGGCCGCCAGGTGATGACGTCCAGCTTCTCCAGCGGGTCGCCGATGATGCTGAAGTCAGGGAGCACGGTGATCCCGAGTCCTTCGGCAACCATCACCTTGCCCATCTCCGCCCCGTCGGCGGAGTAGGAGAACTCCGGTAGCTGGTCCTGCATCAGCCGGTGTATGAAGCGGTGCATGAGATAGCCAGAGCGCATCACGATCAGTGGCTCGGCGTGCAGGTCACTGGCACGCACCGCGGTAAGGGACGCCAGGGTGCTGTCCCGCCGCATGCAGACGACAGGGCGGCCGCGCAGCAGCGTCGTTGTTCCCAGTTCGGGCGGCATGTCGTCGCCCTCCAGGTAGTTGACCAGCCCCAGGTCGAAACTTCCCGCCAGGATCGCGCGGTGGATCTCGTCCTGCTGCGCGCCAATGATCTCGACCTGGGTCGTGCGATGGGTCTCACGGAACTGGCGGATCGCCGGGGTCAGCAGCGGCACCGTTGCGGTGCTGACTGTGCCGACCCGGATCATGCGAATGCTCCGGTGCTGCTCACCAGCGGCCTGCCGCAGCCGGTCGACCGAGTCGAGCACGGTGAGGATATGGGGGAAAAGCTCGCGGCCTGAGTCGCTGACCGTGGCGCCGTGGCGCCCTCGTTCCAGCAGGTCGATGCCGAGTTCCCGCTCCAGGCTCCGCACGGACTCGCTCAGCGCCGGCTGTGAGATATGGAGCTCTTCCGCCGCGCGGCGGAACGAGCCAAGCCTGGCCACCACGGCGAGAATTTCGAGTTGCTCGATCCGCACGGCAACGTCCGCTCCTCGGAGGGCTGGCCAGCAAATCATACTTTACCGATCAAATTGATCGGTTTTTCTTATCGCACCCTCGGAAATCCGTATTGGACCCCTCCTGGGCCCTGTCCCATCCTGGTCACGAAGGGTTCCTAAGCAGGGCCGCACTGAAGCTGGGTGACCCCGAGTTCTCCCTCTACCGGTAGGAGGTCAGCACGTTCATGGGGATCGTTCTGCACTGGTTTCTGCCCACCAACGGTGACTCGCGCACCGACCTGAGCTTGGGGAATGCGGTCGGCGCGGCCGGCAGCCGGGCCACGGGAGACGGCACGGGGGACGGCAGCGAGCGGGCGCCCGACTTCCGCTACATCGGGCAGATCGCCCGGTCCGCCGAGCAGCTCGGTTTCACCGGCGCGCTCACCCCGACCAGCTCGTGGTGCGAGGACGCATGGATCATGACCGCCGGGCTGACCCAGGTCACCGAGCGGCTGGCGTTCCTGGTCGCGTTCCGTCCCGGGCTCATGTCGCCCACGCTCGCGGCCCACATGGCCGCGACCTACCAGCGCATCTCCGGCGGCCGGCTGCTGCTCAACGTGGTCACCGGCGGCGACGACGTGGAGCAGCAACGGTTCGGCGACCACCTCGGCAAGGAGGCCCGGTACGAGCGGGCCGGTGAGTTCCTGCACATCGTCCGCGAGCTGTGGCGCGGCGACCCGGTCACGTTCAAGGGCCAGCACTACGACGTGCGCGCCGGGCAGATCATCCCCGCCCGGGTCTGGCCCGAGATCTACCTGGGCGGGTCATCAGCCCCGGCGCTGGACGTCGCGGCCAGGCACGCCGACGTGTACCTGACGTGGGGCGAGCCACCACAGGCCGTTGCGGAAAAACTGGACGCGGTGCGGACGCGCGCCAAGCAAGCCGGCCGGGAGCTGCGCTTCGGGATCCGCCTGCACGTGATCACCCGGGACACCGCGGACGAGGCGTGGGCCCAAACCCAGCGGCTGCTGGACGGCCTGGACCCCACGGCGATCGAGCGGGCGCAGGCCATCCAGCGGGCCTCCCAGTCCGAGGGCCAGCGCCGGATGGCCGCGCTGCACGGCGGGCGCACCGACGCCCTGGAGGTATCGCCGAACCTGTGGGCCGGCGTGGGTCTGGTCCGCGGCGGCGCGGGCACCGCGCTGGTCGGCAGCCACGATGAGGTGGCGGAGCGGATCGCCGAGTACTACGCGCTCGGCATCGACGAGTTCATCCTGTCCGGCTACCCGCACCTGGAAGAGGCCTACCAGGTCGGCGAGGGCTTGATGCCGGCCCTGCGGCGCCGCGGCCTGATGACCTCCCCTCACGACGACAACTAACCTCCTGGAGGCTGACCATGACCACTGACCCTGCCACCGAGCCGCTCCGCTTCGCCTACTGGGTGCCCAACGTCAGCGGCGGCCTGGTCACGAGCACCATCGAGCAGCGCACCGACTGGTCGTTCGACTACAACCGCACGCTGGCCCGGCTGGCCGAGCGGGCCGGATTCGACTACGCGCTGAGCCAGGTCCGCTACACGGCCAGCTACGGCGCCGAGTACCAGCACGAGTCGACCAGCTTCAGCCTCGCGCTGCTGCTGGCCACCGAACGGCTCAAGCTGATCGCCGCGGTCCACCCCGGCCTGTGGCATCCCGGGGTGCTGGCCAAGTGGGTGGCCACCGCCGACCACCTGTCCGGCGGGCGGGTCGCGGTGAACGTCGTCTCGGGCTGGTTCGCCGGCGAGTTCCGCCAGCTCGGGGAGCCGTGGCTGGAGCACGACGAGCGGTACCGGCGCACCGCCGAGTTCATCCTCGCGCTCAAGCGGATCTGGACGCAGGACGAGGCCAACCTGGCCGGTGACTTCTACCGGATCCGCGACTTCAGCCTCAAGCCCAAGCCGCTGTCCTGGCCGGGCCGGCCGCACCCGGAGATCTTCCAGGGCGGCAACTCCTCCGCCGCCCAGCGCAACGGCGGCGAACTCTCCGACTGGTACTTCTCCAACGGCAAGGACTTCGACGGGGTCCGCGAGCAGCTCGCCAACCTGCGGCAGATCGCGGACGCGGCCGGGCGCACCGACGGGCCGAGGTTCGGCCTCAACGGGTTCGTCATCGTCCGCGACACCGAGCAGGAGGCACGGGACACGCTGCGCGAGATCATCGCGAAGGCGCACGTGGAGGCGGTCGAGGGGTTCGGGGCCGCGGTCAAGCAGGCCGGGGCGTCCACCGCCGACAAGAAGGGCATGTGGGCCGACTCCAGCTTCGAGGACCTGGTGCAGTACAACGACGGGTTCCGCACCCAGCTGATCGGGACCCCCGAGCAGGTGGCGACCCGGATCATCGAGTACCGCAAGCTGGGCGTGGACCTCATCCTGACCGGCTTCCTGCACTACCACGAGGAGATCGAGCGGTTCGGCCGGGACGTGCTGCCGATCGTCCGCGCGCTCGAGGTAGAGGCCGGCCTGGACCCGGCCGCGGTTCCTGACCCGGCTGCGGGCCTGACGGCGGGAGGTCCCGTCCTCGTGGGCGCGCGATGAGTGTCACCGCCCCCGCCGCGCAGGCTGAGCTTCTTTTCTCCGCAACGGAAACGCTCGCGGCCGCCCGGAAGTACGCCGAGTCGCTCGCCAGCGGCGTGATCGAACGGGACCGGGCGGGCACGGTGCCGTACGCCGAGCTGGCCGCCCTGGACGCCAGTGGCCTGCTCGGGATCACGGTCCCGTCCGCGCACTTTGGCCCGGACCTGTCCCCGGTGGTGCTGGCCGAGGTGATCCGGACCATCGCGGCCGTGGACCCGGCCATCGCCCAGGTCCCGCAGGCGCACTTCCTGTTCGTGGACGTGCTCGCCGTGCACGGCCGCCCGGCGCAGCAGGAGCGGCTGTTCGCAGACGTGCTGGCCGGCGCGCGGCTGGGCAACGGCCTGGCCGAGCGGGGCGGCCAGCACGCCCAGGACCTCAAGACCGTGTTGCGCAAGGGCCCGGATGGCCTGCGCCTGCACGGCCGGAAGTACTACTGCACCGGCGCGATCTCTTCCCGCTGGATCGGCGTCAGTGCGCTGGACGACGATGACCGCCTGGTCCTGGCCTTCGTCGAGCGGGACGCCCCGGGCATCCAGGTCGGCGACGACTGGAACGTGATGGGCCAGCGCGCCACGGTCAGCGGCTCCGCCGTCTTCGACCAGGTCCCAGTGGATCCCGGCCTGGTCATCCCCTACGGCAGCGCGTTCGAGGTGCCGCAGCAGCTCGGCGCCCGGTCCCAGCTGGTGCACGCGGCCATCCAGGTCGGGATCGCGGGCGGCGCGCTGCGCGACGCCGGCGAGTTCGTCCGGACCCGGGCCCGCCCGTTCGTCGAGGCCACCCGGGCCGGCTGGGCGGAGGCCGCCGCGGCCGACCCGCACACGATCCACCGTTTCGGCCGGCTCGCCACTCAGGTGCGCGCGGCCGAGGCGCTGCTCGCCTCCGCCGCCGCCACGCTGGAGAAGGTCACCCGGTTCCCCCGGGACGCCGGGGAGGCGGCCCGCGGCTCGGTCGCGGTCGCGCAGGCCAAGGCGTTCGCCAGTGACGTCGCGGTCGAGGTGGCCAGCGACCTGTTCGCGCTGGCCGGGGCGAGCGCGGCCGACGAGCGGCACGACCTGTCCCGGCACTGGCGCAACGCCCGCACCCACGCCAGTCACGACCCCGTCGATTGGAAGTATCACCATGTCGGCAACTTCCTGCTCAACCACGCCCTGCCGCCGAACCACGGGCAGCTCTGATCATGACGACCACTGACCCGCGGGTGGCCCACGGCGATGCCCATGGTCAGGAGCCCCGTGGTGAGGAACTGAGCGCCGCGGACTTCCGCCACGCGATCGGCCACTTCGCCACCGGCGTCACCATAGTCACCTCGGTCGGGATCGACGGCCAGCCGGTCGGCACCACGGCCAACGCGGTGAGCTCGCTGTCCCTGGACCCGCCGCTGATCCTGGTCTGCTTCGACCGCTCGAGCCGGACCCTCGAGGCCGTCCGCACGCACGGCGCGTTCGCGGTCAACGTGCTGTCCGCGCCGCAGCAGGAGCTGTCCGCCAACTTCGCCCGCCGCGGGCTCGCGGCGGCCTGGGACGGCGTGCGGCACCGGCCGGGGCTGACCGGCAGCCCCCGGCTGCACGGCGTCCTGGCCACGCTGGAGTGTACGGTCGAGCACCGCCTGCCCGGCGGTGACCATGAGATCGTCGTCGGCCGGGTGCGCGACGTGGAGACGAGCGATGCCGGCGCGCCGCCTCTGGTGTTCTGGCGCGGCACCTACACGGCGCTCGGCGGCGACCCGCCCGCAGGCTCGCTGCGCCGCGGTGCCTGAGTACCACCGGCCGCTATTCCGGCTGCCGTCATGGCCGGTCAAGGCCGTTCTCCGCACTGCGCTCCGGCCCCGGGTTGATGTTCAAGGGAAGTCAAATGATCGAGATAACTGGGCTCACCAAGAGATACGGATCACATACCGTCCTCGACAACATCGACTTCACGGTCGAGTCGGGGTCGATCGTGGCCGTCGTCGGCCGTAG
>JAWWPY010000088.1:0-15378 GCA_033854735.1 Streptosporangiaceae bacterium | reverse complement strand
GGATGTTGGCTGCGAGGAAGGCGCTGTCGACCGCCAGGAGCGGAGCGACCACGAGTGTGGCCTCGAGCGTCGACCACCCCCATCGTCTCCGGGCGATGACGTGGAACAGCAGCGATGTGATGACCATGGTCGTCGTCACTGCGATGCCGTACGCGGCAGCCAGGTTGGTCGACGTGCGGAAACCCACCACCAGACCGAGGCACCCGACCATGAGCGCCCAGTTGACGAGCGGTATGTACACCTGGCCTGCGTGCTCGCCCGAGGTGTGCAAGATGCGAACACGCGGCAGGAAGTCGAGCTGCACCGCCTGGGCGGTCAGGGAGAACGCGCCCGAGATGAGCGCCTGCGACGCGATGACCGAGGCCATGGTGGCGAGCACCGCCAGCGCGGGGATCGCCCAGTCCGGGGCAAGGCGGTAGAACGGGCTCTGGATCGCCCCCGGGTCACCGATCAGCAGGGCGGCCTGCCCGAAGTAGTTGAGCACCAGGCCCGGGAGCACGACCGAGTACCACGACACGGTGATCGGCCGGCGGCCGAAGTGACCCATGTCGGCGTAGAGCGCTTCGCCGCCGGTGACGACGAGGAAGATGCTGCCGAGCGACAGGAACGCCTTCTTCGGCGCCGCCTCGAAGAACCGGACGATGTGCACGGGGTTGACCGCTTCCAGCACCGACAGGTGCTGCACGACCTGCGCGAGCCCCAGCACCCCGATCACCGCGAACCACACCACCATCACGGGTCCGAACACCTTGCCGACGGTCCCGGTGCCCCGACTCTGGAAGGCGAAGAGCGTCACCAGGATGACGCAGGCGATGGGCACCACCAGACCGTCGAAGCTCGACGACGCCACCTTGAATCCCTCGACCGCGCTCAGCACCGAGATGGCCGGCGTGATGAGGCCATCCCCGTAGAGCAGCGCCGTGCCGAACACGCCGAGCAGCACCAGGCCGCCGACGCGTGTGCCTCGACCGCGCGGCATCACCAACGCGGTGAGGGCGAGGATGCCGCCCTCGCCGTGGTTGTCGGCGCGCATCACCAGGCTCAGGTACTTGACCGAGATGATGATGACCAGCGCCCAGAAGGCGATCGACGCCACGCCGAGCGCGTTCGCCTCGTTGACCGGCAGGTGCTGGTGTTCGAACGCTTCCCGGAAGGCATAGAGCGGACTGGTGCCGATGTCGCCGAACACGACGCCGAGCGCACCGAGCCCCATGGCGGCGAGACCCGCCTGCGTGTGCTGCTCGCGCATTTCGGAACGGTACTTGCGCACCGTCGCTTGATCGGCTGCTGGACGCACAGGAAACCGATCCGGCGTACGGTCCTCGCCATGAGCGGACCAGAGGCCAGAGACTTCTCACGCAGCACGTTCACCCACGGCGGCAAGACGCGCGACGTCTACCGCAAGGGCACAGGCCCGGCCGTGGTGGTCATCTCCGAGATGCCCGGCATCTCGCCGAAGGTGCTCGACTTCGCCGACCGGGTTGCGGCGATCGGCTGCACCGCCGTCGTCCCGCACCTGTTCGGCGAACCCGGTCGTGATCCGAACGTCGGATCCCCCCTGGCCAAGGCGGGCTACGGGCTGTCGTCCATCGTGCCGGCCTGCATCAGCCGGGAGTTCGCCACCTGGGCCACCAACAAGACGTCACCGGTCATCGTCTGGCTTCGTGCGCTGGCGGCACAGGAGCACGAGACGTGCGGAGGGCCCGGCGTCGGCGCGGTCGGCATGTGCTTCACCGGCGGGTTCGCGCTGGCCATGGCGGTGGAGCCGGCCGTGCTGGCACCGGTGCTGAGCCAGCCGGGGATGCCTATGCCGGTCAGCCCGCGGCTACGGGCCGCGGTCGGGCTGGACCCGGGCGACCTCGCCGTGGTCAAGGAGCGGACCCGCGACGGGCTGTGCGTGCTCGGGCTCCGCTTCACCGCCGACAAGGGCTCGCCGGCCGATCGGTTCGAGACGCTCCGCCGGGAACTGGGTGAGGCGTTCGAGGGTATCGAGATCAACTCCTCGCCCGGAAACCCGGACGGGATCCCGGCCCGGGCGCACGCCGTACTGACCCTCGAGTTCGTCGACCAGGAGGGTCACCCGACGCGCGCCGCCCTGGACCGGGTCATGGCGTTCCTCGCCCAGCAACTTGGCCCGGTGCCGTAGCGCTCCGCCCCCGGGGTCATTCGCCGATCTGGCCCCTGCGGTCCCGCTCGACGGCCCGGTCCTGCTTCCTCTGCCCGGGCGGCTTCAGTGCCTTGCGCCTGACCTCGACGCCGCCCATCACGGAGAAGCCGATGACCTTCAACCGTGGCGCGCCGGGGGTCCCGGGCCCGCTGGCCTCATGATCGAAACCGCCCATGATGCCGAGGCCGGTCACGTCGATCTCGATGTCCTCGGGTGCGATCACGCTGACCCCGCCCATCAGGGAAAACGCCTGAATGGTGACGTCGCGCTCGCTGAACTGCGCCTCCCGCAGGTCGAGTTCGATCCCGCCCATCAGGGCGAAGCAGGTGTAGCGGCGCGGGATCACCCAGCGCCCGCGCCGCCGCGCTCCGCCCATGATCGCGATCGCGAAGGGCGCCCCGGGGGTTCCACCGATGCGTTCGGCCGGGAAGCCACCACTGGCCGTGGTCACCGGGGCGGCTACGCCCGGCCCGGGCAGGTCGCTGGTGATGGACTCGAGGTCGGCGTACGTCTTGGCCGCGTAGGCAGCCGACAGCCGCTCGTCGAGTTCGTCAAGGGTCAGCCTGCCATCGCCGGCTGCCATCCGTAGCACCTCGGCGGCCTGCTCGCGATCGGCGTCGGAGACCCGCAGATGCCGCTCGCCAGCGGGCTCCGGGAGGTTGCTCACGGTCTCACCCTAACGTTCACCCCCCGCGCCGCTGCTACGGCTGCAGCTGCACTTGGAGGCAGGTGATGCCGCGCAGGTCGAGCCAGGCGCGGTCGGGTGCGCGGACGAACCGGAGCACGACCTCGTCACAGGCCGGGCAGCGGGCGACCATGCCCGGGGCGTCGGCATAGACGCGGGCCTGCCCCATCGCGCCGGTGGTCCCGCACGAGACGCACTGCCCTATGGCGGTGGTGATATCGACCGTGAAAATCTCGCGCAGGGCCCCGGCGAGGACGTTTCCGTCCAGGTGCTCGTTCATGGCTGGTCTCCAGACGGTCCGAATCGCTCGGTCTTGATTGTCCCCGGTTCGTGGCCGGCGTCCACCAGAAGGTCCGCGGCCGCCTCCACGAATCCGGTCGGCCCACAGACGAACACCGAGAGCTCGGGCCGCGCGGCCTGGCCGGCGGTCAGGATGTCGGCGTTGATCCGGCCCGCGGGCATGGGCCAGCCTGCCGGGGTGGACCGGGTGTAGACGTAGGTCACCTCGAGGCCGGTATCCGCCGCCGCACGCTCGGCCAGTTCGCTCGCGTAGAGCGCCGTCTCGGGCTCCCGCACCGAGTAGACCAGGCGGAACGGCGCACGGCTCCCGCTCAGGGCGCGGGCGCGGATCATCGCCATCAATGGCACCACGCCGCTGCCGCCGGCCACGAGCAGGACTGGCCCGCCGCTGGTGGGATTCCAGACGAACCAGCCACCGATCGGGCCACGCAACTCAAGCGGGTCGCCGGGCGCCAGAACTTCCGTCAGGTATGGCGAGACCTCCCCGTCCGCCAGGCGCTGCACGGTTAGCTCAAGCTCCGGGCCGCCTGGGGGCGAGGCGATCGAGTAGGAGCGCTGCGTCGAGTACCCGTCGGGTGCGGTGAGCCGCACGTCGACGTGCTGGCCGGCCTGATGTCCGGACCAGCCAGGCACGTCGAGCACGATCGTGCGCGCGGTGGGGGTCTCCTCGCGGACCGCCGCAACGGTCCCGACCAGCCAGGTCAGTCGCCCCAGTACCGCTGCTCGCGCCATGGGTCTCCGTAGTTGTGATAGCCCAGGCTCTCCCAGAACCCGGGCTCGTCGTCGTTGAGCAGGTCGATGCCCTGGACCCACTTCGCCGACTTCCACAGGTACAGGTGCGGCACGAGCAGCCGGGCCGGGCCGCCATGCTCAGGATCGAGGTCGTCGCGGTCATAACTGAAGGCGATCCAGGCCTGCCCGTCGCGCAGGTCCGCCAGCGGCAGGTTGGTCGTGTAGCCGCCGTAGGAACGCGCGAGGGCGAACTCGGCCGCCGTGTCCACCCCGTCGAGCAGCGTGTCCAGTGACACGCCCCGCCAGGTGGTGCCGAGCTTGGACCACTTGGTCACGCAGTGCAGGTCGACGGTGATGTCCTCGTGCGGCAGCCCGCGGAACGCGGCCCAGTCCCAGCTCCTGGACTGCCCGGTCTCAGTCCTGATCCGCAGCTCCCACGAGTCCAGGTTCACCCGGGGAGTAGGTCCGGCGGAGAGCACCGGGAAGTCGGTGACCAGGTACTGCCCCGGCGGGAGCTTCTCGTCGCCGCTGCGCCTGCGCCCGGAGAAACCGCGGGACACGATCCCCATGGCTCATGCCCCTTCAGTGAAGCTGGCTCTGCCAGCCGCGAGGAACCCGGCCGGCCGGGCCGGGGACCGGCTGATCGAGCGGGTGATGCTCGGGCGGTGCCAGCGGTGGCCCGTCGTAGTAGTCCTTGGTCTGATAGCTCCAGAACCAGTCTTCGCCGGGCTCGAAGCTGCGGACGATCGGATGCCCGGTCGCCGCGGAATGAGCGGTCGCGTGCTGCGACGGTGAGGTGTCGCAGCAGCCGATGTGCCCGCACTCGGTGCACCGGCGCAGATGCAGCCACCATCCACCGGCGGCGTCGCACTCCACGCAGCCGGTCCCGCTCGGCGGGACCGACGGGTCGATCCCCGGCACGTCTTCGTCAGTCATCAGGCCTCCTCGTCCGGGACGGTCAGCGGAAGCCGGACCCGGAAGCGGGTGTCTCCCGGGACGGACTCCACCTCCAGATCCCCATGGTGCTTGTTCACGATGATGCGCCAGGAGATGTCGAGCCCGAGCCCGGTGCCCTCGCCCACCGGCTTCGTGGTGAAAAATGGCTCGAAGATCCGATCGCGGATCTCCGGCGGCACGCCCGGCCCGGTGTCGCCGATCTCGATGAGAACCCGGTCCCGGTCCAGGCCGGTGCGCACGGTCAGCGTGCCGGCCCCCTTCATGGCGGCCACCGCGTTGTCGATCAGGTTCGTCCAGACCTGATTCAGCTCGGCGGCGTAGACGGGGATCTGGGGCAGGCTGCGGTCGTAGTCCTTGACCACGGTGATCCCGTCGAGCTTCCGGCCCAGCATCAGCAGGGTACTGTCCAGCAGTTCGTGCACGTCGATGACCCGGTACGGGGCCCGGTCCAGCTGGGAGTACTGCTTGGCCGCGCCGACCAGGACAGAGATCCGGTTGGTCGAGTCCTCGATCTCGTTCATCAGCAGTTCGGTCTCGGCGGTGTAGTTGAGCCATCGCAGCGCGCCGTCGAGGATCTGCCCGTCCACGGTGGCCGCGACCTGGTCGAGCCAGCCGGTGTCCAGGCCGGCCTGGACGAACGTGGGCGCGAGTTCCCAGCCGGCCGAGCACCCGTGGGCCTCCAGCCAGTCGCTGACCTCATCCTCGCGGTCGGACGCCTCCATCGGGCTCAGCGTGGGTGCCTTCGCGACCCGTTCGGTGGCGTCCTCCTGCAGCCGGACCAGCGTCTCGAGCTCGGCCCGGTCAAACGGCCCGGCCGCGATCATGCCCAGCTTGTGCCGCATTCCGGCCACCCGCTCGCGCAGCGCCGACGTCGCGCGGACGGCCGCGGCGGCGGGGTTGTTGAGCTCGTGGGTCAGGCCGGCCGACAGCGAGCCGAGCGCGAGCAGCCGCTCCCGCTGGCCGATGGCCTGCTGGGTGTTCCTGGTGCCGAAGATCAAGCCCTCCAGCATGTGCACCGCCATCGGGAACCACTCGTTCATCATCCACGCGAAGTCCGTGGCGTCGAGCACGAAGAACCGCGTCGGCGCGGTCACCCGCAGCGAGCCGTTGTAGACCTGCGGCATCCGGTCACCGAGGTAGGCGTTGAAGGCCCCGCCGTACACGCCCGGGCTGGCCGTCCTGGTGACCTCCACATCGTCCTCCCCGACCCGGCGTGACATCACCAGGCCCCCATCGAGCAGAACGTAGAAGCAGGTGGCGGGGTCACCCTCGGCGTACACCGGACCTGGCTCGAAGCGCTCAACATGCCCGGTGCGGCACAGCCAGTCCAGCTGCTCCTCCGACAGCTTCTCGAACAGGAAGAGGGTGCGGAGCTCGTCGACGCTGCAAGGCTCGGGAGGATCCGGTGCGGTCATAGCTTCTCCAAATAACGGTGCACGAGCATGACGGCCATGGCGCCCTCGCCGACGGCCGAGGCGACGCGCTTGGCCGACTCGGCCCGCGCGTCGCCGGCCACGAACACACCGGGAACGCTGGTCTCCAGGTGATACGGCGCCCGGTCCAGTTCCCAGCCGCGCGGGCGGTCACCCTCGATAGAAAGGTCCGGGCCGGCCACCACAAATCCACGTTCATCCCGCACAACGACACCATCCAGCCAATCGGTCAGTGGTGCCGCGCCGATGAACAGGAAGATCCACTGCGTGTCGGCCCTCTCGGTCGAGCCGGTGGAGGTGTCGCGGAGGGTGATGCACTCCAGGTGGTCATCGCCCTCGCAGGCGATGACCTCGGTGCAGGTGCGGACCGTGATCTCCGGAGTCTGCATGATCTGCTGGATGAGGTAGTAGGACATCGACCTCTCCAGCGACGGCCCGCGGACCAGGATCGTCACCGACTTGGCGTGCCGGGCCAGGTAGACCGCGGCCTGCCCGGCCGAGTTCGCGCCGCCGACGATAAAGATGTCCTGGCCGTCGCAGTTGGCCGCCTCGGTCAGCGCCGAGCCGTAGTAGACCCCGCGTCCGGTCATCTCGCCGAGCCCGGGCGCGGTGAGCTGCCGGTAGGAAACCCCGGTCGCGAGGATGACGGTGTGCGCGTCGATGGCGCTGCCGTCGGCGAACCGGACGCTGCGCGCCGAGCCGTTGACCTCCAGGGCGGTCACGTCGCGCGTGGTCAGCACCTCGGCCCCGAGCCGCACGGCCTGCCGGCGGGCCCGCTCGGTCAGCTGGGCCCCGGACACGCCGTCCGGGAAGCCGAGGTAGTTCTCTATCCGTGAGCTCTGGCCCGCCTGGCCGCCCGTCGCGGTGCGCTCGACGAGCACGGTACGCAGGCCCTCCGAGGCGCCGTACACCGCGGCGCCGAGGCCGGCCGGCCCGCCGCCGATGACGATGAGGTCGTAGAAGTCCTTCGAGGGCGTGGTGGCGAGGCCTACATGGCTGGCCAGTTCGGCGTCGGTGGGCGCTATCAGCGCATCGGCATCCGGGGTGATCACGACCGGGAGATCGAGGCCGTCGGCTTCCGCGGCGGCCAGCAGTCGCTGCCCTTCGGGCTCGTCAGAGGCGTACCAGCGGTAGGGCACCTGGTTGCGGGCCAGGAACTCGCGGACCTCGGACGAGCGCGCCGACCATCGGTGGCCGACGACCTTCGTCTCGGGGACGGGCCGGTGATCCGATGCCGTCCACGCGTCAAGCAGCCCGTCGACCACCGGATAAAGTTTCTCTTCCGGTGGATCCCACGGTTTGAGCAGGTAGTGGTCCAGGTCGACCACGTTGATGGCATCGATGGCGGCGCCGGTGTCGGCGTAGGCGGTGAGCAGGACGCGCCGCGCCCCCGGGTACACGTCCATGGCCCGCTCGAGGAACTCGATGCCGTTCATATGCGGCATCCGGTAGTCGGCCAGGATCACGGCGACCAGGTCGCCGCGGAGCTTCATCTGGCGCAGCGCGTCCAGGGCCGCATCGCCGGACTCGGCGCGGACGATCCGGTGCTGCTCGCCGTACCGGCGCCGCAGGTCGCGGGCGACCGCACGGGACACCCCGGGATCGTCATCGACGGTGACAATCGCGGTGCGCGCCGCGCCCGCCGTATCCGTGCTCTCTGTACCCGTGCTCTCTGAACCCGTGCCCACCGGCATGAGCGTGCCACGTCCTTCCCGGCCCAGATCGGGGACCGTTGCATGCCTCCATGCTAAGAGCCCCGTCCAGCCCGCCGCCCCGATGCGGCCCGGGGATTAAAATCACTATCGTGGCTTTAAACGCCCGGCCAGGCCGGCGGACCGCCCTGACGGCCCTCGGCGGCCTGGTGACCTGCACTATCTTGGCCGGGTTGGCGGCATGTGCCGGCCGCGGTCCGCCGGCCGTGACAGAAACTCAGGCCGGCCGGACGCCGCAGCGGATCAGCACCGCGCTGGGCCGGCCGCTGCCCAGGCCGCTCTATGGCGTCACCGTGGATGACGTGTCACATGCTGGGCAGATCGTCGCCGGGGTGCGAAACCTGCCGGAGGCGCCGACGGTGCGCGTCTATTTCGATGTCCATGAGCCTGCGCGGTACTACACGGCCACAGTCAGCGCCCTGCGGCCGGTGAGCTACCTCATGGGTGAATTGCTCGACTCCGCGGATGAGACCAGCATCAGCGCGCCGGCTTACCACGAGCGAGTCACGTCTTACCTCGCGGCCTTCCGCGACAAAATCGATCTGTGGGAGATCGGAAACGAGGTGAATGGCAGCTGGGCCGGCCGCTACCCGGCCGTGGAAGCGAAGCTCACCGAGGCGTACCGGGCGGTCACGGCCGCGGGAAAGCGCACGGCGCTCACCCTCTACTACAACGCCGGCTGCGGCGACGGCCCGGGTGAGCTGAGTCCGCTCGCCTTCTCGCGGGCCTACGTGCCCACAGCGGTCCGGGCCGGGCTTGATTATGTGCTGCTCTCCTACTATCCGGCCGCCTGCCCCGGGGCCCGGCCGAGCACCGCCACCTGGACGGCGTACTTCCAGAGCCTGCACGCCCTGTACCCGAAGGCCCGGCTGGGCTTCGGTGAGATCGGCCTGGCCAATCCGGTGGCCACGAAGACCCTGAAGTTGGCCGAGTCGCTGGTGCGCCGCTACTACGGCCTCGCGGTCAACCTGCCCTACTACGTTGGCGGGTACTTCTGGTGGTACTTCGCTGAAGACGGCCTGCCGTATGCGAGCAAGCCGCTATGGGGGGTGCTCAGCTCCGGACTCCGCGCCGAGGCCAGCGCCATAAGTCACACAAAGTAGTCATGACATAACATATTGACTATGGAAGCGTTGGGACCAGCCTGATGTCATGGTTACCAGCCTCGCCCCGCCTCTCACAGCACTGGCCGGCGGGCTGGCGGCCTGCGCCATGGTCGCCGGGCTGTCAGCCTCCGCGGGCCCGGGTGGGCGGACCACGATGAAGGTCCTGGACGCGTACAGCGCCCGTCACATTGGCACCGCGCCGGACCGGCCGCTGCCGGGCCCGCTCTACGGCGTCACGGCGGATGACGTGTCCGGTACCGCGCGGCTGGCCGCCGGCCTGCGGAACCTGCCCGAGGCGCCGACGACGCGCCTCTACTTCGATACCAGGGAGCCTGCGGGATATTACGCGGCCGCCGTCAACGCCCTGCGGCCGGTGAGCTACCTCATGGGCGAGTTGCTCGACTCCTCGGACGAGGCGGGCATCACCACGTCGGCCTACCGGACGCGGGTGAATTCCTACCTGGCGGCCTTCGGGAGCAAAGTCGACGTGTGGGAGATCGGTAACGAGGTGAACGGGAACTGGACGGGGAGCTATCCGACGGTGGAAGCCAAGCTCACCGGGGCCTACACCGATGTGGCCGCGGCGGGAAAGCGCAGCGCCCTGACCCTCTACTACAACGCCGGCTGCGGTGACGGGCCCGGCGAACTGGATCCGCTGGCCTTCTCGCGGACCTACGTGCCCGCGGCGGTCAGGAACGGGCTGGGCTATGTCCTGCTGTCCTATTACGAAGGCGCCTGCCATGGCCTCCGGCCCAGCGCCGCCACCTGGACGGCGTACTTCCAGCGCCTGCACGTCCTGTACCCGCACGCCCGGCTGGGTTTCGGTGAGATCGGCCTGGCCAATCCGGTGGCCGCGAACACCCTGAGGTCGGCTGAGTCGATTATTCGCTACTACTACGGCCTTTCGATCAAGCTCCGCTACTTCGCGGGCGGGTACTTCTGGTGGTACTTCACCGAGGACGGCCTGCCCTCCGCGACCAGGCCGCTGTGGGGAGTGCTGGGAAGCGGGTTCCGGGCTGAGGCCGCCGCCTGGCGCCAGCACCAGGCGGCGGCCGGCGTCAGCCGTTCGTGGAGATCAAGGTGGCCGGGCTCACGAATGTGTAGCCGAGGGCCTTGATCCCGGTGACGACCTGCTGCAGAACGGAGAGCGGGTCATCGTCGGAGTGGATGAAGAAGCTGGCCACGCCCTGAGTGACGGCGAGGTTCTGCTGAGCCTCGTTGATGATGTCCTGCGCCGAACGTGCCGGGTTGCCGAAGAGTGCGGTCGGCTCGTAGTCGCCGAGGTTCTCCGGGACGATCGTCGCCCCGTACACGTCGTGTACCTCGTAGGGGAAGAACTGGCCGAACACGTGCGAGTAGTTGATCGCCCCGCCGGTCAGCAGGCCGCCGAAGAACAGCTCCTGCTCATACCGGGTCGAGTACGTCTGGCCGATCCCGGCGTAGTCGGCGGCCGACGCCGAGTACTGCGGAGTCGTCCAGATCGTCGGCGTCGGCAGGCCAGCCGACCGGAACAGTGCCCGCCCGGTGGTGGTCCGGCCTGCGGCAAACGACTGCGAGTCACCGGGCAGCGGTCCCTCCTGGATGACGGAATCGGTACTCGCACACGGCGCCACGAAGTTGTACGGGGGCGTCGCCGTGGTCGAGCATTGAGTGCGGAAGAACTCGAAGTCATCGCCGGTAACTCCGGTGAACGGGTTGGGGATGTTCGAGTACTGGTGCGTGTAACCGTGCTGGATCAGGACGCCGCCATCCGTGCCCGCGGTCTTCAGTGCGGACACCATCGCGGGCACCTGGGCCAGCGTCTCCGACACGGGCACGCCGTTGTTGTAGGTTCCGTTCGGGTCCAGGTAGTCGGGCATGACCGCGACGGTGAACGGCACCCCCTGGCTCTTCAGGTAGTTGGCGAACGACGTCACGTTGGCCGAGTTGGACGCCGGGCCGATGTCCTCGATCCGGACCAGCGCCTCGTGGCTGGCCGCCGCGGTGGGGTTGAGGTCACCGAAGAGCAGATCGGCGAAGGCCAGATAGCGATCCGTGAGCGACATGTAGGAGAACGGCACCTCGCCGACGTACATGAGGTTGCTGGAACGGATCGCCCACGGGAAGGTCGTGCCCGCGGCCTGCGCGATCGAATTGCAGTTCACCGCCGTGCCCCCGCTGCTGCAGTTCGCCGAGGCCAGCACGCTCACCTGCGACGCCGTGGTGATGTGCGGGGCCAGGATGCCACCGGTGTTGAGCGTGTTGCGGGTGAGCGTCTGGGTCTTGTAACCGACCGAGGCGACCGTGTCGGCAGTGTCGAAGTACGAGGTGGACGGATCCCAGCCGTAGGCCGCCATAAATGCCGTGTCGGCGGCACTTCCCTGGGTCCCGGTGAGCTGCCAGATGTTGTCCCCGATCCAGATCACTGGCCTGGTCGTCGATAGCACGTCGTTGAGGAAAGTCTGGGGGACCGGCTCGTTGTAGGTCGAGCCGATATAGATCGTCGCGGTGTAGCCGCTCACCTGGCCGGAGACGTAGTCGACCACCGGCTCCGCGGTCACCTTCCCGAAGTGCGTGGCCAGGTTGCCGCCGCCGATCGCGTACAGCTCACCGAGCCAGCCCCAGGTGTTCGTGGTGTCGTAGACCACCAGCGTGGTCGCCGACCCGGTAGCACCCCAGGTCTTCGCCTGCGGGGGCGGGGCGACGGCCGGCGCGGCAGCTGTCACAACTGCCGTCGTCGTCGCCGTGACCTGGTGCCCCCGCGGCCGGGGCCGCACGGTGGGCGCACGGTAACCGCTGCGCTGCCTGGGCAGGCCCGCCGGCGGCTTCGGCGGGGCAGGCAGTTCCGGGCCCCCCCGGGAGAAGTGGCCTGCGCCAGGCTTGATGCTGTGGACGGCGGCGGAGGCCGCCTGGGGCGTCACAGGCGGCACCGGCGAGGCGCCTGCTGGGATGCTCGCGGCGGCCACCGGCGCCGCAAGCGCGATCGCGGCTGCCGCCGCGATCAGAACACGATGGTGACCCATGGTACTGATTTCCTTTCCCCTCAGTTATGGTCAGCGGGGGGTTTCTCGCGGGGCTCATAGGGTTTCTCGGGCGCATGGCCGCTAGGCCGGCTCCAGGCACGCCCGGCCGATTCCAGCCGGTGTGCTGTCGAACTCGTCGGGGGCGGGGCCGAGGCGGAAATGGTGCGCGAGCGCGTCGACCGCACGCTGCGCGGCCCGGCCATCCCCGTACGGATTGACCGCGTTGGCCATGGCCGCGTAGGCGGCCGGGTCGGTGAGCAGGCGGTTCACGCTCTCCACGATGAGCTCCTCATCGGTGCCGACCAGCCGGACCGTCCCGGCCAGTACCGCCTCGGGCCGCTCGGTGGTGTCCCGCATGACCAGTACCGGCTTGCCGAGGCTGGGACCTTCCTCCTGCACCCCGCCGCTGTCGGTGAGGATGACGCTGGCCCGGTTCATCAGCCGCGCGAATCCGCCGTAGGGCACCGGCTCGGTCACCGTGACGTTCGGCAGGTGCGCGATGGCGGGCAGAATCGCGTCCCTGACCGCCGGGTTGCGGTGGATGGGGAACACGATGCGCAGATCGCGGTGCTGGCGGGCGATACGGGCCAGTGCGCGGCCTATGGTCCGCAACGGGGCGCCCCACGACTCCCGCCGGTGCGCGGTGACCAGCAGCACCGGCGCAGCGCTGGCGTCCAGGTCGGCCAGGGCAGGCTCGCCGTAGTCGAACTGGCGTCCAACGGCCCACAGCAGGGCGTCGATGACGGTGTTCCCGGTCACCACCACGTTGGCCGGCTCGACGTTCTCGGCGAGCAGATTGGCTCTGCTCGTGGCCGTCGGCGCCAGGTGCAGCGCCGTGAGCCGGGTGGCGAGCCGCCGGTTGATCTCCTCTGGATAGGGCGAGTACGGATTACCTGTGCGTAAGCCCGCCTCCAGGTGTACCACCGGGATCTGCTCGTAGAATGCCGCGAGCGCGGCGGCGAATACGGTTGTCGTGTCGCCCTGCACCACGACTGCGTCGGGGCGCTGATCGGCCAGTACCTCCTGCACGCCGTGCAATGCGCGGGTGGTGATGGCGGTGAGGGTCTGGCCCGGGCGGTGGATGTCCAAGTCGAATTCGGGTTTGATGTCGAAAACCTCGTTGACCTGGTCGAGCATGGACCGGTGCTGCGCCGTGACCGCGACCAGCGGCGTGAACACGGGGGACGCTTCGAGCGCCCGGATCAGCGGTGCCACCTTTACTGCCTCTGGCCGGGTGCCGTAAATGACCATGATTTTGCGCTTAGCCCCCCCTGCGGACGCCTTAACCGCGGCGGGCCTGGCCGAGCCTGTCATATGCATATCGCTTTCTTTGTGTACGGGCACTATTCAGCGGGCTTGACCGGTTGGTGTCGCGGGTCCTTGTTGTATAACGGGCACGGGAACGGAATGGTTCGGCATGGCGGCGAGCGAGGTGAGCTGGATGTGGGAGAAGCGCGCCACGGAGTCCTCGGAGTAGACGCCAAAAGCACCGCTCAGGTAAGGCCGCTGGGTATCGGTGAATTGGGTGAGCAGGCGGCCGTCGGCGGAGACAGTGATCTGATTTCCGCTCTGCACGATTCCCACGGCGTGCGTGACGCCGACCGGGAACCGTGGGTAGGGCGCCGACGCGAGGAAGCGCTCACCGCCCCGGTAAGCCGGGTCCTGTTTGGACAGGACCCATCCGGTCGGCTCCAGGGTCAGCGCGTAGAAACGCTGGTTCGAGGTGTAGTGCCACACCACCCAGCCGACTTCCCACGGGTTCGGGGGCCCGGCGGCGCCCTGGCGCAGCCGGCTCATCGTGCGCACATGCGTGAGGGCGACGAAGTCCTGATTCCAGCCTTTGCTGAGAACCAGGGCCGCATGGGTGTCGCGCCGGGTACGTGCCCGGCCCGGCGACAGGGTGATGACCTGATGCGCGCCGGACCCGGCCACCGACGTCATGCCGTAGCCGTTGAAGACCGAGTACCACTGCGAGTGGTTTCCCCGGCCGACGGAGAACGCGATCGTCCCGACCAGGGCCGCGCAGGCGAGCAGGGCGACGCCCGTGAGGGTGAGCGACCGCGGGCTTCCCCGCCGCGGCCGGACCGGCGGCCAGGGGCCGCCGGCGGGCCCTTCCCCGGCCGTGGCCGGCGCAGGCGAGGCGGCCGGGCTGACGGCCGCCGTGATGAGGACGCGGCCCGGCGCCCCGGCGGACGTCCCCGACATGGCGGCGAGGGCCGGCACGGCCGCCGGTGCTTCCGTCACCCTGTCTGTCTTCGCCCAGCTGGTCCGGCCGCGCAGCGTCCGGCCCACGGCCCACCAGCCCGCGACGTACCACATGAGGCTGTAGCAGACGTAGAGGTGGGCGAAGCCAGCGACCTTCATCAGCGGTACCCCGCTGCGCCGTTCCCGTGTCCAGTACACCGAGCTGAAGACCAGGGCGGGCCCGAAGGTCAGGGCATAGGTGGAGGCCAGCCACCAGCCGAACGGGCTGCGCCCATGGGCGGCGATGATCACATCGTTGGCCACGGCGAGTAGGAAGGACGCCGACAGCAGGGAGGCGATGAGCAGGATGGCCGGGCTGGACAGGTGATAGAGCAGGTCTGCGCGGGCTCGCCGGGGGGCGCTGCGCAGCACGGCCGGGATCAGTTTCCAGGCCTGCAGGTGACCCTGGAACCAGCGCGAGCGCTGCCGGATCAGCCTGCGCAGCTCGACGACGCCCTGCTGGTGCACGGCGGCGGCGGAGCAGTATTCGTTGCGCCAGCCGGCCGCCAGCAGCCGGATGCCGAGGTCGAGATCCTCGGTCAGGCTCCGGGTCCAGGGGCCTGGCCCCAGCTCACGCAGCGCGGAGAGCCGCATGAACTGGCCGTTGCCGCCGAGGCCGACGCTGCCCAGGTGGCGGCGGCCGCGCTGGAAGACTTCCGTGTAGATGACGAATTCCATGTCCTGCATCCGCGCCAGCCGGCTGGCGGTGCGGTTGTTGATACGGACGCCGATCTGCACCGCGCCCACCAGGGGGTCGGCGAAGTAGGGGGTGACCTCGGCGACAGCATGCGGGTCGAGCCTGCCGTCGGCGTCGACGACCACGACGATGACCCGGTCCGGGTCTCGGTCGGCGAGCAGCCCGCTGCCGGTGAGGTGACCGATGGCGGCGTTCAGCGCCTCCCCCTTGCCCTGCCGGGCGTTGGGCGCGGTCCGCTGCAGCAGCCAGGCCCGCTCCCCGAGAACGCTGGAGACGATGCCGACCGTGTGGTCGTCCGAGTCATCGTCGATGACCAGGACGGCGAAATTTCCGCGCGGCAACG
>JAWWPY010000087.1:0-3012 GCA_033854735.1 Streptosporangiaceae bacterium | reverse complement strand
CTCGGCCCGGTACTGGCCCAGATTCCGATGACAGTGCGCCTGCAGTTGCTCGCTGAGCGGTTCGCCGGGCTGCGCCGCCAGGATCCGGATACCGCGATCGTGGGCGCCTGGGCCGACCCCGCGCTGTGGCGGCTGGGTATGCCCGGCACCAGCCGGTAAACCAGCGATCTGCTCGGCCAGTCTTCCGCGAAGAAAGCCACCAACTGGGGTAAGTTGCCCTAACATCGGCAAACCGACAGCGGACCGATGGAGAGCGGGGAACGGTGTCGAGTTGTGCGAACGGTCATGCCGTTCCTCCGGGGGCGGAGCACTGCGGTATCTGCGGAGAGGCCGTCGGGCCTCTGTGCTATCAGGGACATCGCAGCGCCGTCGGCTCACGTTTCTGCGACACATGCGGCGCGTTGCTGGTAGCAGAACCCGCTGCGGTGCCCGCTGCCGCATTTGTCACGGAGTACACCAGCGGCTCGTTCAGCGACATCCTCGCCGACGACGCCGGGGATGCTGCGGCGGCCGCGGCGCCTGACTGGCTGGCGGCCACCCCGTTGACGGTTGAGCGGGCGACGGAACCTCCGGCGCCGGACTGGTTGGCGGCCCCCCCGTTGGCGGCCACCCCCTTGGCCGCTGAGCAGGCGACGGAACCTCCGGCGGAGACCTATGACGACGAGGGTCCGTCCACCCTGACCGACGTCGAGGCTACCGACCTGGGCCGTGGGGACGTCGGCCGTGGGGACATCGGCCGTGGGGATTCTGGGCACAAAGATGCTGGGCCCAGAGATTCTGGGCCCAGGGATGCTGGGCCCAGAGATGCTGCACGCAGAAGGCGACGGCCCAGGGTGCCGATCGCGGTGCTGGGAGTTGCCATCCTCGTCGCCGCTGGCGTCGCCGGGGGACGCACGCTGCTGCAACACCACCCGGCACAGCAGGCACAGGCCTCTGCAACCCCGTCGCGCGGCGTGGCGGCCACCGCTTCCGCCGCGTCACGGGCGCCCACCCCGTCGGCCGCGTCACGGGCGCCCACCCCGTCGGCCGCACCAGCCAGGTGGACCGCCCCCAGGCCACTCGATCAGCAGGCGGCCCAGATCGGCAACCCGACTATCGCCGGGGTTTCCTGCCCGGAGCCCACCATGTGTTACGCGGTCGACAGCGTCGGGGCCATCATGACCTCCACCGCCGGCGGCAGCTGGCAGACCATGGCCACCAACTCGCAGTCCGGGCTCGTCGCCATCTCCTGCGCCTCCACGGCGTTCTGCCTCGCGATGGACAGCGGGGGCGGCGCTATCACGCTCAACCAGGGCAGCTGGAGCAGCCCGGTCTATGTCGACTCGCGGGTCGGGGTGCCCACGGCGGCATCCTGCCCGACGTCGGCGTTCTGCATGGCCGTGGACAGCGGCGGTAACGCCTTCGGCTACACCAACACCGGGTCAGCGGTCAGCTGGCAGCCGTTCACGGTCGACCCCACCGGGACCGGGCTGGCCTCCGTGTCCTGCACCATCGCCGCCAACTGCGTGGCCGTGGGCCAGGGCGGCGACGTTTTCACCTACGACGGCAGTGCGTGGAGCGCGGGCCAGGTGGTGGACAACGGCAGCGCGTTCTCGGGGGTGTCCTGCTCAAGCCCGGCGTTCTGCATGGCGGTGGATCGCAATGGCATGGCGGCCGTATTCACCGGCGGCCGATGGACCATCTCGCCGATAGGGGTGGTCGCCGACGCGGTCGCATGCCCGTCGGACGGCTACTGCGTCGCCGTCGACGGCTCCGGGGGCGCCCTCGTCTACCGCGACGGCCACTGGTCGTCACCGGCGGATATCGACGGCACCAATGCCATCGAGGCTGTCAGCTGCCCGGCCGTGGACATCTGCACCGCGACCGACAGCATGGGCAACGTCATGTACTACTCGTCGCCCTCAGCGGTCGGCTGACGCTGTGCTGGCCCGGGCGGCAACCCCTGAATCCGGCCACAGCCAACCTCCATGATCATGGACCTGTGCTGGCCCGGGGGGACCCCCGCACCCTCGGCATAGCCGATTTCCGTGATCACGGAGTGATTCGTGGCCTATGCGCCCGAAATATTCCGTGATCATGAAATGATTCGCGTCGAGGTGCTATAACACCAGCAAACCGACAGCGGATCGATGGAGAGCGGGAAACGGTGTCGAGTTGTGCGAACGGTCATGCCGTTCCTGCGGGAGCGGAGCACTGCGGTATCTGCGGAGAGGACGTCCGGCCTCTGTGCTACCAGGGGCATCGCAGCGCTCCTGGCTCGCGGTTCTGCGATACGTGCGGCGCGCTGCTGGCTGCGGAGCCCGCCCCGTCCGCGGCCGGACTGCCAGCTGCGGACCTGGTCACGGACTACACCAGCGGGTCATTCAGCGATTTCTTCGCGGAGAACGCCGCAGGTCGCAGCGACGACGGTACGCCGATCCTGCCCGCGGCTGCGGCCTCCGCGAAGGCGGCCACTAGCTCCGCGGCCGCTGCCTCAGCGGCCGCTCATGTCCGGCGGGCAAGGAGATGGCAGTCCCTGGGGATGGGGCTTGCCGTCCTCATCGCCGCGGCGATCATCGGCGATTTCGCGCTGCACCACCACGCAGGGCACCAGGCGAAGACGACGGAGAGGCCGCTCGGTACAACTTCCACCACATCCGCCTCCGCTGCTCCCGCGCCGGCTCCCTCTCCCTCTCCCTCTCCCTCTTCCACTCCCACCGCGTCGGCCTCGGCTACCCCGACACCGGCGCCGACCCCAGCCGCCGTTCCCGCGCAGCGGGTCATTCCCGCGGCGACCGGCCGGCCGCCGGATCCGGCCGGCCCAGACAGCCACTACCCGGGCTTCCTTCCCCCCAGTCGCGACGTCCTGCGCGGCTGGCCGTTCCTGCCGCCTGAGCTTGGCGATCGCCAGCGGCAAGCCATCCTCCGGATTGTGCTGCCCTTCCGCGGGTTCCCGTCTGGCGGCCTGCCGGACCACAGTGGCTTTCACCAGCGTTAGTGCGTTTCCCGCGCCGCACTGTCCCTTCCGCTGGG
>JAWWPY010000086.1:0-8590 GCA_033854735.1 Streptosporangiaceae bacterium | reverse complement strand
ACTCGCGGCAGTTGACAACGAGGTGCTCGGAGCGCTCGATGACAGCCAGCGCGAGCTGCTCTACAACCTGCTCCTGCAGGCAGCCAGAGGCAGCGACGTGACCTGCCCCCTTGACTAGGGCCTGTTCAGATAGCGCCGATAATCCGCCGCCACATACCAGTCAAAGTCACACATGACGGTGACCGAAGGCGGCCGCGCCGCGGTGGCCGAGGCATAACCAGCGTCAATGCCCGGGACGCTAAGGCCCTCAAGGGTCACCACCCCTCCCGAGGAGTGGCCGGCGAACCATCGGCTCGTCGATCACCTTCCCTAGCGCCAGGAAGTCCTCGACCTTCTGGGCGACCGAGCAGGGGGCGGACAGAACCTGATGTCCCTTGACAGCATCAGCAGCTGCGCGCTGCCAGTCCACCGCCTCATGTAGCACCGCGGCCCGGCATATGGCGTCCTCGTCGGGTGTCTCGATCGCGGCGGTGATCACGTCGAGGGAGACCATCAGCCGACCCATCAGCACCGGCTCATCCTTATGCGCCTTGCGATATCGGCGTATGCCGCCTCAGCAGCCAGGCGTTCCCGCTCCTCATCCGTGAGCAGTCCCAGCCCGGCGCACACCCCGGGAGCGTTCAGCACTTCGGCTGCCACACCCGGCAGGGCGTGCCTATCCAGGAGGTTCTGGTCCAAAGTCATGAGAATACGGAAGCCCCTGATGCCCGTCCCGCGCGCTGCGTCGTGATGCCAATCCCGTCGGCGACGAGGCCACCACGCAACAGCATCCGTGTGGTCACAGGTTGATTTCCCACCCGTCCCTGTTCGCCAGGCTCTGCTCCGCGTACAACCAGAAATCTACCTGCGGCTGCCCCGAACGGCCCTCCCGTCACGGCGCGGGCCCGAGCCGTTCGGCGACATCATGCTGCGCCTGGCAGAACGCCGCCGACAGCTCACCACGGCCACGCGGCCGCCGCGACGGGCTCGGGTACGGGCACAGCCCGGACGGGCAGTCTCCCGGGCAGCCGCCCGTCATGTACTGCTGGCGATGCGCCGCCCGATGAATGCAGGCCGGTAGCGAGCTGGCAGTGCCCAGCAGGCGCCACTCGTGCTCCGACCAGGGCTCGGCGCAGTGCCGTCGTGGCGGCGCTGGTGGTGGTGGTGGCGCTGGTGGTGGTGGTGGTGGCCGGCGTGTACATCGCGCGCGGCATCCTGGGCATCCCGGTGCTGGCGCCCAAGGCGGCCGGTAACCGGGGCAGCTCCACGATCGCGGTCTACGCCGGGCTGGCGGCCGCGGGCGCCCTCCTGGCGACGGGCCTGCTGCATGTCCTGCTGCTCGAAACGCCGCGGCCGCTCAGCTTCTTCACCTGGATCACCGCGCTGGCCGACCTCATCGCTGTCGCGGCGCCGTTCAGCCAGCCTGCCGCCTTGTCGAGCAAGGTCTTCACCGCGGTGATCAACCTGGTCGCAGGCGTCGCGGTGATCTCGCTGCTGTCCGGGGTGGCGCGCAGTGCCGTGCGGGCCGGCCCGCCGCGACCGGTCCGATAACTTGCTCAGCCGCCGGCGGCCCGGTGACCGCGGCCGCCACTGGCCCGCCTGCCGCGGCCGCCGCCAGGAGCGCACCCGCCGCCGCTGGGTCCGGTCGCCCGGCTTGCCCGCCTCAAGCTCGTTCCTGAGCCGGTCGAGGTGACTGATCAGCTCGCCCCGCAGCGGCCAGCCGACCGGCCTGGCCGTGGGATCGGTGCCCAGCAGTTCGCTGAGCCGGTTCTGCTCGTCCTGCGCCGCAGCCAGGTACTGCTCCAGCTCAGCCTCGAGCTGGCGGCGGACAGCCGTGTCCCGCACGGTGGCCAGGCGGCCGTAGCTGCGCACTGCGCCGGCGAGCTGGCGCAGCACCCCGGCCAGCCTGCCGCGGGTGTCCGGATCGCGCATCGGGCTCTCGTCACCGGGGAGCCGGATGCTGTCCGCGATGGACCGGGCGAAGACGCGGATCACGAGGGCCTCGTGCTCCAGGGTCTCCAGGCTGCCGCCCAGGCTGATCGCGGCATTCGGCAGCCGCAGGCCGCGGGGGTTGAGCCGGACGCTCTCCTCCGCCTCGCGGAGGGCCTCGTCCACTCGCCGGATCTCGCTGCCGAGCGAGCGCGCGCGGCCGAGCCAGTCATTCGAGCGATCCAGGACCGATCCATCGCTGAGGCCGTCGGCCATCTGGTCCAGCAGGTCGGCCATCGTGCGGCACAGGTCATTGATGGCCTCAGCCGCCGACTGCACTCGCGGCCGGGCGAAGACCAGCCCGGCCAGCAGCCCAGCGGCCGCGCCCACGAGTGTCTCGACGATCCGCCAGGTGGCCGCCGCATGGGTGTCGACGGACAGGATGAGCATCGCGCTGATCGGCACCTCGAGGATGGACTCCTCGAGGTGCAGCGCATAGCCGACCGTGAGCGCGACCGCGATCATGAGTCCCAGGCTCCACCAGGTGAACCCGACCCATGCGGACAGGGCAACTGCCAGCAGCACCCCGGCCACCACGGCGCCGACCCGGCGGATCGCGCTGCGCAGCGTCTGGTAGAGGGTGACCTGGATGACGAGCAGCGCGGTCAGCGGCGCGAGCACCGGCCGCGAAGTGACCGGCAGCAGCAGCGCCAGCAGGTACGCGAGCACCGCGGTGCTGGCCAGCCGGGCGATGGTCACCGCCGTCGGCTGCGCCCGCTGCCGTACCACAGTCAGCGTTGCCGGCGTGCGCTGCGCGACGGCCCGCGCCACGGCACCGATCTGGGCGGCCTGCCGCCTGCGGAAGACCGGGATGTTCATCGGCACCGCAGCACGGGCCGAAGGCGCGCCTGCCTGATCACCTGGTCGGCCGCTGCCCGGCGCGGCCGTGCGCGAGGTCGGAGACCGAGTCAGCAGCCACCCGGACCAGGGACAGCGGATTGGCCACGTCCTCCAGGGACTTACCCTCGGCCGCGACGCCCAGGACGATCTCGACAATCCCACCGGCGATCATTGCCCCCGCCCCGATGAGGTAGCCGATGAACAGCTTGAAGGGGTCATCGCCGCTGCCGATCAGGTGACCGTAGAGAACCGGCCCCAGCGCTCCGAAGCACTGCGCGATGGCGAAGAACACCGCGATAGCCTGCGCCCGCACCTCCAGCGGGAAGATCTCGCTGACCGTCAGATAGGCCGCGCTCGCCCCGGCCGACGCGAAGAAGAAGATGACACACCAGGCGATCGTCTGGGTCAGTGCCGTGAGCGCGCCCTGATCGAACAGCCAGGCGGTCAGCGCGAGCAGCACCCCGGACAGGATGTAGGTGCTGGCGATCATCCGCTTACGGCCGACCGTGTCGAACAGGCGGCCGATGAGCAGCGGCCCGGCCAGGTTGCCGACGCAGAACGCGATCAGGTAGACAGGCGCGTTATTGGCGTTGACGTGGTAGAACTTCGTCAGCACCAGGGTGTAGGTGAAGAAGATCGCGTTGTACAGGAAGGACTGCGTGATCATCAGGGTGGCGCCGAGCGCCGACCGGGGCCAGTAATCCCGGAACAGGACCCTGGCCAGCGTGAGGTAGCCGACGCGCGGCTCCGGCCGGATCTCGATAGCCCGGCTCTCATCCACCGGCGGCAGCGGGTTACCGGACGCCTCGACTTCCTGCTCGATGTACCGGATGGACTGTTCGGCCTCCCGCGCCCGGCCGTGCATCAGCAGCCACCGCGGGCTCTCCGGCAGGTTCCGCCGCACCAGCAGGATGACCAGGCCGAGCACCGGCCCGATCAGGAAGCCGAGCCGCCAGCCGAGATGCGGTGACAGCACCTTCAGGAACAACAGGCTGCCCAGCGTGCCGATGATCGCCCCACCCCAGTAGGTGCCGTTGACGGCGATGTCCACCCGGCCGCGGTAGCGGGCGGGAATCATCTCGTCGATCGCCGAGTTGATCGCCGCGTACTCGCCGCCGATGCCGGTCCCGGCGATGAACCTGGTGGCATACAGGTAGATCACCCAGCCCGGGCCGGCCCCCAGCGTCAGTGCGGTGAGCCCGCTGCCGACCAGGTAAACGCCCAGGGTGACCATGAACAGGTTCCGGCGGCCCAGCCGGTCGGACAGCCGGCCGAAGACCAGCGCGCCCACCACCTCGCCGGCTAGGTAGACGCTCGCGATTGCCCCGACCGCGGTCGAGGACATGTGCAGCGTGTCCGTCTTGCTCAGCGCGCCGGCCACCGAACTCGCGACCGTGATTTCCAGGCCGTCGAGCACCCAGGCCACCCCGAGGGCGATCGCCATCCTGGTGTGGAACCGCGACCACGGCAGCCGGTCCACCCGTGCCGGGATAAGGCTGCGGATCACAGGAGAGGTATTCGCTGGTGCTGACATGGCTAGCCCCGAACCGCCGGGAAGCGTGCGCTCACATGCGGGACAGCCGGATATACCGGTCGATGCTGTCCGCGTTGACGACGGCCACCACCGTAACTACAGGGGCGAAGGCCGCTGCCGCTGTCACTATGCGCCGTTTCATCACTGATCCTCCACTGGCCACGCTGCCCGGCCGGCCGCGGTCTGACATCCCCCGTTCAGGTAGCTCAGCGTTCGCCGCGGGCCGCCGGCCCAACAACTACCCGGTCTGAAGATGTGCGGCCAGGCGGTACCGGAGACCCTGGTGTATGCACTGCGGACGCGAAAGGCCAGCACGTCGGTACCAAGCGACCCACACCTGACCATGGTCTGCCCGGTGTCGCCGCGGACACCGGACGGCTGCGAGGAATGCCTGCGCCTGGGTTCGGAGTGGGTGCATCTGCGGCTCTGCCTGACCTGCGGGCATGTCGGCTGCTGCGACTCGTCCCCGCTCCGGCACGCCCGCGGCCACGCCTACGCGATCGGGCACCCGATCGTTGCGTCCTTCGAGCCGGGAGAGGACTGGCGCGTAGCGCATCTATATGGCCGTGGACCGAGCACGAAGAGATGAGCGGTGTGCACCCGCCGGCGACCGCCTCCGGGCTGCCGTCCACGCGCGGGTGCTGCTCGGCCACGACGGCTATGCGCGGATGCCGCCGCCCGATGGCGGCCGCAATACCCAGTCCTGAATCAAGCCCGTGAAGGACGGCGTCGGCGCCGGCGAGCACGTCACACTGCTGGCCCCGCAGGATGGGGCAGTCCCTGGGAGTGTGTCCTGGCCCGGAGCAGTAGGCAACGTCAAAGCCCGCATCCTGGAGCAAGGAGAAGTCGGAGATGGCCAGAGCTAGGTGGTCATCCTCGACAAGCACGCGGGGACGGCGGCCAGCCCGGCCGGGCGAGTACCAAGCCCTCGTGGGCACCCTTTGCCTCATGGGTCTTCCAGTGGTCTTTCACTCAGTAAGCGCGCGCCCCTGGTGCGGAGGCAGGGTCTTTTGTCCTGACTCTCGGCACGATCGGTCATCAGCCCCACGATCACTCCGGCGTGTCCGGCCAGCGGGCCGGCTGGGAGACTCCGGAAGGATCGGCTGCGAGGATTAATGTCCACCCGCCCGGCTTTCTCAATCAGACCTTCAGACATCCGGATCTAGCCGCTGAGTGAGCCAGGGGATCGCGGGCTCTGGCGGTCGGGCTGCCGGGAGCCAAGATCGGCTTCGTTCGCTCCCTTGGCAATCGATCTGCTTGCCGACAGCATGAGTGGGGCAACCCGCCACGGCTCGGGATAGGGGGTTGGGGTGCTCGTGAACGCGGTGCTGCCGATCGTTAGCTCGATCATCGGCGGAGGCTTGGTTCTGGCGGGGCAGTTCTTCGTCAAGAGAGCCGAAGGCACCACCCACGCGTCATCTTCTCCGGCGCTCCTCCTCGGTTTCGCGCTTCCGAGTGAGTCCGAGCTGATAGCGGCGACCAGACTGCTCGCCGAGGCGGTCTGCTGACGGGATCCTCACCATACAGGCCACGCCAGAAGTGGCTGTTCTGCATCGCCGACAGCGCCTGAGCCCGCTACCGCAAGCCAGCGCGTATTCGGCAATCGGCGCCTCTGCGAGTGCGCGGGGCATGGCAGTTGCTTTCACACCAGGTAACAACGGCGAACCGGCGCCACTGCCCCGGCCGCGCCGACGCGCCGCACCGGCGTGCGCAGCGGGTTCGTAACAGGTCAGCGGGTTACCCGCTCAGGTCTGCGGCATAGGAACTGGTGGGTAGCGGCAGCTGACCCGGTTCTAACGTCGCCCGGTAGCGCTACCAGCCGTTCGAAATCACATTTCGACTTGTTCGAATTATACGGTTGATCAGGTAGAGCTATGGGGATTCGAACCCCAGACCTCTTGCATGCCATGGGAAGTGCGGCAGTTCATCTACCGCTGGATGCCAGTCAATGACGGCCTGTGATGCTTAATACCGCACGTGCCACGTTTAGAACGACGGTCAGATCACGGTCAAAGGATCTTGAAACTACAACGGATCACATGATCACTAGCTGCCCGGCCCGTTAAATGCCATGACCGGCGATAATCCTGTACCGGCTTCCTTCCGTCCTTGCGCCATCCAGGCCAGCCGTCACCGGGCCTGCAGCGCGCCACCGATCCCGGGACTGCCAGCACCGGGCATCTGTCCGCTGGCCGGACCACGGAGTCTGCGGACCGGGATCCGGGGCTCGCCAGGGTGACGGGGACTGGCGAGACTGGATGAATGGGCGCGCTCATCCGGATGCCGCTGCGGGTACTGCTGCCGTGCCTTGCCGTGAGCTTCGTGGCGTTCGGGGCGGTCGCAGCCGGCCTGGCCGGCGTGTCGGGAGCCAACGGTTACCTGATGCGGCAGGCGGACAATAACGTGCTGGCTTGCGCGAGCAGCATGCTGAGCCACGGCTTCGTGGCCCCGCCTGACTCCAGCCAGGTCTCGCCCGTGCCCTGCGACATGGAGTTGCTGAGCGCGAGCGGGCAGGTGCTGACCCTCGCGGCTCCCGGCACCGCTTCCGGCCCGGCTATCCCCGCCGGCGGCGCGTGGCTCGCGGCGCACCTGGCACGACCGGTCACCGTGCCGGGTGCCGGAACCAGCGGTCGCTGGCGCGTGGTCATCGAAGCCGTCCGTTACCAGCCACAGCGCATCTTGTACGTGTACGGACCGGACGACGTGCGGTACATAATCAGCCGGCGGCCCGGACCCGGTTCCGGCGGCGTGCTCGTCGTCATGACCGAGCTGGCCGGTACCGGCCGGCTCGCGGCAGGCTACGCTGCCGCAGCGGGCACCGTGCTCGTGTTGCTGGCCTGCGCGGCACTCGCCCTGACCCGGGCCATCTTGCGGCCACTTGGCAAGGCTGCCGAGCTCGCGGAAAGCGCCGGGCAAGCCGCAGGCGGGGAACCCTCGCATGGGATGCCACGCGGCGGCCTGTGGGCGGGCACCGACGGGAGCCGCTGGCCGCTCGGCATGACGCTCACGAGAATGCCGCAGCAGCTATCCGCGAGCCGCGCGGCTGAGGCTGCGGCGCGCCGGTCGGCGGATGAGATGTCGCGGCACCTGGGTGAGACGGCCCGGGAACTGCTGAGGTCAGTCAACGTCGTCCGCGGGTTCGCGGAGTACTACCGGCAGCAGCCGAAACCGCCGGCGGCCCGCCTTGACCGCATGCTGCGACGGGTCGCCAACGAGGCCGCGCAGATGGAAACGCTCATAGAAGGACTGGAGACGCCCCTCTTGGGTTCCGCCGGACCCGGATCCCTTACGACTCGCCACGCCGCAGACCCCAACCCGGCCAGCCGGGACACAGAGTAATATTCCTGGACGCCATAGCTCGTGGGTACCCGGCAGCAAAGACCCGCACCTAACAGCGGGAAGTACACGCCTCGCACAAGTCGCAGATCAAGCACACAGCGTGAGAGCGCGCCCACCTCGCGGATTCAGATCGCCGAGTATGAATTACGAGCCGTGCGGCCAAGTGCGCAGTCCTCTGCGTGCATATTTGCCGGTTCAGGGTGGCGACGGGCTCCTCGGTCGGGTCCCGTAGAAGCACCGGGGGCCGGCGCGCCCATTTCGTTCTCGGGGCGATCGGGAGACCGCGCGTTAAGGACACGGCAGATCGGTACGACCCCGAACCGGTCGCGGTGGGCGTTGTAGCGGCGCCCCAGGTGGACCTAGAAAGATCAGCCGCAATTCCCGATAATCAGGGCCTGTACTTCGTGTGGTGCCATAGGTAAGTGCTGCCGCTGCCGTCGCCAGTGGCCAGGGTGGTGCCGCCCGGCCCGAACGCCATCCAGTGGAGGAATCCACCGCTGGGGTCGGTGAAGGTGGCGGTGATCTTGTGGGTGGCGACATCCCACAGGTAGATGCTGCCGTTGCCGTCGCCGGTGGCAGGGTGGTGCCGCCCGGGGCGAACGCCAACCGCCAGCCGACGCCCGGCGGGCGCGCGCCCTCAAGGACATCACCAGCTCAACCGAGTCAATACGGACAAGATGAGGATGCAGAAATGCCGCTCCGGAAGATCCACCACCCGGTCGGCGCCTACACGGCCGAGAGAAGAAGGAGTTCGCCGAGATGAACCTCACTGACCACGCCGGGGTCCGGCTCACACACGGCAAGCCCAAGGTCAACGGCGTGGAGATCCACTACGCGATCGGCGGCGCCGGCGAGCCGGTGTTCTTGCTGCACGGCGTGCCGAAGACCATGTCGTACTGGCGCCACGTC
>JAWWPY010000085.1:0-20255 GCA_033854735.1 Streptosporangiaceae bacterium | reverse complement strand
TGAACGCCAGCGGCGCCGACCTGGCCGACAACCAGGTCCCGCCCCCCGATGAGGCCGCCCGCGGGCAGCTGCTGCGGGTGATGGCCAGCGACGCGATGCGCGGCGCCATCGAACGGCACTACGGCGTGCGGCTGGCGTTCCAGAACTGCCACCGCGCCGCCGTGTTCCGCCCCGCCGCCACGGCGGCCTACCAGGAATTCATCACCGCACGCTCGCAGATCCTCAACCAGCACCCGGACCTGGTCGACTGCTGACCCGCTCCCGCAAGCCCGGTAGCACCTCGGTGCCAAGCCGGGCAATGTTCTCCCTGGTGCGGACCGGGTCACCGGCACCCTCGGCCATCACGATGAGGTGCCTGATCCCGGTCCGCTCCACGGTCGCGGCCATGATCTCGACGCAATCCGCGGCGGTGCCAACCGGGCTGATCCCGCAGAGCATCTCGGCATAACCCTCCGGATCCCGGGCCGGGGCGGCCCGGCCATCCACCGGCACATACCCGGCCAGCCCAGGCCCCAGCCAGCGGGGCAGCTCATCCCGCAGCACCCGCTGGGCCTCAGCTCTGGTATCGGCCACATACGCCAGCACCGCCGCGATGTGCCCGCCAGCCGGGCGCCGGCAGGGGCCTGCCCCAGCCTGGTACCCGGCGATCAGCTCCCGCCGCGCCTCGTCACCCATGTGCATCCCCAGCAGCATCGGCAGCCCGCGATCAGCGGCCAGCCGCGCGGTGGCCGCCGATGTCGCGGCCACCACAAGCGGCGGGTGCGGGCGCGTCCGGGGGTGGGGCACCACCGCCACCTCACGGAAGGTGAACGACGGTCCCGCCGCGGACACCCTCTCCCGGGTCAGCGCAGCCAGCAGCAGGTCAAGGCCCTCAGCGAAGCCTGACTCATAGCGGTCCAGGCCGGTCCCGAACACTTCCAGGTCCACCCACGGGCCGCCGCGCCCGACCCCCAGCCAGAACCGCCCCCCCGACACCTGGTCCAGCAGCGCCGCCTGCTCCGCCAGCGCCACCGGATGCTGAACCGACAGCACGCTCACCGCCGTGCCGACCGCCACCCGCTCGGTCCGGCCAAGAACATACGCCGCCAGCGTCACCGCCGACGGGCACACCCCGTAAGACATGAAATGGTGCTCAGCCACCCACACATCGTCGAAACCAGCCCGCTCCGCCGCCACCGCCGCGTCCACGGCAGCCGCCAGCACCTCCCCATCCGGCTGGCCAGGGAACCGCGCCGCCAGCAACAACACCCCAACCCGCATCCCCCCACTGTCCCAGCAACAACCCGCCGCCTGACCTCAAAACCGGGGAACCGACGGGCCGTCGGCGGCGCTTCACCGGAGCCGGGTTCGCAGCTACCGCGAATCAGGTGGCGGGTCGGCCCGACCTTGCAGGCCAGGGCTTCAGGCTGGTGATCTTCCCCCAGAAGAACACCTGGTCACCAAGGTGCCCGCCGCGCACCGCCACCCATGATGCACCCGCCCGCTCATGAGTAGGTGATGGCGACGGTGGGGGTCAGAGGCACGGCCTGGCAGGCGAGGATGTAGCCGTCGGCGACGTCCTCCGCCTCCAGGACCTCGTTGTGGACCATCTCCACCTCCCCGCCGGTGAGCTGGCAGGCGCAGGCCCCGCAGATTCCCTGGCGGCAGGAGAATGGCGGGTCGAGGCCCTCGTCGATGAGGACGTCGAGCATGCGGGCCCCGGGCGGCCACGGCAGCAGGCGGGTCTGGCCATCCAGGGTGACCTCGATGGTCGCGGGCACGCCCCCGGTCTCCTCCGTCGCCTCGAACGGGTTCTCCGCCAGCGACAGGAACCGCTCGACGTGGACCTGGGCCGCTGGCACGCTGAGCTGGCTCAGCGCCTGCCGGACGACCGCCATGTAGGGGTCCGGCCCGCAGATGAACGCCTGGTAGCCGGCGTACGGCGCGGTGAGCGCCGCAATCGCGGCGGGGGTGGGCGCGCCCTGCAGCGAGTCGAGCCAGTGCACCACCACCAGCCGGCCGGTGGCGGCGGCCTGGAGCCGGAGCAGTTCGGGGCCGAAGATGACGCAGCGGTCGTCCCGGTTGGCGTAGACCAGGACAATCCGGCCCTGGCCCCGGGCCAGAGCCGACTTGAGGATGGACATCACCGGGGTGATCCCGCTGCCCCCGGCGAACAGCAGGAAGTCGCCGTCCAGCGAGTGCGGGCTGAACGTCCCGGCGGGGGGCAGGATCTCCAGCATGCTCCCGGCCGCCACCTGGTCGGCGATCCAGTTGGAGGCGTGCCCGCCGGTCATCCGCTTGACGGTGATCGTCGGCCGGTCGCCGGTGTGCGGTGAGCTGGACAGCGAGTAGCACCTGGCCACCGAGCCGTCGCGGTCATGCGGGATGCGCACGGTCAGGAACTGGCCGGGGCGGTAGCTGAAAACGCCAGCCAGATCAGGCGGGACGGCCAGGACGAGCGAGCACGCGTCGTCTGTCTCGCTGATCACCTCGGCTACCCGCACCTGGTAACTGGCCCGCGGCGCGCTCATGGCAGGCTCAAGGCGGGAAGACCTCGACGCCACCCTGGAGCACCGCCCGGTCGATGCTGCGGCGCAGGCTGGCGCAGGAGTCGATGAGGGCGCTCTGCCCGCCCGCGGACACCCAGGCTGTGAACTCGGCACACGCGCGGACGGACGCCTGGCTCCACTGCACGCTGGTGTGCTGCGGGCTGAACTTGGCCACCTGCACCATCGCGCCGCACCGGTCGCACTCGACCGGCCGGAAGCGGGCCAGCCGCTCATCGGGCCGGCTGGCCAGGTGCGGCCCGGTGGACGCGTTCGCCGGCTGCGGCCCGGTGGACCCGTTCCCCCGATGCTGCCCGCCGGTCATGGTCAGCTGGCCCCGTCCTGCCGCCCGGCGAGGTTCTCCGCCACCTCCGCCTCCCATTCGGCCACCGCGCGGGTGGTGTCAACCTCGAACTCGTAACGGGCCACCATGTCTGGCTCGACGTCCTCGACGTCGAGATAGAACTGCTCATACCAGCGTCGTAGCTGGTAGACCGGGCCGTCCTCGGCGCACAGCAGCGGATTGTCCACGCGGCTCTTGTGCGTCCAGATCTCCACGTCCTGCTGGAAGCCCAGGCCGATGAAGTTGGCGAACTTGGCGGCGACCCGGTCACCCTGCGCTTCGGACAGGCCGGGCGGCCGCTTGACGATCACGCCCCATTGCAGGAGGAAAGAGTCCGGCGTGACGGGATAGTGGCAGTTGATCAGGACGCTCTCCATGGTGGTTCCGTGATAGTCGTGCCACAGCTTGTTGATCATGTACGACGGCCCGAAGTAGGAGGCCTCGGAGCGCAGCGTGGTGTCCGTTCCCGATGCGTAGTTCGAGCCGGCCTCGATGTCCGGCCGCGCCCGGGTCCTCAGGTACTGCGAGGCGATGTGCCCTTCGAGCACGTTCTTGAAGTACGTCGGGAAGGCGAAGTGGATGTAGAAGAAATGCGCCATGTCCACGACGTTGTCGACCACCTCGCGGCAGTTGGCCCCTTCGACCAGGACCGAGTCCCAGGTCCAGTGGCTCCACTCGGCGGAGAACGCGCCCTCGATCAGGGGGATGGTCATGTGCTCGGGCGGTGGGTTCCGCTGCGGGTCGTGCCAGACGAACAGCTGCCCGTTCTGCTCGTGGGTCAGCCAGGACCGGGTCCGGGCCGCAGGCGGAACCCGCCGGGCGTAGGGAATCCGCGCGCAGCGGCCGTCGCCGCCCCAGCGCCAGTCGTGGAACGGGCAGGCGATCGCGTCACCCTTGACCGTGCCCCGGCTCAGGTCGCCGCCCATGTGCCGGCAGTACGCGTCGAGCACATGCAGATGTCCCCCCGAATCGGCGAAGACGACCAGCTTCGTGCCGAACGCCTGCACCGCGTGCGGGCCTGATTCACGGAACGGCTCAGCGAGCCCCAGGCAGTGCCAGCCGCGCGCGAACCTGGCCGGCGGTGTGCCGCGGTCGATGGTCCGGACGCCGTCCCGGTCGCTCATTGGGACCCTCCATGCTCACTCACGTCCCTGAAACAGGTTACGGACTGTCCCGGTACGCATGCCAATCCCCGACCTCGGGGGCCTTACCACCAGACTAGAACATGTTCTAGTCTGGTGGCGATGGCCAGCAGCGGAGTTGGTGCGATCGGAGGGACATCCGGTGAGCGAGGACGTCGGGCAGGCGGTGGTCGCCGCGGTACGTGACCTGCTGCCGGTGCTGCGGGAACGGGCGCAGGAGACCGAGGACGCCCGGGCGGTGCCGGCCGACTCGGTCAAGGCGCTGGAAGAGGCCGGGTTCTTCCGGCTGCTTCAGCCGGCCAGGTTCGGCGGGCACGAGGTGGACCCGATCACGTTCCTGACCGCCGTCCGGCTGATCGCCAGCGCTTGCGGGTCGACGGGGTGGGTTTCCTCGGTCATCGGCGTGCATGCCTGGCAGCTGGCCCTCTTCCCGCTCCAGGCGCAGGAGGATGTCTGGGGCGCCGACCCGAGCACCAGGATGTCATCGTCCTACGCGCCGACCGGCCGGCCCGAGCCGGCCGAGGGCGGGCACCGGCTCAGCGGGCGGTGGAGTTTCTCCTCGGGATGCGACCACGCCAGCTGGGTGCTGCTGGGCGGGATCGTGCCCGACGCCGACGGCCATCCCGCTGATTTCCGCACCTTCCTGCTGCCCGCCAGCGACTACGTGATCGACGACGTGTGGGACACCGTCGGGCTGCGCGGCACCGGCAGCAACGACATCGTCGTCTCCGATGCCTTCGTGCCCGAGTACCGGTCGCTGAGCTTCAACGACGTTTTTCGCTGTGCCTGCCCCGGTCAGGAGGCCAATCCGGCCCCGCTGTACCGGCTGCCGTACGGCTCGCTGTTCTCCTACGCGATCACGACGCCGATCATCGGGATGGCGACGGGAGCCTATGAGGCGCATGTGGCGTACCAGCAGGAGCGGGTGCGGGCCTCTTACGTCGGCCAGAAGGCGGCCGAGGATCCGTATGCGCAGGTACGGGTGGCCGAGGCCGCCGCCGAGCTGGACACGGCGTGGCTGGCCCTGGAGCGCAACATGGCGGAGCTGATGGAGCTCGCCCGCGCAGGCACGAAGATCCCGGTCCCGTTGCGGCTGCGGGTCCGGCGCGATCAGGTGCGGGGCACCGGCCAGGCCATTACCGCGGTGGACCGGCTGTTCGAGAACTCCGGCGGGCGGGCGCTGAAGCTGGGTACCCCGATCCAGCGGTTCTGGCGCGACGCGCACGCCGGCCGGGTGCACGCGATCAACGACCCGGAGCGCGCGCTGTCAATGTTCGGCCGGGGCGAGTTCGGCCTGCGGATCCAGCCCGACGGCATGCTATGACGGGAGCAGGCCGATGACTGCCCCGCCGACGGGGTTCGCCTCGACGAGCCGCTTCGTGGAGGCGCGCGGGATGCGGCTGCATTACCACGAGGCCGGCCCAGCCGGCGGCAGCGAGGCCGGCCCGGCCGGAAGGAATGGCGCCGGCCCAGCCGTGGGCGCTCCGGTGGTGTTGCTGCACGGCGGCGGGCCCGGCGCGTCAGCGTGGAGCAATTTCGGGCCCAACCTCCCTGTCTTCGCCGAACGCTTCCGCACGCTCATGATCGACCAGCCGGGATTCGGGAAGTCCGCGCGGCCCCCGGTGACCGGCAACTACTTCACCTTCGCCGCCGACGCTCTGGCCGGCCTGCTGGACGAACTCGGGATCGAACGGGTGCACCTGGTCGGTAACTCACTCGGTGGCGGCACCGCGGTCCGGTTCGCGCTGAAGTTCCCCCAGCGGGCGGGGCGGCTGGTGCTGATGGGGCCAGGCGGCCTGAGCCTCAATGTCTTGGCCCCGGACCCGACCGAAGGCGTCAAGAGGCTGATGGAGTTCGCGGCGCCGCCCGGCCCCAGCCGGGAGAAGCTCGCCGCGTTCCTGCGCACGCTGGTCTTCGACCAGCGGCTGGTGACCGAGGAGCTGGTGGAGGAGCGCTTCGCGGCCGCCAGCGCCCCGGAGTCCCTGGCCGCGATGGCCTCGCTGGGCGCCTCGTTCTTCGACCCGGCCAGTGCCGAGGATGGGCTGCTGTGGCGGGAAGCCCACCGGCTGCGGAACCATGTGCTGCTGATCTGGGGCCGGGAGGACCGGGTGAACCCGCTCGACGGCGCGCTGGTCGCGCTCAAGCTCCTCCGGCGGGCTGAGCTGCACGTGTTCGGCGGCTGCGGGCACTGGGCCCAGCTGGAGAAGTTCGAGGAGTTCAACAGGCTGGCGATCAGCTTCCTGGAAGGCGGCGCGACATGACCGGGATCCGGTCACTTGGATATCTGCGCATCGAGTCGGCCGACGTCGGCGCCTGGCGCGAGTTCGGGGTCAGGGCGCTCGGCATGGTCGAGGGCCGCGGCCCCGAAGCTGGTGCGGTGTACCTGCGGATGGATGATTTCCCGGCCCGGCTGGTGATCACGGCGGGGGAGCGGGAACGGCTGCTCGCCTCCGGATGGGAGGTGCCCGGCGACAGTGATCTCGCCGAGGTGGGGAGGGCGCTGGAGGAAGCCGGCGTCGCGGTCAAGGCCGGTACCGCGGCGGAACTCGCCGAGCGCCGGGTGGCGCAGTTGCTGCGCTTCGACGACCCGGCGGGAAACGCCCTCGAGGTGTTCAGCGGTGCCGCGCTCGAGCACCGTCCCGCGGTGAGTCCGTACGGAAATCGTTTCGTCACCGGTTTTCTCGGGCTTGGCCATGTTGTCCTGCCCGTGTCCGATGACGAGTCCGCGCTGCGCTTCTACACCGACGTGCTGGGATTCCGGCTGCGGGACTCGATGCGCATGGCGCCGGAGTTGTTCGGCCGGCCGGCCGGGCCCCCGCTGTGGATGAGGTTCCTCGGCTGCAACCCGCGGCACCATTCGCTGGCCCTGGCGCCATTTCCGGCACCAGCCGGGATCGTGCACTTGATGATCGAGGTGGCCTCGCTCGATGATGTGGGCCGGGCCATGGACCGGTGCGCCCGGCGCGGCGCCCCGGCCAGTGCGACCCTCGGCCGCCACGCGAACGACCTGATGGTGTCGTTCTATGTTCGGACGCCCGGCGGGTTCGATATCGAATACGGCACCGACGGCCGGCTGGTCGACGACGCGACCTGGGTGAGCCAGGAGACCACCGCGATCAGCCTGTGGGGGCACCAGTGGGGCTCCGCGGGCGCGCATTGAGGCCGGCATCCGTGGCCGGCGCCGTGACGGCGGCACGATGACCGCGACACCGGGCCTCACGCCGGCCCGATTCGACCCGGAACCGGGCCGGTTCCGGCAGGTGCTCGGTCATTTCTGCACCGGCGTCACCGTCATCACGACCATCGATGACGGCGCGCCGGCCGGTTTCGCGTGCCAGTCGTTCGCCGCTCTGTCCCTGGACCCGCCGCTGGTGCTTTTCTGTCCCAGCCGGTCGTCGGCCACCTGGTCGCGGATCGCGCGGGCGGGCCATTTCTGCGCCAACGTGCTGGCCGACGAGCAGCGTGAACTGGCCCGGGTGTTCGGCAGCAGCGGGCCCGGCAAGTTCACCGGCGTGCGCTGGTCGCCTTCGTCGTCCGGGGCGCCGGTGCTGGACGGCGCGCTCACCTGGGTGGGCGCCGTGATCGAGGCCGTGCACGAGGCCGGTGACCACCAGGTGGTGCTCGGCCGCGTTACCGAGCTTGGCGCGTGCCGCGCCGGGCAGCCACTGCTGTTCTACCGCGGCCGTTTCGACGTGACGGCGGCGCGGTCCGCGGACGGGCCGCCCGAGGTCGTCGACACGCTGCTCGCCTGGCCGCGGCACACCGACTGGATCTGATCGCTAGGAATTCGTGGCGATGCATCACTGCACCGGGCTGAGGCCAGCGGCGGTGAGCAGGTACGCGCCGGAGTCGCGGCTGGGATCGGTGGCGAGGCCGGTAATGGCCTTGCCTGCCTGATCCGGGGTGAGGGCGGGGCCGAGGCGTTCGGCGAAAGTGGCGGCATCCATGCCCGCCCTGGCGGCATAGGCCGCCGCTCCAGCCGCGCCCAGGCCGGTGGCCGGGGTCAGCTGCGGGAGCACCGAGATGAACCTGATGCCCAGCTTCTCCCGCCCGGACTCCTCGGCGGCGTACGAGGCAATGAACCGGATAGTGGCCTTGGCCCCGGCGTAGCCGCCCGACAGCGGCGAACCCCGCAGCGCCGCCGCACTGGAGAACGCGATGACCACGCTGCCCGGCTCCAGCGGTGCCAGCAGCGCTTCGCGTGTCCATCCGAACACGTGCTGCACGTCGACCTCCCAGTTGCGGCTGAACGTCGGCCAGGTTTGCTGGTGAATCGGCCGCGGCAACGGGGCCGCCCCCGCGTTGAGCACGAGCGTCCGGGGACGGTACTCATCGAGCAGCAGGCCGGCGACGACGGGATCTGCCGCGTCGGCGGCGACGGGTGTGAAGGTGGCGCCGAGCGCTACGCGTAGTTCCTCCAGCGCGGCACGATCGCGGGCCACCCCGACAACGTTCGCGCCCGCCTGGGACAGCGCGGTCGCGATGCCGCGACCAAACCCCCGGCTGGCGCCAGTGACGAGCGCCGTGGTTCCTGAGAATTCGTGCGATTGCATCCCGGGCTCCTTGATGCGTGTGTGAAGCGCCGTCTTGCGCGTTCATCTGTACAGATCCGGGCGGCCGCCAAAACTCACTGGTCCGCCGGCAGCGAGGATTTCGCGCCGCTGACCGACCCGCGCGGTCATGACAGATCGAGCTGCTACGGGATGAGCACGATCTTGCCGGTGGCGTGACCGCTCATGATCACGCGGTGGGCCGCGCGCTACCGCTCGTTCCGCCCGGAAATCAGGGTCCTGGTCCGGTCGAGGGCCCGGTAGGCGCTCACGATGAGGTCGGCGCAGGCGGCCAGCGGCAGGGCCGTGCTGTCAAGCTGCAGATCGAACAGGTCAGGGTCGTCGATGCCGACGCCGTAGAGGCGCCGTACGTAGTGCGCGCGGGCGCGGTCGACCTCGGGCAGCAGCTGCTGAGCGGTCGGCGCGTCGACGTTCTCGATGCGGGACGCCTGGACGATGCGGGCCTCGGGCGGTCCGAACAGGCGCACCCTCAGCACGTCCGGCCTGCCGCGGAAGGCCGCGGCACCGGCCCGGCCGAGGATGACCGCGCCCGCGGCGAGCGCCTCGGTCATGATGGCCTCGGCCTGCTGGCGGAAAAGCGCGGCGTCATCCGGTGGTGGCGGCATCGCCTCGGGCGGAGCAGCGTCGGTGCCGGCGCAGAGCAGCCCACCGGCCAGCGGCGTGAACAGTCCCAGGACCCGGTCGACCAGCGGGCGCCGGATCTCCCCGCCCTCGGCCTCTGGAACGGTCACCTGGAGCAGCGCAGCGACCCGCGAGCTGATCGCCCGGTCGAGAACGGGCAGCCCCAGCCGCCTGGCGACCTCGGGGGCAACGATGCTTCCGCCAGCGCCATAGCCGGCCGAGATGGTCACACCAGGCATTTAGTGCGTCCCTCCGGGTGTGGCCGGGACCGCGTCCCTCCCGGCGTCGGACTGCTCGTCACCAGCCGCCGGGGGCACGGCGTTGCTGATTCTGAGGTTGACCTGCTTGATGAACAGCGCGGCGATGACGCTGAGGACCGACACCGGCACGGCGACGAGGAACAGCCGGTCAATGGCGTGCGAATAGGCCTGGATGATTCCCTCATGCAGGGCCGGCTGGGTGCGTTTAAGCGCGTCCAGGGCGGCCGGGCTTTCCACGTACTTCGCTACCTTGTTCCCGGCGCCGGCCAGGGCCGCCGGCGGCAGAAAGCGCGGGAACTCCGACGCGATGCCGGCGGTCAGCACCGCCCCGAGAGCTGACGCCCCGATCGCGCCGCCCATCGAGCGGAAGAAGGTGACCGAGGAGGTCGCGACGCCCATCTGCCTCATGGGCACCGCATTCTGCACAACCAGCGTCAGCACCTGGATGAACAGGCCGAGCCCGGCGCCGAAGACCAGGATGTACAGGCTCACGAGAGCGAGCGACGTGTGCGCGCCGAGGTGGCTGAGCAGGATCAGGCCAATGGTGACCAGAATCGTGCCGGCCAGCGGGAACCAGCGGTATTTCCCGGTCCGGGAGATGTAGCGGCCCGAGCCGATGCTCATCACCAGCAGCCCGACCAGCAGGGGCAGCAGCAGCAGACCCGATTCGGTAGCCGAGACCCCGTGCACGAGCTGCAGGTACTGGGGCAGGAACGCGAGCGCGCCGAACATCGCCACCCCGCTGACGAACGAGACGATGTTGGAGACGGTGAAGATCTGCATCCGGAACAGCTCGAGCGGCAGGATCGGCTCGGGTGCCACCTTCTCCCGGAAGGCAAAGCCCGCCAGCCCCACCCCCCCCAGCACGAACAGCCCGATGACCTGCCACGATCCCCACGGATAGTCCGTGCCACCGGTCTGGGTGGCGAGCAGGATGCAGGACACCCCGGCCACCAGCAGGAGCGCCCCCCACCAGTCGATCAGGACATGCCGGGTGCGCTTGGGCAGCCGGAGGACCCGGTTGGTCACGATCAAAGCGGCGATGCCGAGCGGCAGGTTGATGTAAAAGATGTACCGCCAGCTGAGACTGTCCACGGCGAACCCGCCGGCCAGCGGCCCGACCACGCTGGAGATACCGAAGACGGCCCCGAAGTACCCCTGGTAGCGGCCGCGCTGGCGAGGCGGGATCACATCGCCGATGATCGCGAACACGAGCGAGATGAGGCCCCCGCCGCCGATTCCCTGCAGACCGCGGAACGCGATCAGCTCGTACATGTTCTGCGAGGCGCCGCAGAGCGCACTGGCCACCAGGAAGACCACGATGGCGAGCTGGAAGACGCGCTTACGGCCATAGAGGTCACCGGCCTTGCCCCACAGCGGCGTTGAGGCCGTGCTGGCCAGCAGGTACGCGGTGATGACCCACGACAGCAGGTCGCTGCGGTGGAAGTCACCGACGATCGTCGGCAGCGCCGTGGACACGATCGTCTGGTCGAGAGAAGCCAGGAACATCCCCAGCATCAGCCCGGACATGATCACCAGGATCTGCCGGTGGGTGAAACCAGCCTCTCCCGGGTTGACGGTCGCCTGCGGGGCGCCGCGCCCCTCCGGCTCGCTCATGTTTAGATCCTGCCCACTTACCATCCCCGCAACGCAAACCACGCCAGCGTTGCCATTTACCAGCGGTCGGCCCGCTGAAAGCTCCCGGAATGGGTGGACATCGCCGCTTCGGTGACGACGCTGGGGCGGGCCGCGGGCGCTGCGCACGGGCCTAGGGCCCGTCGGCCGCTCCCCGAACGGGGAACGCCCCGCGCCCCGCGAGCAGCACGAGTGCACCCACGGCGACCAGCGCGGCACCGACCGCCGGCAGCTCGCGGAGCAGGCCGGATCCGACGAGCGCGGCCCCGACGAGCGATCCGCCGCCGATGCCGATCTGGAAGGCGACGACGTAGAGCGCAGAGGCCGGGCCGGCGGCCCGCGGGGCAATGCGCAGCACCGCCGTCTGGAGGCACACGGGGATCGCGGTGAACGCCCCGCCCCACAGGATCGCCGCGGCCACGGTCGCCGCGACTGACCCCGGGCCGAGCACGGCCAGCCCGGCCAGCGCACCCGTCAAGCCGAGCGTGCACGCCGCGACCACGAGGCGGGGCCGGCGATCGGTCGCCCAGCCGGTCAGCGCGATACCCCCGATGCCGGCCAGGCCGTAGGCCAGAAGCACCGCGGCCAGCGCCAGGCCGGCCAGGCCCGCGTCCTGGCGGACGAGCGCTGCGATGTAGGTGTACGCGGTGAAGTGCCCGATCACGAGGAATACCGTCACCGCGCACAGCACGAGCAGCGGCCGGCGGCCCAGCGCCGCGGGCATCGACGCGAGCCGGGCCTGCAGGCCACCGGCCGGCCGCTCGGGGCGCAGGGCCGGCAAAGTCGCCTGGAGGGCCACGACGCTCATGGCCGCGGCCCCGGCCAGGACCGCCATCGCGACGCGCCATCCGGCCAGCTGGCCGAGCGCGGTGCCGAGCGGGGTGCCCAGGACGAGCGCGAGCGAGTTCCCCGCGAAAACGATGGCCGTGGCCCGCCCCGCCTTCCCCGGTGGCGCCATGCTCGCCGCCACCGGGGCCAGCAGCGCCCAGAACACTCCATGGGCCAGCGCGCAGAGCAAGCGCGCGGCGAGCATCACCCCGTAGCCGGGCGCGACCGCCATCGCGAGCTGCGAGAGGGCCAGCAGAACCATCGCCCCGATGATGATCTGCCGGCGCGGGCGGTGCTCCAGCAACGCCGTGACCGGCAGGGCTGCGAGCCCGGCGACTACCGCGTACGCAGTCACCAGCAACCCGACCGCCCACTCGTGGACGTGCAGGCCGGAGGCGAGCTGGGGCAGCAGCCCGACAGGCAGCGTCTCCGCCGTCACATAGACGAAGGCGGCGCTGGCCAGGGCGAGCAGGCCGCCGGTCCGGTACCGGCCTGGCCCAGGGCTCGGCCCTGGGCCAGGCCCGGGGCCCGGCGCGGGGACAGCGGTCTTGGTCTGCTCGTTGCCCACCCCACTAGGTTATACTCGGCGGGCGAGTAAAATACTCACGGGCCTGACGCGAGCATGAGGTGGGGTGCCGGGAAATGTCATCGCAGGCGGTCCTGCTGGGAGCCGTGCACGACAGGCCTGGCATCGCCAGGACCTCGGTCGCCCGTCAGCTCGGCATGCCCAGCGGCTTCGCCGCCGAGACGACGGCACGTCTCGTTGCCCTGAACCTGCTGGCCGAGCGCCCGGCGCCGCCCACCGGCAGCCGCGGCCGCCCGACGACCTCGCTGCACCCTCATCCCCGCGGGCCGCTGGTGGCCGTCGCCGCCATCGCGCACGAGACCTGGCGGGTGGCCGCCGTGCAGCTCGGCGGGACAGTGATCGCCACCACTGAGCGGACACACCACCGTGACGAGCATGAGGTGCTCACCGCGGTGGCCGCCGAGCTCGGCTCTGTTCACCGGCGTTTCGGCCAGCGGATCCAGGCCGCGGCGATCGCCGTCCCGGGCACGGTTGTCGGCAGCCGTCTCGTGCACGCACCGAACCTTGGCTGGCACGAAGTCGACCTCTCGGTGCTCTGGCCGCGCTACGGCCCGGGCGAGAGCGAGCACTCGTTCATCACGGGCAACGACGCCACGTTCTCCGCCATCGCCGAGTCCCGGCGCGGCGCGGCCGCCGGTGCGGGCACGATGCTGCACCTGTACATGGACGCTGGTGTCGGCGGGGCCATCATCGAAGGAGGCCGGGCCGTGCTCGGCGCGGGTGGAATGGCCGGCGAGTTCGGCCACATGCCCTTCGGTGACCCCGCGCTGCGCTGCCGGTGCGGCGCGTACGGCTGCTGGAACACCTCCCTCGACGGTCCCGCGCTCGCCCGGGCGCGCCGTGATCCGCCGCCGGATGACGAGGTCAGCTACGTGCTCGGTGTCCTCGCAGCCGGCCGGGACGGGCAGCCGGAGGCCCTCCGGGCGCTGGCCGATCTCGGGCGCTCGCTCGGCCGCGGGGCCGCCGGACTGGTCAACGCGTTCGACCCGCACGTGGTCACCGTCGGCGGTCTCGGGCGGGACCTGCTTGCGGTGGCCGGCGAGCACGCCGCCCGCGCGTACCTGGCCGGCCTGATGGCCTTCCGCGTCTCGCCGCCACCGCCGCTCATCCCCGGCCACCTCGCGGAAGAGGCTCCGCTGGTCGGCGCCGCGGAGGAGGCCTTCTCCCGGATGCTGACCGACGAGGGCCTGAAACGCTGGTCCGCCGGGCACCCCGTGTGATGCTGGTCTGACCGCCGCCCGCTGGCTGTCGCGTTGCCGTCTGAGCGGGCGAACACCTGGCTGGCGACGGTCCTCCGGTACGCTCCGAGGCGTGCCTGCAGACCAGCAACGTGTCGCGGACCTGCTGGTCCGTTGCCTGGAGCACGAGGGCGTCAGCTGCGTGTTCGGCCTCCCCGGTGAAGAGAACATCCACTTCACCGACGCCCTGGCCCGGTCCTCCATCCGCTACGTCCTGGTCCGCCATGAGCAGGCGGCGTCGTTCATGGCCGAGATCTTCGGCCGGCTGACCGGGCGGGCCGGCGTGTGCTCGGCGACTCTCGGCCCCGGTGCCATCAACCTGCTGCTCGGGACGGCCGACGCCACCACCAACAGCACGCCGGTGGTCGCCTTCTCGGCGCAGGTCGGGCTGAATCGGATCTACAAGGAGTCGCACCAGAGCATCGACCTGGTGTCGATGTTCTCCCCGGTGACCAAGTGGGCGGACCTGGTCCTGACTCCCGAGTCGGTCCCCGAGATGGTCCGCAAGGCGTTCAAGCTGGCTCAGACCGAACGTCCCGGTGCTGTCTACCTGGCCGTCCCCGAGGACATCGAGGCCATGCCGGCGCCGGACGGCCTGACTCCCCTCGACCTCAACGTCCCCCGGCCGGACGAGCCCTCGGCGTCGCAGATCGAGCGGGCCGCCGCGGTGCTCAACGGGGCTCGCCGGCCTATCGTCCTGGCCGGGCACGGCGCGGCCCGGGCGGGCGCGGCCGCTGCCCTGCGGCGCTTCTCCGAGCGGCTGGGCCTGCACGTGGCCACCACCTTCCACGGCAAGGGGGTGTTCCCCGACGACCACCCGCACGCGCTCGGCGCGGTGGGATTCATGCGCCACGACTACGTCAACTTTGGTTTCGACGAGGCAGACGTGATCGTCAGCGTGGGCTACGAACTGCAGGAGTTCGATCCGGTGCGGATCAACCCGGGCGGCGACAAGAGGATCCTGCACCTCAGCCGGGTCCCGGCCGAGGTGGACGCGCGCTATGACGTCGAAGTCGGCGTCCAGGCCGACATCAGCCGGACCCTCGACGCCCTGGCTGCCGCCACCACCCGCCGGTTCCAGCTGGGCACGAGCGGCGAGAAGGTCCGCCGGCTGCTGGCCGCCGAACTGGCCCGCGGCGGGGGTGACGACAGCTTCCCAGTCAAGCCCCAGCGGATCGTGTCCGACATCCGGGCCGCGCTGGGCCGCTCGGACATCGTGCTGGCCGACACCGGCGCGGTGAAGATGTGGATGGCCCGGCTGTATCCCACCTATGAGCCCAACACCTGCCTGGTCTCCAACGGGCTGTCCACCATGGCCTTCGCCCTCCCCGGGGCGATCGGGGCCAAGCTGGCCGCGCCGGGGCGCCGGGTCCTGGCCGCCATGGGCGACGGGGCCTTCCTGATGAACTCGCAGGAGATCGAGACGGCCCTGCGGGAACGCGTCCCGCTGACCGTGCTGATCTGGCAGGACGACGCCTACGGGCTGATCAAGTGGAAGATGGACCTGGAGCTCGGCCACGACGTGGCCATCGGCTTCTCGAACCCCGACTTCGTGGCCTATGCGGAGAGTTTCGGCGCCCGGGGCTACCAGGTGCGTTCCGCTGGTGACCTGCTGCCTTGCCTCACCGAGGCGCTGGCCGCGGACACCGTGTCGGTCATCGCCTGCCCGGTGGACTACACCGAGAACCTGCGGCTCACCGACGCCCTCGGCGAACTGTCCGGGCCGTTTTGACTGCGACACGCCCGCCGCGTGACTGGCACCTTCAGGCCAGTGGGTCGATGTTGTGGTTGAGCCGGAAAATGTTGTCTGGATCGTAGCGGCGCTTGGCGGTGACGAGCCGTTCGTAGTTGGCGCCCCATACGTTGTGTACCACCCGCCCGTCTTCGGCGGTCAGGTTGTTCACATAACTCCGGTCGGCCATGTATGGGTGGAGTGCCTCGAACGTCTCTCTGGCCCAGGCAATGTTCGGCTCGGTTTCCCGCGCGTCCGGCCACTGGGACACGATGAGCAGGCTGTAGCCGGGTGCCCGGTGCGCGAACGCGGTGGCGGCGGTGTCAACGCGGGTGACCGCGCCCAGGTAGGGCACGATGCCAAACCCGCTCATGGGCGACGGGCACCGCTGGAGCGCATCGACCATGATCTCCAGTGATGCGTCGGACAATTCGCTGAGGAATGCCGACTTCCAGTAGTTGAACGCTCCCTTGGGGTATCCGCCGTCGCTGAGGGTGTTGATCACCGGGTAGGGCATCGGCTGGATGAGGTCGGCGGCGGGCGGCCCGAATTGCCGCAGTGGTTTCAGGTCTGCCTCCGCGGCCGCGGGATCGCCGCAGTGGCAGGCGATCATGGCCACCATCTTTTCTTCCGGCGCGCTGGGGTTGGCGAACAGGCTGAAGTACACGGTGAGCTCGTCGGGCGCCGCGCGGGTGAGGTCGCGGTAGAAGCCGAACGCCTCGCGTGCGCGGCTGACGGGATGGGCGACCATGCCGCCGTAGATGGTGGACACCGGGTGGGCCTGGTATTCGAAGGCGGTCGCGACGCCGAAGTTGCCGCCGCCGCCGCGCAGGGCCCAGAACAGGTCCTGGTTCTCCTCGGCGCTTGCGGTGACGATTCGCCCATCGGCGGTGACGACCTCCACCGCCAGCAGGTTGTCGATCGTGAGGCCGTACTTGCCCATCAGCCAGCCTTCTCCGCCGCCGAGGGTCAGCCCCGCGATGCCGGTGCTGGAGACCACCCCGCCAGTGGTGGCCAGACCGCGGCAGGCCGCGGCCCGGTTGAGCTCTTTCCAGGTGACGCCGCCTTGCGCCCAGACGGTCTGCTTCGCCGGGTCCACTCGGATCCCCTTCATCGGCGCGAGATCGATCATCAGGCCGCCGTCGGTGGTTCCCAGGCCGGCAACGCTGTGGCCGCCGCCGCGCACGGAGATCTCGGTAGCGTGCTCGCGGCCAATGTTCACCGCGTCCACAATGTCGGGGACGGTGCGGCACTGGGCGATGAGCGCGGGACGCTTGTTGATCAGCCCGTTGTGCACCCTGCGGGTCTGTTCGTAGGCCGGGTCTGCGGGACCGATCAGCTCACCGGTGAACGATGCCCTCACCCCGTCGGGAACCCCGATCGTGTTGCCCATCTCATTTCCCCCTCTGGCTGTTCTCCGCGCTGGTGGATCAACCATGACCTCCGGCCCGGCCAGCGGCGTGTCATCAGCGTGTCAGCACCATGTCACGGTCCCCGGCCGGGCGTGTGTGATGCTGAAGGCAGGCCTGAGGAGGTCACAATGGCCGTCTGGGGGTACGGGCTGCTGGGCCCGGTCGAGGTGCGGGTGGACGGCCGCGCCGTTCCGCTCACCAGCGCTAAGCAGCGCCTGGCGCTGTCAATGCTGCTCGTGGAGGCCAACCAGGTGGTCCCCGCTGGCCGGGTTATCGACGAGCTGTGGGGGGCGGCGCTGCCCGCTGACCCGCGCGCGGCGCTGCGGACACAGATCTCCCGCCTGCGCCGCGCCCTCGGCCCAGCAGGCGACGACCTCGTCACATTGGAGGGCGGCTACCGCCTCGTCCTCCAGCGCAGCCAGCTCGACGCCGCCCGGTTCGAGGACGCCCTGGCCGAAGCGGCTCAGGTGAACGGAGAACAGGCCCTCAGGCTCCTCGGCGAGGCGCTGGCCCTCTGGCGCGGCCCAGCGATTGGCGAGCTCGCTGACCGGCCATTTGCGCTGGCCGCCGCGGTCCGGCTGGACGAACTGCGCGTGGTAGCCAGAGAACGCCGGGCCGAGCTGCTGCTGTCCGTTGGCTTGGTCGAAGATGCGGTCGCCGCCTTGCAGGCGGTTGTGGCGGAGCACCCGGAGCGGGAGCAGGCGAGAGGGCTGTTCATGCAGGCCCTCTACCGCGGCGGCCGCCACACCGACGCCCTCGCCACATTCCAGTCGTGGCGCCTGCACCTGGCCGATGAACTTGGGCTGGATCCCTCACCTGCCCTGGAACGCATCCAGCAGGACATCCTGCGCCACGCGGTGACGGCACCGGGAACCCGCAGTCAGCCCGTGAACCAGGCGCCGACTGTGCCGGTGCCGGTGCCGGTGACCAGCTTCGTCGGGCGGGAGAAGGACCTCGCGGCCGTCACCGGGCTGCTGGGCGAGGCGCGGCTGCTCACCCTGCACGGCCCGGGAGGCGTAGGGAAGACCCGGCTGGCACTGGAGGTGGCCAGCCGGACCGGCGGCAACTACCGGAATGGGGTCCGCTTCTGCGACCTGGCCGCGGTGAGCCAGCCTCCCGCAGTGGCCCGGGCCGTCGCCACCGCGGTGGGGCTCAGCGAACGGGCGTTCCGGCGGCTCGACGATCAGCTCGTCGAGCAGCTGGCGGGCCAGCACGTGCTGCTCCTCCTCGACAACTGCGAACACGTCGTGCATGCCGTCGCTGTCCTCGCCGAGCGGCTTCTTCGGGAGACCCGCAACGTCATCCTGCTGGCGACCAGCCGGGAACGGCTTGAGGTCGACGGTGAGCACGTGTGGCCGGTCAGGCCGCTCGCGGCGAGCGGTCCCGGCGCTCCCGCGGTGCGGCTGTTCCTGGACCGGGCCCGGGCGGCGGACCCGGCCGCTGCGCAGCAGGCCGCGGACGTTGCGGCGGTCGCGGCTCTGTGCGCCAGGCTGGACGGCTTGCCGCTGGCCATCGAGCTGGCCGCCGCCCGCCTGCCCGGGACCACAGTCAGCGAGCTGTCCGGGAACCTGCAGGACCGGTTTGGGCTGCTTACCTCCGGCCGCCGGGCTGATAGCCGCCATCATTCTCTGCGCGCCGTGGTGGACTGGTCCTACGAGCAGCTCACGCCGGCGGAACAGGGTCTGTTCGGCCAGCTTTCGGTGTTCCACGGAAGCTTCGACGCCCCTGCCGCCCACGCCATCGCCGCCGGGCGCGACGACGCCGGTGACGTCACCCGCATCCTGCTTCACCTCGTCGACCATTCACTGGTCACCGCCGACCTAGAAGGCGGCGTGACCAGATACCGGCTCCTGGAGACACTGCGCAGCTATGGCCTGGAACGGCTCGAGGAACACGGGCAGCTGGATGCAGCACGCGGCCGGCACGCCCGGTGGGCCGCAGAACTGGCCGCGCTGGCCGCTCACGGGCTGCGCGGTGCCGACGAAGCTAGCTGGGCGGGAACGCTGGAGCGGCATTTCAGCGATCTGCGTGCCGCCCATAGCTGGCTGACCGGCCAGGACACGGAGCACAGCTTGCGCATGGTCGCTCAGCTGCACTGGTACGCGCTGTGGCGCTCCCAGTCCGAGGTCTTCCGCTGGGCCGATGTCGCCACGGCCGCCGCGGCCGGTTCGCGTTCACCGTTCTACCCCGATGCGCTCGCCTCCGCCGCTTTCGGAGCCGTGTACCGGGGCGACATGCCAGCCGCCGACGCCGCCGCGCATGCGGCCTTTGACGCCGCGCGGGGCCTGGCCCCCATCACTGCCCGCAGGCCGCTCGAGGCGCTCGGCGAGGTCGCCATCTTCCGCGGCGAACTCGGGCACGCGTCGGACCTGTACCGAAAGGCGTACGACCTGTCGATAGGCAATGGTGACTTCCTGGACGCCGCGTGGGACGCCGCGAGCGCCGCCGCGGCGTTCGCCTACGGCAACCGCCTCGAGGAGGCGGGCCGCTTCGCGGACCTGGCCCGCGCCGCGGCGAACATGTGCTGTTCGCCCTCTGCGCTGGCCTTCGTCTCCTGGGTCACCGGTGAGATCGCCGCCAACACCAGCCCCGAGCAGGCCCGGCACCACCTGCAGCGAGCGGTCGCCCTGGCCCAGCCCGCCGGCAGCCGTCTGGTCGACGGGCTTTCCCGGGTCTCCCTGGCCACCCTGCACGCCCGGCACGGCGAGCCCGCCACCGCACTCCGCTACTACGAGCGGGTCATCCTCGAATGGCAGCAAGCAGGCGCCTGGACGCCGCTATGGGTCACCATACGGACCCTCATCGACCTCCTGGCGCGGGTCGGCGCCTGCCACGACGCGGCCACCCTCTACGGAGCGGTCGCATCAGCCAGCAGCGGCGCACCACCCTACGGTGCGGACGCCGACCGCCTGCGCCAGTCGGCGGCACTCCTGCGTGACCGTCTGACCGGAACCGAGTTCCGCTCCTGCATCGACAAAGGCGAACAGCTGGACGGCACCCAGGTCATCGCCCTCGCGCTCGAAGCCATCGGACGGGCCGACGCGAAGGCTTGACCCGCTAAGACGGCGCACCGCCCCAATTTGTGACAGCTCCGTCGGGGCCGCGCCGGCGGCGACAAGAGGATCCTGCACCTCAGCCGGGTCCCGGCCGAGGTGGACGTGCGCTATGACGTCGAAGTCGGCCTCCAGGCCGACATCAGCCGGACCCTCGACGCCCTGGCCGCCACCACCCGCCGGTTCCAGCTGGGAACGGGCGGCGAGAAGGGCTCACCGAGGCTCTCGGTGACCTGTCCGGACCGTTCTGACCGCGGCAGGGTGGACGGTAACTTTCGGGTGGGCCGGAGGGGGCAAACGGATGGGCGG
>JAWWPY010000084.1:0-28575 GCA_033854735.1 Streptosporangiaceae bacterium | reverse complement strand
CGGTCGCTGCGGCCGGGATTCCGCCGTGTGTGGCGAAACAGGTGACCAGACCGGTCAGGAATCGAGAAGCGCGAGCCGCCGAGCCGCACCTAGCCTGACCGCTATGGACATCACCATTCACGCCAGCGTCCTCCCACACGACGACCCGGACGCCTCCCTGGCCTTCTACCGCGACACCCTCGGCTTCGAGGTCCGCAGCGACGTCGGATAGGGCAAGATGCGCTGGATCACGGTCGGCCCCGCCGGCCAGCCCGGCACGTCGATTTCCGGGCGTCCCGTTCGTCTTTAGCTCGGCAAGACACACCGGGTCGATGTGACCCACGACTTCAGGAGTGACCATGACCGGCTCTTCCACCGAGGGAATCAAGACCGTGCTGCATCCCGTGTCCGACCTGGCGGCGGCCAAGCCCGTGTACACCGCCCTGCTCGGCGTCCCGCCGACGGCCGACGCGTCCTACTACGTCGGCTACGACGCCGCGGGCCAGCACATCGGGCTCGTGCCGGGCGGCGGGCCGCAGGGCATGACCTCACCGGTGGCCTACTGGCACGTACCGGACATCGAGGCGAAGCTGGCCGAAGTGACCGCCGCCGGTGCCACCGTGAAGGAGCCCGCGCACGACGTCGGTGGCGGCCGCCTGGTGGCCACCGTCACCGACCCCGATGGCAACGTCCTCGGGCTGCTGCAGGACCGATGAGTGCCGACCCCGCTGGTTCCGCATCTCCCCGCGCCGCATCCAGGCTTGGCGCGAGGTGAACGAACTGCCCGACCGCGAGCTGATGCGCGACGGCCGCTGGCTGGTCTGACGCCCCGGCCGGCCGCGCCGCGTGGCCGGGGCTCAGAGGCTCCACGGACCGGAGCGAAGGAGAACCGGACGTACTGCTCGAAGCGGGTCAGATCGAGCTAGGCGAGGCCGGCGGAGACCGCGAAGGCGGCCCCGCCTAACAAATGGAGACACGATGAGCATGGCCGCGAAGACGGGCACGCAGTCGCCTGCGCTGCACGCTGGCGACAGCCACGATCTGATCCGCGTGCACGGCGCGCGCGTGAACAACCTCAAGGACGTCAGCGTCGAGATCCCGAAGCGCCGGCTGACGGTGTTCACCGGCGTCTCCGGCTCGGGCAAGAGCTCCCTGGTGTTCGACACGATCGCCGCGGAGTCGCAGCGGCTGATCAACGAGACTTACAGCGCCTTCGTGCAGGGCTTCATGCCGACGCTGGCGCGGCCAGACGTCGACGTGCTCGAGGGGCTGACCACCGCGATCACCGTCGACCAGCAGCGGATGGGGACCGACCCCCGCTCGACGGTCGGCACCGCCACCGACGCCTACGCGATGCTGCGCATCCTGTGGAGCCGGCTCGGCAAGCCGCACATCGGCTCGGCCCAGGCGTTCTCCTTCAACGTCGCCTCGATCAGCGGAGCGGGTGCGGTCAAGTTCGAGCGCGGCGGGAAAACGGTGAAGGAGCGGCGCAGCTTCAACATCATCGGTGGCCAGTGCCCGCGCTGCGAGGGCCGGGGCACTGTCACCGACATCGATCTGTCCCAGTTGTACGACGAGACCAAATCGCTCACCGAGGGCGCGATCACCGTCCCCGGCTACACCGGGGGCGGGTGGAACTCGCGGCTCTACGTCGAGTCCGGCTTCTACGACCCGGACAAACCCATCCGCAAGTTCACCAAGAAGGAGCTGGACGACTTCCTGCGCCACGAGCCGGTCAGGATGAAGATCGCGGGCATCAACATGACCTACGAGGGGCTGATCCCGCGGATCCAGAGGTCGCTGCTGTCCAAGGACCCCGAGGCGATGCAGCCGCACATCCGGACGTTCGTGGACCGCGCGGTCACGTTCACCACCTGCCCGGAGTGTGACGGGACCCGGCTCAGCCAGGAGGCGCGGTCCTCGAAGATCAAGGGCATCAGCATCGCCGACGCCTGCACGATGCAGATCAGCGACCTGGCCGGATGGGTCGACGATCTCGACGAGCCGTCGGCCGCGCCGCTGCTGGCCGCGCTGAAGATCACCCTGGACTCGTTCACCGAGATCGGCCTGGGCTACCTCTCGCTGAACCGGCCGGCGGTCACCCTGTCGGGCGGCGAGGCCCAGCGCACCAAGATGATCCGCCAGCTCGGCTCGTCGCTCACCGACGTGACCTACGTCTTCGACGAGCCGACGGTCGGGCTGCACCCGCACGACATCCAGCGGATGAACGACCTGCTCCTGCAGCTGCGGGACAAGGGCAACACGGTGCTCGTGGTGGAGCACAAGCCAGAAGTCATCACCATCGCCGACCACGTGGTCGATCTCGGCCCCGGTGCGGGCACGGCGGGCGGCACTGTCTGCTTCGAAGGCGCCGTCGAGGGGCTGCGGGCCAGTGGCACGCTCACCGGGCGGCACCTGGACGACCGTGCCGCCCTGAAGCCCTCGGTACGGAAGCCGTCCGGGCAGCTGGAGGTGCGCGGGGCCAGCCTGCACAACCTGCAGGATGTGGACGTGGACATCCCGCTCGGGGTGCTGACCGTGGTCACCGGGGTAGCAGGCTCGGGTAAGAGCTCGCTGATCCACGGCTCGGTATCCGGGCGCGACGGGGTGGTGACGGCCGGCCAGGCGCCCATCCGCGGCTCGCGGCGCAGCAACCCGGCGACCTACACCGGGCTGCTCGACCCCATCCGCAAGGCGTTTGCCAAGGCCAACGACGTGAAGCCGGCCCTGTTCAGCCCGAACTCGGAGGGAGCCTGCCCGAACTGCAACGGCGCCGGGGTCATCTACACCGACCTGGCGATGATGGCTGGCGTCGCGACCACTTGCGAGGTGTGCGGGGGGAAGCGGTTCGACGCCTCGGTGCTGGAGTACCACTTCGGCGGCCGTGACATCAGCGAGGTGCTCGCGATGTCGGTAAGTGAGGCCCAGGAGTTCTTCGGCGAGGGGGAGGCGCGCATCCCGGCGGCGCTCGCCATCCTGGAGTGGCTCGCCGACGTCGGGCTCGGCTACCTCACCATCGGCCAGCCGCTCACCACGCTGTCCGGCGGCGAGCGGCAGCGGCTCAAGCTGGCCACCCGCATGGGGGAGAAGGGCGGCGTCTACGTCCTCGATGAGGCGACGGCCGGCCTGCACCTGGCCGACGTCGAGCAGCTGCTCGGCCTGCTGGACCGGCTCGTCGACTCCGGCAAGTCGATCATCGTCATCGAGCACCACCAGGCGGTCATGGCGCACGCCGACTGGATCATCGACCTCGGCCCCGGCGCCGGCCATGACGGCGGCCGGATCGTATTCGAGGGCACACCCGCCGACCTCGACGCCGCCCGCTCCACCCTCACCGGCGAGCACCTCGCGGCCTACGTCGGCACCTGACGGGGCCCTGTCGGGTGCTGGCCGCCCGCGCGCCAGTGGGTGGAAAATTGCTAACCTAGGTACTCGTTGAGCATCTGGGCCCGGCTCGGGTGGCGCAGCTTGGACAGGGTCTTGGACTCGATCTGGCGGATCCGCTCCCGGGTGACGCCGAACTCCCGGCCCACCTCCTCCAGCGTCCGCGGGTGACCGTCCATCAGGCCGAACCGCAGCTGGATGATCTTCTGCTCCCGCGGCGTGAGGTTATGCAGGATCTGCTCAAGCTGGTCCTGCAGCATGATGAACGCCGCGGCCTCCATCGGCACCACTGCGTCAGCATCCTCGATGAAATCACCGAGGTCGGAGTCTTCCTCGCCGATCGGTGCCTGCAGAGAGACCGGCTCCTGGGCGATCCGCTGGATCTCGGCGACCCGGGACTGGCTGAGCCCCATTTCCGCGGCGATCTCGGCCGACGAGGCCTCCCGGCCCAGATCCTGGTGGAGCTGGCGCTGCACGCGGGCCATCTTGTTGATCGTCTCCACCATGTGCACCGGGATCCGGATGGTGCGCGCCTGGTCGGCGATGGCCCGGGTGATGGCCTGCCGGATCCACCACGTGGCATAGGTGGAGAACTTGTAGCCCTTCGTGTAGTCGAACTTCTCGACAGCACGGATCAGGCCGAGGTTCCCCTCCTGGATCAGGTCGAGGAAGACCAGGCCGCGCCCGATGTACCGCTTGGCGATGGACACCACCAGCCGGAGGTTGGCCTCGATCAGGCGCTGCTTGGCTTGGATGCCGTCCGCGGCGAGCTGGGCGAGTTCCGCGCCCGCCGCATCCATCAGCGGGAAGCCGCCCTGCAGCTTCTCGTCCGCGAACAGCCCGGCCTCGATGGACTTGGCCAGTTCCACCTCGGCCTCGGCAGTGAGCAGGGGCACCCGGCCGATCTCGCGGAGATAGATCCGGACGAGATCGCCAGTTGCGGGCCGCCTGCCGGAATCCGCGGACCCGGCGCGGGGCAGATCCTCGGTCTCCTCGTGCGGCACGTCGAGGATCTCGACTCCCTCGTCGCCGAGCAGCCGCACGACATCCTCATAGGCTTCGGCTGGCAGGTCGGTGCCGTCCAGCGCGGCCGTAATGTCGGCCACGGTGACGGCCCCGCGTTCTCTGGCTCGCGCGACCAGGTCGGCTATCTGATCACCTGACTGCGCGGCACTGGGCAGTAACGTAAGGGTCACGCAGACCAGTCTGCGCCACGGAGCCCCTGTTACGGGGGCCTAATTTTGTCACCTTCCCGCTAGTAACGCGGAAGCCAATGACCTGCATGCGACACTCCGGACCCGGAGGGCAAACCCGTCACAGCATCCGCGCCAGTACCAGGAGCCAGCGGTGCCCGTCCCGCGAGCCAGCCACGGCGCCCGGACCAGCGTTCCCAGGACGCCAGGCCAGATAGCAAGGCACCAGCCCAGAAACCACGGCGCCAGCCCCGATAACAAACGGTGCCAGCGCCAGCTAACCCACGGCGCCCGGCGTCGCTAGAGCGCGCCCGCCGCCCGCTCCAGGAGCGCCTTCCGGCGCTGCTCCAAGGCCACCAGGTCGCCGAAAATCCGGTTGTACTCAGATTGGCCGTCCACCGGGCTCAGCCGCTGCAGCCTTGATTTCACCACCGCGATGTTCCGGCTCACCGCGAGTTCCTCCACCCGCGCGAGGACCGCGTCCGCGTACCGGGCATCCGGTTCCCCGTCCGCCCTGGGCACCCGCAGCGGCTCCACCGCGAGCTGGGTGACGAATGCCCGCACCCGGTCATCCGGTGCCGCGTCGCGCAGCCGCGCCGCCCACTCCCGCCCGCTGCCCGCTCCCCTGGCTCCGCCGGACGCCGCGATCAGCTGGTACACCGCGGCATGCGGCGGCGCGGTGAACGCACTCGCCTCGATCGCGTCGTAGGCCGGCCCGCACAGCGCCGGGCGCTGCACGGCGAGCTTGAGTGCCTCCCGCTCGACCTGCATCACCGGGTCGGCCGGATCGTAGCGTTCCTCCCGCCATCCATCGGGCGGCCGGGCGGCCGGCTGCTGGCCGGAACGGTCCGGCGCCGACGGCCCCTGTCCCGTGTCGCCCCGTGAGCCCGGGGCGCCCCGTGAGCCCGGGCCATCACGTGAATCCATGCCGCCCGGTGCGTCAGTGCCGCCCGGTGCGCCGGGCCTGCGCTGTCCTCCCCCGCGGGCGCTCTCCTGCGCTGTCCTGCCACCTGCCCTACCGCCCGGGCCGCCACCGCTGCGCGCGGGCGCCTGCGCGCGCACCCGGGCCAGCACGAACTTCTCGTCCAGCATGCCGTGCCATCTGTCCAGGTTGACGGCGTACCTGTCGCGCAGGCCAGGGTCCTTGATCCGGCCAATGATCTGCGCAGCGGCGTCCAAGGCCGACAGCCGGCCTTCGTTGGTATCGAGGTTGTATTTGCTGAGCTCACTGCGGATGGCGAACTCGAAGACCGGAAGGCGCTGGGCGACCAGGTCGCGCACAGCCGCATCGCCCTGCTTGATACGCAGGTCGCATGGGTCGAGGCCATCCCGCTGCACCGCCACGAATGTCTGTGTGACGAACCGCTCCTCCAGGTCGAACGCGCGCAGCACGGCCCGCTGCCCGGCGGCGTCCCCGTCGAAGGTGAAGATCACCTCCCCGCGGAACTGGTCGGCATCCATCAGGAGCCGGCGCAGGATCTTGACATGCCCGTCGCCGAACGAGGTGCCACAGGTGGCCACGGCGGTCGGCACCCCGGCCAGGTGGCAGGCCATCACGTCGGTATACCCCTCGACGATGACCGCCTGCCGCCGTTGCGCGATCTCGCGCTTGGCCAGATCCGCCCCGTATAGCACGGAACTCTTCTTGAACAGCGGCGACTCGGGCGTGTTCAGGTACTTGGGGCCGTCCTCCGCGGGATTGAGCTTGCGCGCGCCGAACGCGATCACATCGCCGGTGAGGTCCCGGACCGGCCAGACCAGCCTGCCCCGGAACCGGTCGACGGGTCCGCGTCGGCCCTGGCTGGCCAGGCCGCCGAGGAGCAGTTCGGCGTCGGTGAACCCGCGGCCGCGCAGGTGGCGGGTGAGCGCCTCCCACTCGGCTGGCGCGTAACCCGCCCCGAAGCGCTCAGCGTCGGCCAGATCGAATCCCCGCTCGGCGAGGAACGCGCGGGCCGGCCCGGCGGCCGGCTCACGGAGCTGTTCGGCGAAAAAGTCCGCCGCGTCCCGGTGGGCGTCAAGCAGCCGACGGCGCTGGCTGTGCTCCTGGCCGGGTACCTGGCCGCCCTGCTCGTACCTGAGCTCGATGCCCGCGCGGGCGGCGAGATGCTCGACGGCCTCGGGAAACGACAGGCTGTCGATCTTTTCGACGAACTTGATCACATCGCCGCCGTCGGCGCACGAGAAGCAGTACCACAGGCCGCGGGCCGGGGTGACATTGAACGACGGGGTCTTCTCGTCGTGGAACGGGCACAGGGCCTTGAGCGACCCACCGCCGGCGTTGCGAAGCTGGAGGTACTCGCCGACCACCTCGTCGATGGCCGAGCGTTCCCGGACGACTGCGATGTCCTCGTCGCGGATCCGGCCTGCCATTGGCACCCTCCGCTGCTCCCGCCCCGCTCCCCGTCGCGGCCGAGTCTAGTCCTCCCGGCGGCCCCTCGGAATGCCCGCCGGGAGGCGCCCGGCGATGGCCGCGGCCCGCGCCGCCGCCTCCTGGGCACCCGGCGCCTCCACGCTCCTGGGCACCCGTCTCGTTTACCCAAGCGTTACAGGCCGGTACTCACCTGAAATCGCCCCGCTGTTCACTCTTATGAGACATTGATTCGTGACAGTAGACGGAGGTTTCACATGCAAACCACCGCGGCCGGCAACTCTTCCGCGGCGGTCGCCGTCGCCGACATGGAAAGCCCGCCGGCGTTGCCCGCTACCTCGACGCCCACGCTGGCACAGCGGGTGGCGGCCGATGATGTGAGTTTCATCCTGGCCACGTTCGTGGACCTGAACGGGAAGCCGTGCGCCAAACTCGTGCCCGCCCAGGCCGTCGAGATGCTGGAGACCGAGGGGGTGGGCTTCGCGGGGTACGCCGCCGGCGCGCTCGGCCAGCAACCCAGCGATCCGGACCTGATGGCTATCCCGGACCCCTCCTCGTACACGCTGCTGTCCTTCCTGCGGCCGGGGCTCGCGATGGTGCACTGCGATCCGCATGTCCTGGGCCAGCCGTGGCCGTACGCCCCCCGCAACATCCTGCGCGCGATCCTCGGCCGGCTCACCGAGCAGGGGCTCACCGCGCAGGTCGGCGCCGAGGCCGAGTATTTCCTCGTGCGCAGGGACGCCGCGGGCAAGCTGGCGGTGGCCGACGACCGCGACAGCTCCGCCCGGCCATGCTACGACGCCCGCGACCTCACCCGGATGTATGAGCACCTGACCGAAGTCTCCACCGCGATCAACGGCCTGGGCTGGTCCAACTACGCGAACGATCACGAAGATGGCAACGGGCAGTTCGAGCAGAATTTCGCGCACGCCGGGCCGATGACCACCGCCGACCGGCTGGTCACCTTCCGCTATCTGGTCCAGGTTCTCGCCGAGCAGCGCGGGATGACGGCGACGTTCATGCCGAAGCCGTTCACCGACCGGACCGGCACCGGGCTGCATATGCACATGTCGCTCTGGCGGGACGGCGAGCCGCTGTTCCCAGACCCCGCGGACCCGCGCGGTCTCGGCCTGTCCTCGCTCGCGTACCAGTTCATCGGGGGCCTGCTGGCGCATGCGCCAGCGCTGCTCGCGGTCGTCGCGCCGACGGTCAACTCCTACAAGCGCACCACCGCCGCGGCCCCGGCGTCCGGCGCGACGTGGGCGCCGAACTCGGCCACCTACGGCGGCAACGACCGGACGCACCTGGTTCGGGTGCCGGACGGCGACCGCGTCGAGGTGCGGGCGTGCGACGGCTCCGCTAATCCCTACCTGGCCATGGCCGCACTGCTGACCGCGGGCATGGACGGGATCGGCCGGGGCCTCGATCCCGGTGAGCGCGGCACGGACCCCGGGCTGCCGCTGCCACCCACCCTGCTGCACGCGGTGCAGGGGCTGGCCGCGGATGACGTGGTGAACGGCTGCCTGGACGCCGCGGTCAGCGCCGGCCACCAGGTCGCCGAGTACTACCGGCAGGTCAAGACGGACGAGTTCCTGGCCTGGCACAGTCAGGTCAGCACCTGGGAGACCGACAGGTACCTGACCGCATTCTGACGTCCAGCAGGCAGGAGAGGCGCGGGTGTGTGCGGGATCGTAGGGTTGCAGCTCCGCGCGGAGGCGCACCGGGAGCGTCTCGGCGAGCTGATCGCGGCCATGCTAGGCCAGCTCCGGGACCGGGGGCCCGACTCGGCCGGGGTCGCGCTGTATGGCGATGCCAGCCTCTGCCCGCCAGGCGGGGCCGCGGTAAGCGTGCTGGCTGGCGATGTGCCAGCGAGCGACCTGGCCGAGGCTCTGCGGCGGCTGCTGCCGGGGCTGGCCGTGGACGTGACGGCGGTGGCCGAGGTGCGGGTGGCGGCCGCGCCGGTCACCCCCGCCGAGCTCACCGCCGCCGTGCGGACCGCCCTCCCGGCCGCCGCGCTGCTGGGCAGCGGCACTGACCTCGTGGTGCTGAAGGGCATCGGTGACCCGCTCGACCTGGCCCGGTCCTTCGCGCTGGACGGCCGGGCAGGCTTCCAGGCCGTGGGCCACACCAGGATGGCGACGGAGTCGGCGGTGACTGTCGCGCACAGCCATCCGTTCTGCGTCCATCCTGGCCTTTGCCTGGTCCACAACGGTTCCTTCGCCAATCACGAAACGATCCGCCGCCAGCTGATGGCCGACGGCGTCACCTTCGACACCGACAACGACTCGGAGGTCGCCGCCAGGTTCGTCGGCGCCTGCCTGGACCGCGGCGACGACCTGGAGAAAGCGCTCCATAAGGTGTGCGAGACCTTCGATGGCTTCTACACGCTGCTCGCCACCACGCCGACCGAGTTCGCGGTGGTCCGCGACGCCATCGCGTGCAAGCCGGCGCTGATTGCCGAGGGACCCGGCTGGGTGGCGATGGCGAGTGAGTACCGCGCCCTGTCCGGGCTTCCCGGGATCGCCGAGGCCCGGGTGTTCGAGCCCATGCCCGAGGAGGTGTACCTGTGGTCAGTATGACCGGACTGCGTGGTGGCGGCGCGCCGGAAGCCACCGCGGGCCCCCCGGCCGCCGGCCTCCGGCTGGACGCGGAGACTCTGGGCGTGCGGGGAGTCAATGCCAGATTGCGCGAGCTCGCCCCGGGAACAGCGGTGACAGTCGGCAACCCGGGCGGCCGTCACAGCCTCGCGGTCGGGCTGGATGCCGAGGTCAGCGTTACCATCGACGGCCCCGCCGGTTACTACGTCGGCGGCCTGGGTAAGCGGGCCGCCATCACGGTCCGCGGGCCGGCCGGCTGGGGTGTTGCGGAGAACCTGATGTCCGGCTCGGTGCGGGTGCACGGTGACGCGAGCCAGGCGGCCGCCGCTTCGGCGCATGGCGGGCTGATCGTGGTCCACGGCAGCGCCTCGCTGCGGGCTGGCATCTCGCTGAAGGGAGCCACCCTGGCGGTGGCCGGGGACGTCGGCCCGTTCTGCGGTTTCATGGCCCAGGCCGGCACGATCCTGATCGGTGGCGATGCCGGGGACGGACTCGGCGACTCCCTGTATGAGGGGGTGATCTACGTAGCCGGGACGATCCGCGGCCTGGGCTCCGATGCGCGGGTGGAGGACCTGGGCCAGGCCGACGTGGACGCTGTGCGGGAGCTGGTCCAGCGGTCTGGGTTCGACCACATCGACCCGCAGAAGGTCACCAGGGTCGGGTCAGCCCGGCAGCTCTACCACTTCGACACCCACAACCACGGCTCGTACTGACATGGCGCCGCAGCCGGACAATCACACGTTCCCGCCGACCGTGATCGCGGACATCCAGCAGCGGGCGGAACTTGGCCGCTACGCGATCCGCGGGATGGGCGCACGGCGCGCCGTGCCCACCTTCGACGACCTGCTGCTGCTGACCGCCAGCGCGTCGCGCTACCCCCTGGAGGGCTACCGGGAACGCTGTGAGACCCGGACTGTGCTCGGCGCGCGCAACGCCGCCGACCCGGTGGTGCTGGATATCCCCATCACCATCGCGGGCATGTCGTTCGGCGCGCTGTCCGCCGCGGCGAAGGACGCGCTGGGCCGGGCGGCCACCGAAGTGGGCACGTCCACCACCACCGGGGACGGCGGCATGACGGCGGAGGAGCGGGCGGCCTCGAAAACGCTCGTCTACCAGTGCCTTCCGTCACGGTACGGCTTCAACCCCGATGACCTGCGGGCCGCTGACGCGGTGGAGATCGTTCTGGGCCAGGGCGCGAAGCCGGGCGGCGGCGGGATGCTGCTCGGCCAGAAGGTCGGCCCGCGGGTGGCCGGCATGCGGACCCTGCCCGAGGGCATCGACCAGCGCTCGGCCAGCCGGCACCCGGACTGGACCGGGCCCGACGACCTGCGGATCAAGATTGAGGAACTCCGGGAGGCCACCGGCTGGCGGATCCCGGTGTACGTGAAGATGGGCGCCACCAGGGTCGCCCACGACGTGCGGCTGGCCGTTGCCGCCGGCGCCGATGTCGTGGTCGTGGACGGGATGCAGGGCGGCACGGCCGCTACCCAGGACATTTTCATCGAGCACACCGGGATTCCCACCCTGGCCGCTGTGCGGCTGGCCGCGGACGCGCTGGCGGACACGGGCGTGGCCGGCGACGTGCAACTGGTCGTCTCCGGGGGGATCCGGACTGGCGCCGACGTGGCCAAGGCCCTGGCGCTGGGTGCGGATGCGGTCTCGATCGGCGTGGCCGCGCTGATCGCCCTGGGCTGCAACGCGTCTTCCTATACCGCGGAGTCCGGTGCCCAGATCGACGTGACCGATGACTACCGGGCGATGGGGACCGAGCCGGGCTGCTGCGCGGGCTGTCACACCGGGCTCTGCCCGGTCGGCATCACGACCCAGGACGACGTGCTGGCCGGGCGCCTCGACCCCGCCCTCGGCGCTAGCCGGGTGGCCAATTACCTGCGCTCGCTGGCCATGGAGACCACAATGCTGGCCCGGGCGTGCGGCAAGTCGGACGTGCATCACCTGGAGCCCGAAGACCTCGTGGCCCTCACCGTGGAAGCGGCGGCCATGGCGCGGGTTCCGCTGGCCGGGACCTCGTGGATCCCTGGGTGGCCATGATCGCAGCGGCCCGGCCCGGCCGCGGCGCCGAGGTGGTGATCGTCGGTGGCGGGGTAACGGGCACCGCCGCGGCCTGGTCGCTGACCCAGCGGGGGGTACGCGATGTCCTGGTGCTGGAGCGGGAGACTGTCGGCTCCGGCGGGACCGGCAAGTCCAGCGGGATCGTCCGCTGTCACTACGGCGTGCCTTCGCTGGCCGCCATGGCCTGGCAGGGCCTGCGGCTGTTCGAAGCCGCCGCCGACGTGCTCGGCGAGGACATCGGCTTCCGGCAGACCGGGTACCTGGTCGGCGTCGGCGCCCCCAACGTCGCGGCGTTGCACGCCAACCTCTCGGCGCAGCAGGCCCTCGGCATCGAGACCACCGCCATCTCCCGCGAGGACGCAGCGGAACTCTGGCCGTCCGCCAACCTGGCCGACTTCGCGGGCTTCGGCTACGAGCGCCGGGGCGGGTACGGCGACGCGTACCGGACAGCCCAGGCGTTCGCCGCGGCCGCCCGGCGCGGCGGAGCGACGATCCGCCAGGGCACGGCGGCTGTGTCCGTGCTTCGCCAGCAGGGGCGGGTAACGGGCGTGCGCCTAGCCGACGGCGACGTGGTGCCTGCCGGGCTGGTGGTGGTCGCCGCCGGGCCGTGGTCACCCGGGCTGGTGGCGCCGCTCGGCGTCGATCTGCCGGTCCGCGCCTGCCGTGAGCAGATCCTCCTCGTCGCACCCGGCCTGGACCTGGGCCCGGCCCCCGTGCTGTCTGATCTGGTGTCCCTCCAGTACGTCCGGACGGAAGTATCCGGCCAACTGCTGTGCGGCAACAGCGACCTGCATTCCCTCGAGTCCGCCGATCCGGATAACTACCGCCGCGGAACCGACCCCGGATTCGTCGAGGCTGCTGTGGTCAAGCTCGCGCACCGGTTTCCTGGCCTGCCGGAGGCCGCCATTTCATCGGGCTACGCGGGCTGCTACGACGTGACCCCGGACTTCAATCCCATCATCAGCACCACGGATATCCCCGGCCTCGTTGTCGCGGCCGGCTTCAGCGGTCACGGGTTCAAGATCTCGCCCGCGGTCGGGGCGCTGGTCGCGGATCTGGCCTGCACGGGCTCCAGCAGTGATCCGGATATCCCGGCCCGGGACTTCCGGTTGTCCCGCTTCGCCGAGGGCGACCTGCTCACCAGCCATCATCCCTACGCAGGGGCCGCGCAGATGCGCTGACACCGGGCTGGACGCGGGACGCTGCGCCGCCTCAGGGCTATGTACCCTGTCGGCCACCTCCGGCCAGTGTTAACATTCCTGAAACAAACGGCCTTTCTCAGGTGACCCCCAGCTCCGAGGCTCACGATGTTTCAGCGACTTCTTCTCGCCATTGACGGCTCCGATTCCGGACCGGTCGCCGTCAGCTTCGCCCTCGCTTTGGCGTCGCCCGGCACGGCCGTTCATGTCGTGCATGTCAACCAGTACCAGACCGGCGGCCGGGGCCTGACCATCGAGACCGGGGACGAGGCGTGCCAGCCCGTGCACGTCGCGGTGACCGAACTGCTCGCGGCAGGCGTGCGGGCGACCGGTGTCGTGTGCACATCCAGCTGCTTCGCGGTGGCGGACCGGATCGTCGTGGAGGCCGACCGGTGGGCGGCCGACGCCATCGTGCTGGGCTCGCACCGGCGCCGTGGCGGCTGGCGGCTACTTGGCCAGGGCGTGCGGGCCCGGATCATCCGGCTGAGCCAGCTACCCGTGCTCACTGCACCCGCCCCGCTTAAGGTCAGCCGCCGCGTGGGACGTCACGGGCTCGCGGCCAGGCCGCATAACGGCCGGTCCGAGATCACCTCCTGAGCCGCGCCGCTCGCTGGCCGCCGCCTCCACGATGAGCCCTGAGCCGTGCACGCGACGCCTAAGCTCCACCGCGAGATCGCTTCCGCCGCTCCCCGCAGCCGGCGCGGCCAGGGATCCGTCCAGCACAACGGCCCGAGCGCCGCGAGTCCTGGCCAGCCGCACCAGGGTGCGCCCCGGTGACCTGGTGACCGCGATATGCCCGAGCGCCGTCGCGCCGAGAGCCTCGACGGCGCTCATCGCCTCCGCGACAGTCCGGCGCACCTGCTCTCGCACGGCCCGGATGGGCACCGGCGCGGACTGCGGAAGCCCCACCGACCTGCCACCGGCCGCGGCGATCGCGACGACGACAACCGGGCGGCCCGCGGCGAGCCCGGCGGCCCGGCAGATTGCCGACTTCGACACCGTGTCGCCCATCACCACCAGGAGCACGCAGCTCCGGACCTCATCGGGCCGGATCTCCGGCCAGCGGCCCGGCGCAGCGCGGGCACCAGGAGTGCTCACCGGCCGGCTCCGGCGCCGGCCCGGATCAGCAACACCGGCTAACCGCCCGCACCGGACAGGTAGGCCTCGATGAACTCCGAACGGCGCCCGCTTTCGTGCCAGGTGACAGGAAAGAAGCTCTCGTCCATCTGCAGGTCACCGAAGCGCTTGTAGCGGCCATAGATTGCGCCGGTGATCGTGGGGTGAAATCGCGTCCGCGACGGCATGCAGTGCGCCACCAGGGACCGGCGCGGCCGGGCACCGTGGTTGACGCTGGAGCCGTGCCAGGTCCAGCCAGCGTGGAACACCCCGCCACCGCGCGGGACCACGATCTTGATGATCTCCAGATCGTTGACGCCGGCCTCTCGGGCCGCCTCGTCGAGTTCTTTGCGGTAGTTGTCCGGGGCATGGAACTGCTCGATCATCCCCGAGTGCGGCCACTGGTGGGAACCGCGGACGTATTCCACGGTGCCGCCCTCCGCCGTCGTGTCATCGAGCGCTATCCAGCAGCTCACCCAGTCGGGGGGATCGGCCCACAGTTCATAGGACGAATCCTGGTGGTAACCGAGCGCCTTCGCGCCCGGTGGCTTCCAGAGCACGTTGTCCTGCGAGAGCCTGGTGCCCTCCCAGCCGCCAAGCTGCGCGCAAGCCCGCCCGATGCTCGCGTCCAGCACCACGGACGCGATCAGGCGGTCCGACTTCCACGCGTTGCAGATCTGCCGGGTGCGATCCTCCGGGTCCCGGCCGGGCTTCCAGTTCCACTCATCGGGCAGCAGCCCCGTCTCGAACCTGCCTGCGAAAAGATCCACATACCGCTCCGCCACCTGCTCCGCGCGCCGGGGATCGATGATCTGGTCGACGGTAACGAAGCCGTCGGCATGGAAAGAGGCCACCTGTTCCTGCGTGATCGTGAGGCCTGCGGGCCTCGCCTGCGGCGGTGCGGCTGGGGTCTGCGCGGGCATGGGTACCTCCTCGGTGCTGGGGCCGGTCAGACGTGGTCGAGGTAGCGGGCGCGCTCGGCCGGGGGAACGAGCAGCCGCATCTGGCGGTCCTCCTCGACCCGGGTCGCGGCGTAGTGGCTGGCGAACGCCTCACCCACGAGGTCGCGGGCAATGTCACTGGCGGCGAACCGCTCGGCGGCCTCCAGCAGGGTGCGGGGCAGTTCACCGGCCGTGTCCGGGACGATCTCGCGGGCTGGCCCCGTCACCGGTGGCGGCGGGAGCCACCGCCGCTCTACCCCGCACAGCGCACTCCCGAGGACCAGCGCGGCCGCCAGCCATGGGTTCACGTCGGCGCCCGGCACCCGCAATTCCAGCCGGGTCGCCCCGGATGGGCCACGCGCGCTGGGCACCACCCGCAGGCCGCAGGTGTAGTTGCCAAGGCCCCAGGTGGCGGTGCGCGGGGCCCAGTTGCCCGGGGCCAGGCGCCGATAGGAGTTGACGGTCGGGGCGGCGAGCACGGCGAGTTCCGGCAGGGCGCGGACAATCCCGGCGACCGCGTGCAACCCGAGCTTGGACAGGCCATGCTCCTCCCCCGGGCCCGCCAGCGCGTCCGCGCCGGACGTGGCGTCGTGCAGAGACAGCACCGGATGGCCGCCAAGCCCGGGGAACCCGTCGCCGAGTTTGGCCATGAACGACGCGGTGCGGCCCGCCCGGTAACACCACGCCCTCGTGTACACCTTGAGGAACGCCAGGTCGTCGGCGGCCGTCAGCGGATCACGCGGGCTGGTGGCCAGCTCCAGGCAGCCTGGCCCCAGCTCGGCGCACAGGTGGTCGAGGCGGACGTCACCCGCCGCCAGTGTCCCGTCCAGATCCCGCAGCAGGTCCGCGTGGCTGGCCAGGGTGAGCCCGGACCAGCAGCGGTTGGCCGCGGCCACGGCGCGCGGGTGCAGGTAGCCGTCGGCCGCCTGCTCATCTGAGGTCCCTTCGAGCAGGATGACCTCGATCTCGAAGGCCAGCTTGGCGGTCAGACCAGCCGCCGCCGCCCGGTCTACCAGGCGAGCGAGCACGCGGCGGGCGGACAGTTCGCCGGCCGGCCCGGTGAAGTCGGCCAGCGCCACAGCGGCGGCCGGCTCGAAGGGGAACCGGCGCAGGCTCGTGAGATCGACCTGCGCGGGCGCGTGCGTCCAGCCCCTGTCCCCGGGTGTTCCGTCCGCGGTGTCCCACCACTGCACGGCCTCAATGAATGACCAGCCGTCCCGGATCAGCCCGGCGGCCGCGGGCAGGCGGAAGCGCTTCTGCCGCAGCGTGCCGCTCGTGTCCGGGATGGCCAGGTGCAGGATCTCGAGGCCAAGCCCGGCCAGATGCGCCTCCGGGTCATCGCCGGCCGGCGGGACAAGAGCTGTCATCTTCTCCTGGCGGGAGGCCATGCCCGGAATAATAAGGCAACCATGTTTCCCCTTAGTGAACTGTTGCCGCGCCAGCGTCACGCTCTCGTTACGACAGCCGGGGGCGAGAATCCCCCAGCGGAGCACGATTCCCCTATCGATGCCGGTTTGCGTTACACGGCATGCCGCGCCCTTCACATCCCGTGGGTACTGCGACACATGGCCGTAATGCTCCTGGACGAGACTTCATTCACTCACGGTGAACGGTCGTGCCGAGGCGGGCGGCCCGCCGGCGCGGGCCACTATCCCGGGGAGGACGATGAGCACCGATCTCGACCTCTTCCTCAGCGAGGAAGGTCGCCAGGAAGCCATCGGCGAGGTGCGCCGGCAGATCGACGCCGCCGGGGTGACCTACCTCTACTGCCAGTTCGTCTCGGTAACCGGCCGGGTGATGGGCAAGGGCGTTCCGGCCCCACACTGGGAGACTGTCGCGGCCAAGGGCTTCCAGCTGGTCTACGGCGCCACCGCGAACCTCTTCATCGACCGGCGCGGCGACTACATCGGCTACGGGCCGGAGGCACGCGAGCTGGTCGGCATCCCGGAGCCGGAGACCTTCGCCGTGCTGCCCTGGGACCGCAAGGTGGCACGGGTCTTCTGCACGCTGTTCCGAGGGCGGGAAGAGGAAACAGACCCCGGGGCCTACCTCAGCTCGGATTGCCGCGGCAACCTCAGGCGCCTGCACGACGACTTCACCCGCGCCACCGGCCTGCACCTGCGGGCGGGCACGGAGCCGGAGATGATGTGGCTGCGGCTCAACCCGGACGGCACCCCCTCCGTGGCGGGCCTCACCAAGCCGTACTGCTATCACATCGACCAGTTCTCCGAACTCCAGCCGATCATCCACAAAGTGATCGAGTACGGCCAGGCTCTGGGCCTGGACATGATCCAGGGAGACCATGAGGACGCGCCCGGCCAGATCGAACTGAACTTCCAGTTCGACAAAGCCGAGGCGACCGCGGACCGGCTGACCACCTACCGCCAGATCTGCCGTCAGGTCGGCCGTGAGATGGGCGCGTTCCCGTGCTTCATGCCCAAGCCGTTCATGGGCGTCTCGGCGAACGGCTGCCACCACAACATCTCACTGTGGCAGGGCGAGGAGAACATGTTCCTGCCCGAGGGCGACGATCCGCGGAAGCCGAGCAAGGCTGGCCTGCACGCCATCGGCGGGGTCCTCGACCACCTGCGCGCCCTGACCGCCATCACCGCGTCCACGGTCAACTCCTACCGGCGGTTCGCCGATGCGGGATTCTGGGCGCCGGTCTTCGCCGACTGGGGGTTCCAGAACCGCACCACGGCGCTGCGGGTCAGCGCGCCCGGCCGGTTCGAGTACCGCTCCGTCGACTCCGCGGTCAACCCCTACCTGTCGTTCGCCGCGCTGCTCGCGGCCATGAGGGACGGGCTGAACCGCAGCCTGGACCCCGGCCCGCCGGAGGAACGCAACATCTATGAGGCGATGTCAGCGGGCAAGCAGGTCGCGCGCATCCCGCAGACCCTGGGCGAGGCGCTCGACGCGCTCGCGGCGGACCCAGTGATCCGCGCGGCGCTGCCCGGCGACATGTACCGGGTGTTCCACCACCACAAGCACGACGAGTGGATGCGCTTCATCTCCACCGTCACGGAGTGGGATGTCCAGACCTACCTCGATGTCCTGCCCTGACCCCTGGCCCGCCCGGTCCCGGCTGGGGCGCCTCAGTTCCGGTCGGCGCTGAAGACCGTGATCGACAGGAACCGGATGGGCAGTTCGACCAGCCCGGTGGGCCCGTGCGGGATGTCGCCCTCGAACTGCAGCGTGTCGCCCGGTTCCATGACGTAGCGCTGCGTCCCGTAGCTGTACTCCATGGTTCCCTGGAGCATGTAGAGGACCTCGATGCCGGGGTGCTGGAAGAGCGGGAACACCTCGCTGCGCTCGGTGAGGGTGACCAGCAGCGGCTCGACCCGCTTGTACGGCCCGCGCATGCTGCCCAGGAGCTGGTACGTGTGGCCCGCCCGGGTGCCCTGGCGGACGATCTCAGGACCGCCCCCGGCCTTGACGAAAACCGCGTCGCGCTCCTCGGCCAGCCCCCGGAACAGCGACGTCACCGGCATGTCCAGCGCTGCCGCCAGGCGCTCGATGGTGGACAGGCTCGGCGACGTCTGCGCGTTCTCGATCTTCGAGAGCATCCCCTTGGATATCCCCGACCGTTCCGCGAGCTGGCCCACGTTGAGCCCGATCTCCCGGCGCCGGCTGCGGACGTGGTTGGCGATGACCCAGGACAGCTGGCTGTGCGCGCTCTCGTCGGCCGTCCCGGCCGCGGCCAGGCCCGCCCGGGCGCCACGCCCGGTGGCTGACTCCGCGGCAGGCCCGCGACCGGAGCCCGCCGCCGACGGTGCGGCACCTGGCCGCCTGCCCAGGCCCGCGCCCGTCCTGATCGCCCGTAGCGCGGGGGGCTTCGCTACATCCCCGGTTGGCATGACAGTAAACATAGTCCACTGGGGGAAGCGCGATCCCGGAGCCGCTCCGGCTCGTGACCGCTCGGCGGCGGCGCTCCGGCCGGTGACCACCAGGGCAGCCCGCCAGCTATCCGGGCCGGTGCGGTGGCCCGGGCGCGCCGAGAATTCATCAGCACGTAACAGGCTATAACCGCCCAGAAACCCACCGGCTGTTTCCTGCAATGCAACATCGTTGATTAAGCAGCAAAGCCGTTCTGTGGGCCGGATCACAAACGATCGCGGCTCCGGGGCCCGGCGGAGGAGATGAGGCGATGAGCACGAGCACAGGCGGGACGCCGGTCGAGATCTCGACGTCACTGCATCGGGGCACGAACTGGTGGGGCGCATTCGTGATCGGGCTGGCCGGGACCATCCTGGTGACCGGCATCGTTCCCTTCGCCGCGCAGTCGATGGGCGCGGCGGTGGTCCCAGCGATCACGCTCGTGGTCCTGATCGGGATGGTGCTGTGCCTGTGCATGGCGGAACTGGCCGCCATGCTGCCGTACCGCACCGGCGGGCTGCCCTCATTCGCCTACGACAGCTTCAAGCCGCTCGGCGAGACCACGGCGCGGCACGTGGGCGGCGTGTCGGGGTGGGGCTACTGGCTGGGCTGGTTCCCGGTGGCGCCGATCAACATGATCCTCGCGTCCGGCTACATCGCGGTCCTGCTGCACCTCCCGCTGGGCCGCAGCCTGCTCCCCCTCGGCAGCCTGGGCACCGCGGTGCCGGTGACGGTGCTCGTCATCACCCTGGCCGGCCTCATGCTGCTGTTCGTGCCCTGCTACCTCGGCATCAGGATGGGCGCCACCTTCGCCACCGTGCTGGGGATCGTGGCCATGATCCCGCTCACCCTGCTCGTGCTGCTTCCGGTGTTCAAGCCCAGCAGCTTCCACTGGTCGAACCTGTCCGGCTTCCACTACGCCGACCCGAAGACGGCGGGCGTCACATTCTTCCTGGCCTGGATCTTCGTGATCTCCTGGAACGCCCTGGCCATGGAGGCGGCGGCCTGCTACGTCGGGGAATGCCGCGACCCGCACCGCGATGCCAAGATCGCGCTCACCGCGGAAGGCCTGTACGGGGTGTTCATCTACGTCGCCACCGCGGTGGTGTTCGTCGGCGTCCTCGGCGCGGCCCTGAAGACCGCCGACCCGCTCACCCTGTACACCAGCTTCGCCGGCCACATCTTCGGCAGCGCCGGCTGGGTCAAGTACCTGATCGGCGTGCCGCTGGTGTTCGCCCTGCTGCTGTCGGTGCTGAACGCCATCATGGGGGTCGGCCGGTCCCTGTTCCAGGCGGCCGAGGACCGGATGCTGCCCCGCTGGTTCGAGCACAAGAACAAGCACCACGTGCCGGACCGGGCCATGGGCTTCAACGTGGTCTGCGCGATGATCGTGGCCCTGTTCGGCTCGCCGGTCCGCATCTACATCTTCTCCAACGTTGGCTACCTGGCCGCCGTGGTCCCCGCGCTGGTCGGCTACTTCCTGATGCGCCAGTTCCAGCCCCAGAGGATCAGCCCGTTCCGGATGCCCGGCTGGTTCCGCTGGGTGGCCCTGGCGTGCGGGCTGTTCCTGACCTACGTCTACTTCGTGGGCGGCTGGGCCGCACCGAAGATCGTCGTCGGGCCGACCGCCGGGCACTTCCTCTACATCCTCGGGATCATCATCGTCGCCGCCTACCTCCCCCTCTACTTCTGGCGCAAGATGAGCGACAAGCGGCTGGGCGTGGTGGCCCTTGACCCGATCCCCGTGGTGGTCGGATCGCCAGGCGGCATCGATCTCGATGGCACCGCCGAGCCGTCCGTTCTCGCCCCCGGGCATCTCGAGCCGGAAAGCTGATCGCGATGCCACCCTCCGCCGCGCGGCTCGCCGGGCCAGCCCGGGTCGCTGGCCGCGTCCGCCGTCGCAAGTGGGATAAGCAGCCCACCGGCCCCGCATTGGTCCTGATCGCCTCCGCCGGTGAGCCCATCCCACCGGCGGCGGTCAGCCGGGCGGTGGCGCTGAGCGGCGGACAGCCCGTGGCGGTCGTGAGCATCGCCCGCATCTACGGCTACGCGATGGGCCTGCCCAACCCCGGGCTCCTGCCGACGCAGAAGGAACTGGGCGCCCAGCGCGAGGGGGTGGCGCGGGCCATCGCCGCCATCGAGCGGACGGGTGCCGCCGGGGCGGGGCAGGTAGCGGCCACCCGCCGACCCGGCCGGACGATCGCCCGGGTCGCCCGGGCTCGCGGCGCCCGTCATGTGGTGCTCGTGGCCCCTTCGCCGCCGCGCTGGCGCCGGATCATCGAAGGCGACCTGATGCGCGAGGTCCGCCGCCGGCTGTCCCCCGGCACCACCATCGAGACCGTCACGCCCGGACCCCATCCATGATCACGGGCTTGGCCAAGGAGGAATCTTTTCTATGGGCGTATACCTCAGCATGCAGCGGGTTCGCTTCTCGAGTCCCGACGCGTACAAGAAGTTCATGGTGGTCTTCGGAAATGTCCGGCACCACCTCAAGTCCAAGCCCGGGTTCATCCATCTGACCTGGTGGGTTCACCCAGATATCCCGGACTGGTACAACGAGGTCAGCTTCTGGGCGAGCAAGGAAGCGCTCAATGACTGGCACATGGACACCTACCACAAGCATGCCAAGGCGTGGGCGGCCAACGGCGCCATCATGGAAGACATCATCACCAACTTCGAACTCGTCGGGACCAGGCTGCTGCGGATCTGCCCGACCTGCTCGACATTGCAGGACAAGCCGTTCGAACTGACCCAGGAGCAGCGCGTCCTGGGCGAGCCGTGCCCAAAGTGCGGTTTCGTCTTCCCCACCGCGCCCGAGACCGAGCAGAGCACCGCGGTGTTCAAGGATCTCCTGGCCGGCGGCGCGCCGGTTGCGCCATCCGGCGGTCAGGCGCAGGTGCCGGCGCCCGCCCGGCAGGAGTTCCTGGACGTCCCAGCCGGATGACAGACTGGCGCCCGCGCAGCGCTCAGGAGCACAGGTGCTTGAACGCGGTGGCGCCGGGGCGCAGCCGGAACTGCACCTGGTGGCCGGCGTCGTCGCGGAACACCGCCGCGGCAGGCGGCCGCAGCGTCATCGTGCCTGGCTGGTACGGGTTTCCCCAGCCGGCCGGCGGGTTGCCCTGCCCGTCGCTGAGCGGGTGCACCGCCTCGTAATAACGGTTACCGATGCGCACCTCGTCGACGCCGCAGTGGGTGTAGAGCTGGTAAGGCCGTGCCGATCCGGCGGCGGCGGCGGCCGTGGCAGGCCTGGAATATCCGGCCGCCGGCGGGGCTGGGCCGCTGCCGCAGCCGGCGAGTACCACGGCCAGGCCACTGACTATCAACAATCCGCCCCACAGCCGCTGGCTGGGTTGCATCGCATACTCCACATCGGCGTGTTCAGCTGTGCCACTTTCGACGCAGCCGCGCCGTCAGCGGTTCCAGCGACGAGCCAGGTCACGTAGGCGGGCTGGTACGGTCGCGCCGTGGGCAACGTGCTGGTGCTGTGGGACATCGACTACACGCTGATCAACGCGGGCGGCAGCAGCACCCAGCTCTACGGGGTGGTCTTCCGCAAGCTGTTCGGCCGCGAACTGTCAGGGGTCACACCGATGGCCGGGCGGACCGACCGGGCGATCATCCGCCAGACGCTGGAGCGGGCCGGCGTCAACGATCCGCAGGAGCATGTCGAGGCTTTCCTGACCGAACTCGCCGCCCAGGCACCTGGATTTCGCGCGCTGGTCGCGGAGCGCGGCCAGGCCCTGCCCGGGGCGGCGGCGGCGCTGGCCGCGTTGGCGCGCCTGGGGTCGGCACATGCCGTGCAGTCAGTGCTTACCGGTAACATCCGCCCGCTCGCTGAGGCCAAGCTGGGCGCGCTCGGGCTGACCGGCCACCTGGACCTCGACATCGGGGCCTACGGCGACCACCACGAAATCCGGGCTGAGCTGGTCCATCTGGCCCGGCGCAACGCCGCCCGGGCCTACCGCCAGGAGTTCACTGGTGAGGCGACCGTCATCATCGGCGATACCCCGCTGGACGTGGCCGCAGCCCAGGCGACCGGCGCCCGGTCGGTCGGCGTGGCCACCGGCGCGTCCAGCGCTGCCGACCTGACCGCCGCCGATGCCGACGCGGTCCTGCCCGACCTCAACGACACTGCTGCGGTGCTCGACGCGATCCTCGGCGGCCAGCCCTGACGGCCCGCCAGCCCTGACGGTCCGCCAGCCCTGACGGCCCGCGAGCCCGGCGGCGAACGGGCGCGGCCAGCCCGGTGCCGGCTCACACTTCCGCGAGCGGCACGTCCGGATCGGCGAGGCGCGCGGTGTCCACCGGCCGCCCGGACCGGATCAGTTCCTGGATATCATCGGTCACGTCCCACACATTGACGTTCATCCCGGCCACGACAGCCCCGCTGGCCAGCCAGAATGCGATGAATTCCAGGCCCTCGGTGTCGCCCCGGTAGACGATCTGGTCGTAGCGGCCGGGCTCGGGCAGCCCGCATGTCTCCATGCCCAGCTCGTACTGGTCGCTGTAGAAATATGGCACCCGGTCGTAAGAGACCTCCTGGCCCAGCATGGACCGCGCCGCAGCAGGGCCGCCGTTCAGGGCGTTGGCCCAGTGCTCGACCCGGATCCGGCGGCCAAGCAGCGGGTTGAACGCGTTGACCACGTCCCCCGCCGCCCAGATCGCGGGGTCGGACGTGCGCAGCGCGGCGTCCACGAGGATCCCGTTATCCACATCCAGGCCGGCGACCGTGGCCAGCGCGGTGTTCGGCACCGCGCCGATGCCGACCACCACCAGGTCAGCAGGCAGCTCGGCGCCCGAGGAGGTAATCGCGGCGGCGACCCGGCCGCCCGACCCCCGCAGCTCGCTGACTCCCTCGCCGAAACGGAACGTCACGCCGTGCGCGCGGTGCAGGTCAGCGAAGATCCCACCCAGCTCAGGGCCGAGCGAGCGGTGCAGCGCGCCGGGCTCAGGCTCGGCCACCGTCACCTCGCAGCCCTGCTCACGCGCGGCCGCCGCCACTTCCAGGCCGATCCAGCCGGCCCCGGCGATGACCACACGGTCGGCGTCGGCCAGCGCGGCACCCAGCCGCTCGGAGTCTCCGGCCGTCCGCAGGTACCGGACGCCGCCCAGATCGCCGCCCGGCACATCCAGGGTGCGCGGGGAGGCTCCCATCGTGAGGAGCAGCCGGTCGTAGCTGATCGCTGAGCCGTCGGCCAGCTCGACCCTGCTGCCCGCGCGGTCGATGGCGGTGACGGTGCTGCCGAGCAGGAGATTGACGCCGTGCCCGGCGTACCAGCCCTCCTCGTGCACGTAGATCGATGACTTCGCCGCCTTGCCGAGCAGAAAGCCCTTGGACAGCGGGGGGCGCTCGTACGGGCGCTCGGTCTCCTGGCCGACCAGGGCGATGGTCCCGTCGAATCCCTCCTCACGCAGGGTTTCTGCCGCCTTCGCTCCGGCCAGGCTCGCGCCGACGATCACATAGGCAGGTCCACCGGGCATCAGGTACTCCTTCGTCAGAGGTGCGGGGGCGGCGGGATGCGGCTGCTCACCGGCACAGCGTCAGCACAGCGTTTGCAGCACAGCGTTAGCAGCACAGCATCTGCAGCACAGCATCTGCAGCACAGCGTTAGCAGCACAGGCGGCCGTGCCAGGCGATAGCGGAAGTATCCGTGAGCGAGGCGACCTGGTCGACAATGACGCGCAGGCGCGCCGTATCCGACCCCGCCGCCGCGTAGGCGGGACGCAGCGCGGGGTCCAGTGTGCCCGGCGCGCCCAGCCGCACCGCGGCGGCGAGCTCGGTGATGATGTCCCGCTCCCTGGCCTGGGTGGCCGCCGCGCCCGCCCGGCTCATCACGTAGTAGGCGGTAACCCCCTTGAGCAGTGCGCACTCCAGCCGCTGCGGGCGGGGCACGACCAGATCGGCGGCATACCTAGTCAGCGGGTAACCGTGCGCCTCCATAGTCGCCTCCTGGGCCGCGCCGCAGAACCGGCCGATGAGCTCGCTGGTCAGGTTCTTCAGCGCGGCCAGCGACAGCGGGCCGCGATCGAATTCCACCGGCCAGCAGGGCACCGCGAGCAGATCGTCGAACACCGAGACCAGCTCACCCTCGCCGACCGACCCTGGGGCGCAGTACTGCTCGGCGGTGAGTTGCGCCACGTCTTTCCGTTGCGTCGGATCGTGCAGGGCCTGAAGGGTGATCAATCCCGCGTACAGGCCGTCCTCCAGGTCGTGCACAGAATAGGCGACATCGTCCGCCCAGTCCATGACCTGCGCCTCCAGGCAGGACTGCCCGTCCGGCACACCCTCCCTGATCCAGCCGAAAACCTCCGCGTCGTCGGCGTACGCGCCATATTTCGGGGGGTTCCGGGGGGTCGCCCCCCGGGCTGGCGGAGCGCCGTCGCGCGGCGGAGCCAGCCACGGGTACTTGAGCGTCGCGTCCAGGGTGGCCCGGGTCAGGTTGAGGCCCGCGCCGGGCACCTTCGCCTCCAGCCGGGTGAGCAGCCGCAGGCTCTGCGCGTTGCCTTCGAATCCGCCGCAGCCAGCCGCGAAGTCGGCCAGGGCTGACTCCCCATTATGGCCAAACGGAGGGTGCCCGAGATCATGCGCCAGGCACGCCGCATCAACCAGGTCGGGATCGCACCCGAGCGCTGCGCCGAGCTCGCGGCCGATCTGCGCGCACTCCAGCGAGTGGGTGAGCCGGGTCCGTGGGAAATCTCCCGCGCCCACTTCCACCACCTGGGTCTTCGCCGCGAGCCTGCGCAGGGCCGAAGTGTGCAGCACCCGGGCCCGGTCCCGCTCGAACGGCCCGCGCCTGATGGTCCCCGGCGGGTGGGCCCGCTTGGGCGGCTCGGCCGCCCAGCGGGCCCTGGCGTGGGTGTCGTAGTCCGCGCCTGCCGTCACCTGCTGTCGCTGCCACCAGCGGACTCGAGGACCACCGCCCGGCCGGCCTCGAGCCGGGCGACGGGCACCCGGAACGGGGAGCAGGACACGTAGTCGAGACCGACCTCGTGGAAGAAGTGCACGGATTCGGGATCGCCGCCGTGCTCCCCGCAGACGCCCAGTTCGAGGCCGGGCCGCGCCGCCCGCCCCTCTTCGGCGGCGATGCGGACCATCCGGCCCACGCCGTCCGGGTCGATGGTCTCGAACGGGGAGACGCCGAAGATACCCAGTTCGATGTAGCGGCTGAAGAACGCGCCCTCCACGTCGTCGCGGGAGAAGCCCCAGCCCATCTGGGTGAGGTCATTCGTCCCGAACGAGAAGAACTCCGCGAACTGCGCGATCTCGCCGGCGATCATCGCGGCGCGGGGCACCTCGATCATCGTCCCGATCATCGTGTGCACGTGCGTGCCGGTCTCCGCTTCGACCTCGGCGAGCACCTTCGCGGTTTCCTCGCGGGTGATCTCCATCTCCTGGACCGAGGCGGTGAGCGGGATCATGATCTCCGGCCGCGGGTTGCCGCCCGCCTGCTTGCGGTCCGCCGCCGCGTGCGCGATCGCCCGGACCTGCATGTTGAACAGGCCGGGAATGACCAGGCCGAGCCGGACACCGCGCAGGCCGAGCATGGGGTTCTGCTCATGCAGCCGGCGCACCGCGTCCAGCAGCTTCCTGTCCTTCTCGGTAGCGCTGTCTCCGGCCAGGGCGACCTTGACCGACATGTCGGTGAGGTCAGGCAGGAACTCGTGCAGCGGCGGGTCGATCAGCCGGATGGTGACCGGCAGGCCGTCCATGGCCTCCAGGATCTCCACGAAGTCGCCGCGCTGCAGTGGCTCGAGCGCGTCGAGGGCCGCCTGCCGTCCGGCCTCGTCCTCGGCGAGGATGAGGTCCTCAACGAGCTGGCGGCGCTCGCCGAGGAACATGTGCTCCGTCCTGACCAGGCCCACGCCGCCGCCACCGAACCGGCGCGCCCGCGCGCAATCCTCGCCGGTGTCGGCGTTGGCGTAGACGCCGAGGCGCCGCCGCTCATCCGCGTGCTTCATCAGCCGGTCAACCGCCTTGACCAGGTCGTCGGCCTGCGGCTCGAGCCCTCCTTCGAAGTACTCGACGACCGGGGAGGCGACCACTGGCACCTCCCCGAGGTAGACAGAGCCGCTGGTGCCGTCGATGGAGAGCACGTCGCCCTCGGACACGACGACGCCGCCCGGCGCGGTGATCCGCCCGGCGCGGGTGTCGACCTGCAGTTCCTCCGCACCGCAGACGCAGGTCTTGCCCATCCCGCGGGCGACCACGGCCGCGTGGCTGGTCTTGCCACCCCGGCTGGTCAGGATGCCCTTCGCGGCGATCATCCCGCGCAGGTCGTCGGGGTTGGTCTCGCGCCGGACCAGGATCACGTCCTCCCCCGCGTCGGCGAGCTCCACGGCCCGCGCGGAGTCGAAGACGGCCTTGCCAACCGCGGCACCGGGCGAGGCGCTGACTCCTGTGGTGATCTTCTTAGCGCCGTGACCCACGTCGAACCGGGGGAACATCAGCCGGGCGAGCTGCTCACCGGTCACCCGGGTGAGCGCCTCGTCCATGTCGATCAGGCCCTGGTCCACGAGCTGGGTAGCGATGCGGAAGGCGGCCGCGGCGGTGCGCTTGCCCACCCGGGTCTGCAGCATCCAGAGCTTGCCGCGCTCAATGGTGAACTCGATGTCGCACAGGTCCTTGTAGTGGTTCTCCAGGGTCTGCATGATCCCGAGCAGCTGGGCGAACGAGGCCGGGTCGATCTGCTCCAGGTCCTGCAGCGGGACCGTGTTGCGGATGCCGGCGACGACGTCCTCGCCCTGGGCGTTCTGCAAATAGTCCCCGTAGAGGCCCTGCTGGCCACTGCCGGGGTCACGGGTGAACGCGACACCGGTGCCCGAGTCCGCGCCGAGGTTACCGAACACCATGGCCACGATGTTGACCGCGGTGCCGAGGTCGGTGGGGATCCGTTCCTGGCGCCGGTACAGGATCGCCCGGTCCGCGTTCCACGAGCTGAACACGGCGAGCACGGCGAGGTCCATCTGCTCCCGCGGGTCCTGCGGGAAGTCGCGGCCGGCCTGCTCGCGCACGATGCCCTTGAAACTTTCCACGATCCCATGCAGGTCGCTAGCGTCGAGGTCGAGGTCGTTGGTGGTGCCCTTGGCCTGCTTTGCCTCGTCGATCGCGTGCTCGAAGGCCTCGCCGTCGATGCCCAGTACCGTCTTGCCGAACATCTGGATCAGGCGGCGGTAGGAGTCCCAGGCGAACCGCTCGCTGCCGGACTGCTTGGCCAGGCCCTGCACCGACTCATCGGACAGGCCGATGTTCAGCACGGTCTCCATCATGCCCGGCATGGAGAACTTGGCTCCCGAGCGGACGCTGACCAGGAGCGGGTCGGCTGGGTCGCCCAGGCGGCGCCCCATCTTCTCTTCCAGCTGGCTCAGGTGCTCACTGACCTCGTCGGCGAGTCCCTTGGGCGGAGCGCCCTGTTTCAGGTACTCGCGGCAGGCGTCGGTGGTGATCACGAATCCAGGCGGGACGGGCAGGCCGAGGTTGGTCATCTCAGCCAGGTTGGCACCCTTGCCGCCCAGCAGGTCTTTTAGGTCCTTGTTGCCCTCGGTGAAGTCGTAGACGAGCTTCGGCACTGCACGCTCTCCTCGCGGCGCCGCCGACGCAGTTCCCCAGCCGGGACGCGTGACGGCATGGATGATGACGGCCTCTCGGCCCGATGATTGGACTCTACCGAGCCCGGCCGAGCGGCGGGGACCCAGATGGCCTGCCGGCCACACATCCGTGGCGCTAGGGCGCTCCGGCGGGGCCTGGCCGGATCAGCGGCCGAGGTAGGCGAGGACGGCGAGGACGCGCCGGTTGTCGTCATCGGAAGGCTGCAGGCCGAGCCGCAGGAAGATGGACGCCGTGTGCTTGGCGAT
>JAWWPY010000083.1:0-5134 GCA_033854735.1 Streptosporangiaceae bacterium | reverse complement strand
CAGCGGGGGCGGGCAGTTGGTTGACACCGGTGACGCTACAGAAGTGGCGAATCGGCGCGCCGAACCAGATAAGGAGCTCGCCGCCACAGTGTGCGCGGAATCGGCGTTCGGCGCCTCTGCAAGTGCGCGGGGCATTGCAGTTGCTGTCACTCCAGGTAATAGCCGTGTACCGGCGCCACTGCCCCGCCCGCGCCTCGCGCTACGGCCGCGCCGACGCGCCGTACCGGCGTGCGCCTCGGCGCAAACAGGCGCGCTCCCGCGCCGGACGTGCCGAGCGCGGCGCGATCACGGCACCGTGCCCCGCGCCATCGGCCAGGCCCTTTGCATGCAGGGCCGCCACCACGCGCGGCGCGACAGCCAGCGGCGATATGGGGATACGGGGTCGATCCCCCCGCCGCACCAACCCTATCCGGGTCTGGCGTCGCGCATGTCAGCCCGATCCTGTCAGCAGTACAGCTGGCGGCCATCGGCCATCATCAGGCGCCTGGTTGATGGCCTCGTAGATCCTGGTGTTCATGGCTCTGAGCTCCGGTGCCAGCGCCCCCCGGAACCGGCCGGTTCAGGGGGGCGTGGAGCTGGCCTTTGCGGCATCTGTTATGTCCTCAGGACCGCGCAGGTAACGGCCTTTGATGGCGGCGATCACGTCATTGAGGGTGAAGCTGGCTGGCAGGCCGGGGGCCTGGTCGAGGGCGAAGGGCTGGAAGGCGTAGGCGTGGGGCCCGTGTGAGCGTGGCGGCATGGGCCCGGCCCAGCCGCGCCGTCCGAGCGCGCCTTTCCCGTGCCGGATTCCCGGGGTAGGGCTGGGGTTGGTGAGGGCGTTCTCGGGGATGCCGTTGAGCGAGGGGTTGATGCCCAGCGTGAGCGCGTGGGTGGCTGGTTCCCGAACGGGACGTCGGGGTCTTGCACGATAAGCACCAGCTCAGCGGTGCCAGCTGGCGGCTGCCTGGTGACCGGAGTCCTCGCGGTTCGGTTTCACCGCTCGGCTCGTCACGGCGCACGCCCATTCGGGACGCGCCGGGGCGATCGGGGGGACAGGGGGAGCCGGAGTCCGTGACCGGCGAAGAGCTGTGACCGACGTCAGGAACAGGCCCTAGTCAAGGGGGCAGCTCACGTCGCTGCCTCTGGCTGCCTGCTGAAGCAGGTTGTAGAGCGTCTCGCGCTGCGTCTCACTAAGTGCGCCGAGCACTTCGTCCTCGGCCGATAGCAGTGCGAACTCGACATTCGAAAGCTGCGTCGCGCCGGCTTCGGTGAGCTCGACCGTGTGCCGCCGCCGATCCTCGGGCGAGCGCCGCCGTTCGATCAGGTTCTTGGCTTCCAGGTCGTTGAGCAGCCCGACGATGTTCGTCCCGTCCATCTCGAGGGTGGCGGCGAGTGCCTGCTGGGTGCTGCCGCCGCCATCCCGTAGCACCGTCAGCGCCACCATGTGACGCGGCCGCAGGCCCAGGGGGGCCAGCACCGCCTCGGAACGCAGGCGCATCCGGCGCGCCAGGTGATCAAGCAGCGCACCCGAATGGTGTGCCGTCTGGGTCACCTCGGGTTGCGCCGCCATGTCGGCAAGTATAGCCCTTCGCATCATCTGCCGGTGTGATATAAATGATTGATGTTTCACGAATCATCTATGACGAGGAAGCGACGTGGTACGCATGGGTGACTATGGGCACGACCTCGAGTTCGGCGTCTTCATCGAGCCGGCCACCCGGTCCGCGGACCAGGTGGTGGCCCTGTCGGTGCTCGCCGAAGAGGCGGGGTACGACCTGGTCTCGTACAACGACCATCCCTACTCCCCGCGGGCCCTGGACGCCTTGGCCCTGATGTCCTTCGTGGCCGCGCGGACCGGCCGGGTGCGGCTGGCGGGCAACGTGCTGAGCCTGCCGCTGCGGCCACCGGCGGTGCTGGCGCAAGCTGTCGCGAGTCTCGACATCCTGAGCCACGGACGCGCCGAGCTCGGCATCGGCGCAGGCAGCGCCTGGGACGCGATCGAGGCAATGGGCGGCCGGCGCCTCGATCCGGGTGACAGCGTGGAGGCTCTCGAGGAAGCCATCCACGTGATCCGCGAACTCTGGGACGCCGGTGCGCAGGGCGGCGTGACCTTCGAGGGCAAGCGCTACCGGCTGGCCGGCGCCCTCCGCGGGCCGGCACCGGTGCACGACATCGGCATCTGGGTGGGCGCGTTCAAGCCCCGGATGCTGCGGCTGGTCGGCCGGCTCGCCGACGGGTGGTGGCCCACCGTCGCCGCACTCAAACCCGGTGACCTCACCGCCGGCAACGCCATGATCGACGCGGCGGCTGCCCAAGCCGGGCGCGAACCCCCCGCGATCCGGCGGCTGCTGAACCTGGGAGCAGTCGACGCGCCCGCGCGCGAGACGGCCGCGCAGCTCACCAGGCTCGCGCTCGAAGACGGGATCGGGACCTTCATCGTGACCGCCAACGATCCGGGTGCGATAGCGGACTTCGCTTCCGAGGTGGCGCCCCGCGTCCGAGAGGCCGTCCAGGAGGCGCGGTTACGCGGCCCGGCCGCCGCACCTGCGGCCTTGGTGGCGGCCGCGGTCGGCAGCAGCGCGCCCAGGGAGGCGGAGGAGGCGGCGCCCGGCGAGACCGAGGACGAGCCGTTGGGGGTGAGGCCGACGCCGGACGAAGCGATCCGCCTCAGCGACCGGGCCCCCTGGGACGATTCGACACGGCCGCGGCGGGACCGCCCGGGACCGGAGGTGCACTACACAGACCAGGGACGCCACGCCTCGAAGCAGCTGATCGCGGTGCACGACCTGCTTCGGGGCGAGCTGTCGGACCTACGGCACATCCTGCGGCAGGTACGCGACGAGGCCATCCAGGCCGGGGAGGCCAGAGCGGCGCTCAACGAGATGGTGTTGCGCCAGAACGACTGGACGCTGGGCACGGTCTGCGCCCGCTACTGCAGCATCGTGGCGCAGCATCACGGCGCCGAGGACGCCGCCATGTTTCCGCACCTGGCGCGCAGCGAACCGCAGCTCACACCGGTGATCGACCGGCTGACCGAGGAGCACCTGGTAATCCACGACGCGATCCAGGAGGTCGACCGGGCCCTTGTCCAGCACATGACACGACCGGAGAACCACGACGCCATCCAGGCTGCGATCGACTACCTGACCGATGCCCTCCTCTCGCACTTCGCCTATGAAGAACAGGAACTCGTGGAGCCGCTGGCCCGGCTCGGGTCCTACCCGGACCAGGTCCCCGTCACGAGCTGACGCCCGACACCCAGAAAATCGCGCTCGCCCGAAGCGGACAAGGGCAGCGAACTCACCATCCAAGAAGGGAAACGACATGGCGCATCTGCTGCACATCGACTCAAGCATCCAGGGTGATCGTTCCGTCAGCCGCAGGCTCACCGCCCGCGCCCGCGACGCCTGGCTCGCTGCGCACCCCGGAGGCACCGTGACCTACCGGGACCTGGGCAGCCATCCCCTCCCGCACTTCGACACAGCCACCGGCCTAGCCCGGATAGTGCCACCCGGGCAGCGCACCCCGGCCCAGGCCGCCTCGTGGGCCCTGAGCGAAGAACTGGTCGGCGAGATCAGGGAAGCGGACACGATCCTGCTGGGGCTTCCGCTGTACAACTTCGGCGCACCCAGCACCGTCAAGACCTGGGTCGACCACCTCATCGCCCCCGGACTGTCGATCGATCCCGAGACCCATGCCCCCCTGCTCGGCGGCCGCGAGTTCGTCGTCCTCGCCAGCCGCGGCGGAGGCTACACCGAAGGCACACCCCGCCACGGGTGGGACCACGCCGAACCATGGCTCCCGCACGCCATCTCACTCACCGGCCTGGAACCGCGCTTCATCACCGCCGAGCTCACCCTCGCCCACACGAACCCGGCCATGGCCGGACTGATCCCGCTGGCCGACCAGAGCCTCGCGGAGGCCGAGCACGCCATCGACGGCCTGTGGACCCCCGAATCCGCAGTGGCCTAGCCATCTAAAGGCGGCACAAACCAAGCGCCCCCGACACATCACACGGGGTAGACGCCGCACCGGCCTGCCAGCGGACAACCCACGCGTTGCGCGCCGCGACCGCCATTCGGGGCGACATCGTAGCGCCGCCCCCCGATGGGGCAGCAACTGGCGCGGATCTGGGTACACCGGTCCGCGGATGCAGGGCGAGAGCCGGGAGGCGGACGGCACCGACGCGCCGCATCCATGCGACAGCGGCGCCCCGACCCAGATGCGTACTGAGATCACTCGGGTGCGCTCCCCCACCTTCACCGACCGTCAATTGCCGGATCTGTTTGAAGCGCCAGCGGATCGGAGGCTGCATCATGGCGTGGAGCGGGCCGGGGAGAGTCATCGGCAACTCTGGCTCGACTGGATGCAGGAGGAGCGCTCGCGGCCACCGTGGGCCTCGATGACAGTTTCCAGCAGATCGGTCATTACTCCTTCTTTCTGGCGCTAGTCCGGCTGGGTGACGCAGGTGCGGGCGCGCCGGGAGACGTCGGTGTCAATGAACGCGCGGCACCCAGCGCAGCATCTTCCTGCGCACACTCGGCGACAAGCTCGCCGTGGACACCAGCGACCCGGGACCCGGCACCGACATGGCGATCGCGCTGCCGGCGATGTTCGCCGAGATGGAACGGATCTACATGCTGGAGCGCGCCGCCGGCGCCCGCGCGGCCAGACAGGCCCGCGGGCTGCCCACCGGACGCCCCGCGAAGCTTAACGCGACCACCCGCGCCGGAGCCGCCCAGCGGATCGGGGACGGCGCGATCCCCGAACAGGTCGCCGCCGACCTCGGCGTCAGCCACTCCACGCTGTACCGGGAGCTGCGCAAATATCGCGAGGGCGCCGTCGCAGAACGGGTCGTGCGGGAAGGCTGATCAGCGGTCCAGGCCGCATCCCCGCAGGTCAGCGATATTCGTTGCTTTTTCGGCGAGTACTACGGGACCCCCTTCTGCCGGATCCGCTGTTCTGACCGGGCTGACCTGGCTGCCCGGACTCCCCGGCGGCTGAGTGCCAGGCCGGCTCAGGCGGCACGAAAGGATCACCAGCACCGGCCAGAGTGTCTGCAGCCCGCCCAGCAGCCGCTCCGCCAGGCCCGCCTGCCCGCCGCTGGTGAGGAGTTCCGCGCCGAACCACAGCAGGACGGCGAGCAGTACCGCCG
>JAWWPY010000082.1:0-19027 GCA_033854735.1 Streptosporangiaceae bacterium | reverse complement strand
GGCGGCCGCCGCGCCGCTCTCCTCGACTGTCACCAGCCGCCCGCGTTCCACCACCGGGCGGCCCTGCACGAGCAGCAGTTCCAGCGGCGGCGGCGAGCCGAGCACGAGCGCGGCCACCGGATCGGCGATATCCACGTGCGGCAGCGTGTCGAGCCGCCACAGCGCGACGTCAGCGAGCTTGCCTGCCTCCAGCGAGCCGATCTCGCCCTCGCGGCCGAGCACGCGGGCGCCCCCCATCGTGCCCATCTCCAGCGCGTCGCGGGCCGTCAGCTCGGCGGGGCCGCCCCGGGCGCGGGCGAACAAGAGCGCGTGCCGGACCTCTTCCAGCAGCGAGCTCGCCTCGTTGGAGGCCGGGCCGTCCACCCCGAGCCCGACGGGCACGCCTGCCTCGCGCAGATCGTGGGCCCGTGCGATGCCCGCGCCGAGGCGCGCGTTTGACGACGGGCAGTGCGCGACACCGGTGCCGGTGCGCGCCACCTTGGCCACCCCCGCGTCATCGAGGTGGACGGCGTGGGCCAGCCACACGTCGGGCCCGAGCCAGTCCAGGCCGTCCATGTAGTCCACCGGGGAGCGGCCGAAGTGCTCGCGGCAGAACTCGTCCTCGTCTTTGGTCTCGGCGAGATGGGTGTGCAGCCGCACGCCCTTGCGGCGGGCCAGTGCCGCCGCCTGGGTGAGCAGGTCCTCGGTCACCGAGAACGGCGAGCAGGGCGCGACGCCTATCCGCAGCATGGCGTCGGGCGAGGGGTCGTGGTAGGAGTCGATGGCCGCCTCGGTGGCGGCCAGGATCTCGTCGATGTCTTCCACGACGTTGTCCGGGGGCAGGCCGCCGTCGCTCTGTCCGAGGTCCATCGAGCCCCTGGTCGGGTGGAAGCGCAGCCCGACCTCGCGGGCCGCCTCGATCTCGGCCGCGAGCACGTCCCCGCCGTCGCGGGGGAAGATGTAGTTGTGATCGGTGGTCGTGCTGCAGCCGGAGGTCGCCAGCCAGGCCAGCGCGGCCCGGGCCACATCGTGCACGATCTCGGCGTCGATGCCGCCCCACACCGGGTACAGCTCGGTGAGCCAGCCGAACAGGGTGGAATCCACCGCCAGGCCGCGTGTCGCCCACTGATACAGGTGGTGATGGGTATTGACCAGGCCAGGCGTGGCCATGCACCCGCCGGCGTCGAGGTACTGGGCGCCGGGCCGGTCGCGGGGCGCGGGCCCGGCCGCGACCGCGGCGATGCGCGCGCCTTCGATGACGACGTGGCCGCTGCGGAACTCGCTGCGCTGAGCGTCCATCGTGACGACCGTGCAGCCGTCCAGGACTGTGGTTTCCGTCATCGTCAGCCCGCCTGGGCCCGGTGCGTGGCGGCGAGGCGTACCGCCTCCATGATCGTCTCGTATCCCGTGCACCGGCACAGGTTGCCGGCGAGCGCCTCGCGGATCTCCCCATCACTGGGCCGGGCCTGGCGCTCAAGGAGATCGTGCGCGGCGATGATCAGGCCCGGCGTGCAGAAGCCGCACTGCACCGCGCCCGCCTCGAGGAATGCCTGCTGGATGGGGGCCAGTTCCTCACCGGAGGCGAGGCCTTCGACGGTGCGCACGTCACGTCCTTCGGCCTGGCCCGCGGCCACCAGGCAGGCGCAGGCGGGCACCCCGTCGAGGTAGACGGTGCACGAGCCGCACTCGCCCTGCTCGCAGGCGTTCTTCGACCCCGGCAGGCCCATCCGTTCGCGCAGGACGTACAGCAGGCTCTCGCCCGCCCAGATGTCGTCGGCCTGATGCCGCTCGCCGTTGACGGTGCAGGTGACACGCATGAGTGCTCACACCTTCCGGAAATCGTTCCACGCCCAGATCAGCGAGCGCCTGGCCATGACGGACAGGGAGTGGACGCGGTATCGCGCCGTGCCGCGGACGTCGTCGATCGGGGAAGCCGCATCCGCGACGAGGTCGGCGAAATGCTGGCTGATGGCATCGGGCAAGGCGGCACGGGATTCCCACAGGCCGCTGTCGGCCAGCGACTGCGCGAGGAACCGCTCCGCCTCGGGCGCCCGCCGCGGCGTGGGCGCCGCCGACCCGATGCCGGTGCCGACGGCCTGGCGATCGGGGTGCAAGGCCAGGCCGAACGCCGCGACGGAGATGACCATCGCATTGCGCGTGCCGATCTTGCAGAACTGCTGAGGCCCGGCGGGTGGTGTGATCAGCACGGCCTTGATCAGCTCATCCGGGCTCAGGGCGTTGCGTTTCACGCCGGTGTAGAACTCCGCGACCGGGATCTGCCGCGAGCCGCGCACCGACTCGACCTCGACCAGCGCGTACGCGGCCAGCAGAGCGGGGTGCGCATCACCAGCCGGGGAGGCGGCGCCCAGATTGCCGCCGACCGTGCCCCGGTTGCGGATCTGCGGCGACCCGACGGTACGCGAGGCCATCGCCAGGCCGGGCAGCCGGTCGCCAAGCTCGTCGAGGATGCGGGTGTAGGTCACCCCGGCGCCCAGCCGGATGTGGCCGTCTTCCGGCGCCCACTGCGCCAGATCGCTCACCCGGGTGAGATCGAGCAGGAATTCGGGCCGGTACCGGTCGAAGTTCAGCTCGACCATCACATCCGTGCCGCCCTGGATGGGCACGGCCGATGGATGCGCTGCCTTGATCTGCAGCGCCTCGGCCCAGGTCGCTGGCTGCAGGAACTCCATCGCGCCCCTTCCTTCACCGGTCCGCGGCGGGCTGCTCACCCTCGGCGTCCAGTGGTTGAACACCAGGCTAAGGGTGAAGACGACGATGACGGTTGAGGGTGATGCTGAACAGAAAGGTGCCGGCCATGGTCCGCCTCGGAGGGAACCGTTACGGCAAGGCGGAGGTGCGGGTCGTCCGCATCGCCCGGGGCGGGGCCGCCGACGGCGGTGACGTGATCAAGGACTGGAACGTCTCCAGCAGCCTCTCCGGCGATCTGGCCGCGTCCCACCTCACGGGGGACAATTCCGACGTGCTGGCCACCGACACGCAGAAGAACACCGCGTATGCCTTCGCGAAGCGGCTCGGCGCCGTCGAGCCCGAGGTGCTCGGCATCGAGCTCGCGGCTCATTTCGTCCGCAGCCAGCGGGCCGTCACGCGGGCGCGCATCGCGATTGAGGAGTACGGGTGGACGCGGATCGGCGGCCGACGGCACTCGTTCGCCCGCAGCGGTGAGCTGACCCGCGTGACAACGGTCATCCACGACCAGGAACTCGGTACGAGCGTGGTGTCCGGCATCGAGAACCTGACCGTGCTGAACACGACCGGCTCCGAGTTCTGGGGATTTCCCCGCGACGAGTACACGACGCTCGCCGAGACCAAGGACCGCATCCTCGCGACGCAGGTCAGCGCCCGGTGGCGGTACCGGGCCGCGGCGGGCGTGGACTGGGCCGCCGCGTTCACCGGGGCCCATCACGCGTTGCTGGCCGCGTTCAGCGGGACGTACAGCTACTCACTCCAGCAGACCCTGTACTCCATCGGGGAACGGATCATCGCATCGCAGCCCGCGATCTGCGAAGTCCGGCTGGCCCTGCCCAACAAGCACCACTTCCTGGTCGATCTCGCCCCATTCGGGCTGGAGAACGACCGGGAGGTGTACTACGCGGCCGACCGCCCGTACGGCCTCATCGAGGGAACCGTCCTGGCCGACGATGCCGCCGACGCCGGGATCGCGTGGAGCTGACCCGGCCCGCCACTCGCCCGGCGAGATGCTGATCAGCCCCGCGCCCGGGCGCAGAGGTCGTCAAGCTCCTGCGCCGCGCCGGCGGCGTCGTCGCCGAGCACGCTGACCAGCAGGGCCTGGCCGGCCACGCGCTGGGCGACCGACGTCGGCGACGACACGACGGTACGGGGGGTGCCCGCCGGGTCGGCGATCAGGGCACACGCGAGCACCCGGCGGTGAGCGGTGAGCCCGGCCCACGCGGTCAGCGCCGGGTCAGCCAGGTCCACGAACTGGCGCAGCACCGGCCGGCCGGCCCGGGTGACATCCCAGCGCAGCGTCGCCCCGCCAGGGGGCTCCCCGGTGCGGCCGAGCACGATCAGCTCACGCCACTCGACCGCCGCGCCCGCGGCCAGCGCCAGCTCGACGCGGACGTTCACGCGGCTGCCCCGGCAGACGATCAGGGCGCCCGGGTCGGCGACGAGGTCCGAGCCCTCCGCGAGGTCGGCCCGGATCGACAGGGCCGCCGCGCCGCCGCCTCGGCCTTGAGCCAGGCTGGCCCCCGTCGCGCGGAGCGTGGCCCGGGCACCCGCGCGCAACCGCAGCGAGATCGACAGGCTGTCCCCGGCCAGCGGGCCGGCCGCGGTCCCGACCAGGCGGAGTTCGCAGCGGTCCCGGACGTCGCTGTGCACCTGCCGCAGGGTGAGCGGCGGCGTGCAGGCCAGTTCGCCGAGCACCCCGCCGGGCTCGACGACTGCGGCCGTCCGGGCGATCACGCCGCCGCGATCGCCGAGCGCACCATGCGCACCCACGCCGCGATCTCGCTCGCGCCCGGGTCGGCCGTGAGCGAGGTGAACAGCGTCGGCCGCTCACCGCGCACCGCTGCGGCATCGCGCGCCATCACCCCGAGATCGGCCCCAACGAACCCGGCGAGGTCGGTCTTGTTAATGACGAGCAGGTCAGAGCGGGTAACGCCCGGGCCGCCCTTGCGTGGCACCTTGTCCCCGCCGGCCACGTCGATCACGAAAATCTGGCGGTGCACCAGTCCGTAGGAGAAGGTGGCGGTCAGATTGTCCCCCCCGCTCTCGACGAAGATCAGCTCGAGGCCGGGGTGATCGGCCTCAAGCTGCTCGACAGCGTCGAGGTTCGCGCTGATGTCGTCGCGGATCGCCGTATGCGGGCAGGCACCGGTCTGCACGGCGCGGATGCGGGCCTCGGGCAGCACGCCCGCCCGGCGCAGGAAGTCGGCATCCTCGGTCGTGTAGATGTCATTGGTGACGACGCCGATGGTCAGCTCATCCGACAGCGCCCGGCACAGCGCGGCCACCAGTGCGGTCTTGCCGCTGCCCACCGGGCCGCCAATGCCGATCCGGGGCACCCGGGCGCCCACCGGCCCGCCCGCGGGCAGGCCGGCGTCGAGGTCGTGGCGGTGACTGTGGCTGGGGCCGCCGGGTTCGTGATCGTGGTGCGCGGGCTGACGCAGCCGGTCAGGACGCAAAGAGACGCACCTCCGCGGTGAGATGGAAGTCGGCGAGCAGGTCGAAGGCCGGTGCCCCGTCGCACGGCAGCGATCGTGGCGGCTGCGCCGCGGACCGCGCGGCGCGGGTCGCGCACGTGTCGATATCGGGAGCCAGCCGGGCCAGCATGGCCTGGACGGCGAACGGGTCCAGGCCGAGCAGGCGCACCGCCGCGCTGGCCGGGCCGCTGCACGCCGCGAGGGCAGCGGCTCGCCCGGACAGCGCAGGGCTGCCGCCCGCCATGGCCACGCCGGCGCCCAGCACGAGCGGATGGTGCGGCGCGGGAGCGGCACAGTGGGCCCACGGTGTCACCAGGTCGGCGTCGGGCAGCATCGAGCGCAGCAGCCGCCGCAGCCCCCCGCCGAGCTGACGCGACGCGACACGCGTCGCCTCCGAGGGGGTGCGCGCATCGAACTCGGCATCCAGCAGCGCCCACTCGTCGGGGCGGCCCGGCCCCCCGGCCGATGGCCCGGCGGTGTGCTGGAGCCGGCACGCCGCGGCGGCGAACGCGGCGGCCACCCGCGCCGACGTCCGGAGCCGGGCCCGGCAGAAGTCCTCGAGGTCGGCCAGCCCGGTGACCATGCCCGTGCTGACCGCGGCCTCCATCGCGCCCGAGTGGTGGTTTGCACCGGCCGGGGCCCTCGAGTCGAGCAAGAGCAGCAGCAGCGTGTTCATTGGCCCAGTGCTCATGGCTCAGTGCTCATTGGCCCAGTGCTCATGGCTCAGAACAGGAAGTAGCGCTGGGCCATGGGCAGTTCCTGAGCCGGCTGCGGCTCGATGAGCTCACCGTCGACACGGACCGCGAACGTCTCGCTGTCCACGTCGATCGCGGGCAGGGCGTCGTTCTCGGGGAGGCTCGCCTTCGACAGGCCGGAGACATCTTTCGTCGCGACCAGTGGCCGCTCGCTCGCCCAGCGGTCGCCGAAGCCGGCCTCGATCGCGGCGGGCGACACGAAATGCACGCCGAGGCGGGCCGCCATCGCGCCGAAGGCGCCGAACATCGGCCGTGGCAGCTGAGGCTGCGGGGTCGGGATCGACGCGTTCGCGTCGCCCATGGTGGCCCAGGCGATCACACCGGCCTTCAGCACCAGATGCGGCTTGACCCCGAAGAACGCCGGTTCCCACAGGACCAGGTCGGCCAGTTTGCCTGGCTCCACGGAGCCGATCTCGCCGTCGAGGCCGTGCGTGACCGCCGGCCCGATCGTGTATTTAGCGACATATCGCCGGGCGCGCATGTTGTCGGCCGGGCCGTCGCCCGGCAGCGCGCCCCGGCGCTGCTTCATCACGTGCGCCGTCTGCCAGGTCCGGATGATCGTCTCGCCGATCCGCCCCATCGCCTGGGAGTCCGAGCCGATCATCGAGATCGCACCCAGGTCGTGCAGCACGTCCTCCGCCGCCATCGTCGAGGGCCGGATGCGCGACTCGGCGAAGGCGAGATCCTCCGGGATCGACGAGTTGAGGTGATGGCAGACCATCAGCATGTCGAGGTGTTCGTCCAGGGTGTTGCGGGTGTACGGGCGAGTCGGGTTCGTCGACGAAGGCAGCACGTTGGGGTGCGCGGCGACCCTGATGATGTCCGGCGCGTGCCCGCCGCCGGCGCCCTCGGTGTGGTACGTGTGGATCGGCCGGCCGCCGATGGCGTCAAGTGTCGACTCGAGGTACCCGGCCTCGTTGAGCGTGTCGGTGTGGATCGCCACCTGGACGCCGGCCGCCTGGGCGACGGTGAGGCAGGCGTCGATGGCGGCCGGCGTGGTGCCCCAGTCTTCATGCAGCTTGAAGCCGGCCGCGCCGGCCCGCAACTGCTCCCACAGCCCCTCACTGCTCACCGTGTTGCCCTTGCCCAGCAGCACGACGTTGACCGGCCACTGCGTCATCGAGGCCAGCATCATGTCGAGCCAGAACGCGCCGGGCGTGACCGTGGTCGCCTTGGTGCCTTCGGCCGGGCCGGTGCCGCCGCCGATGAGCGTGGTCATTCCCGCCGCCAGCGCGACCGGGACCTGCTGCGGCGCGATCAGGTGGACATGGCTGTCGATGCCGCCCGCGGTGATGATCATGCCGTTGCCGGCGATCACCTCCGACGACGGGCCGATCACGAGTTCCGGCGTGACGCCGTCCATGGTGTCGGGGTTGCCCGCCTTGCCGAGGGCGACGATCCGGCCGTCGCGGACGCCGACGTCCGCCTTGATCACGCCCCAGTGGTCGAGCACCACCGCGCCGGTGATCACCAGGTCGGGGGTGCCCTCCGCCCGGGTGGCCACGGCCTGGCCCATTGACTCGCGGATCACCTTGCCGCCGCCGAAGATGGCCTCGTCCCCGGCGAGCGGCCCTGGGCCGCCGCACCGGTCCTCGGTGACCTCGATCAGCAGGTCGGTGTCGGCCAGCCGGACCCGGTCACCGACGGTCGGGCCGTAGAGGGCGGCGTACCGGCTCCGGGAGATCTCAGCCATCGAGCGGCCCGGACCACTCAGCCCGCAGTCCGGGCACGACTCGCGCCCCGGCCAGCGCGACGAGCGTCACCTGGCGCGACATGCCCGGCTCAAACCGCACCGACGTCCCAGCGGGGATGTCCAGCCGGTAACCCCGGGCCGCGCCGCGGTCGAAGGACAGGGCTGGGTTCGTTGCGGCGAAATGATAGTGCGAGCCGACCTGGATGGGACGGTCGCCAGAGTTTTCGACGGTGAGCGCGACCCGCTGGCGGCCCGCGCTCAGCTGACCCGTGTTCAGCTCAATCGTGCCGTCAGGGGTTTGGATCTCGCCCGGAATCATCGGCTCTGCTCCCTCAGCGGACAGGGCTCCCTCAACGGATAGGCCCGTGCAGCGTGACCAGTTTGGTGCCGTCCGGGAAGGTCGCCTCGACCTGGATGGACTCGAGCATCTCCGGCACGCCCGGCATGACGTCGTCGCGGCGCAGCACCTCCCGGCCGCTGGACATCAGCTCGGCCACCGGCCGCCCGTCCCGTGCGCCCTCGAGCACGAAGGAGGTCAAGATGGCCACCGCCTCGGGGTGGTTCAGCTTCAGCCCCCGGCTCCGGCGGCGCTCGGCCACGTCCGCGGCGAGCGTGATCAGCAGCCGTTCCTGCTCCCGTTCGGTCAACCGCATGCGTGCACCATATGGCAGCGGCGTTTCGCGCGCGTGAACTAGCGCGGGAGACCCGCCCCCCGGCAGGTGGCCCGCGAGGGCCGGCCGACCTCGGACCCGCCGCGGCAGCGGCCCCCCGGCGCTGCCGCAGCGGGCCAAGATTCCCCGTCAGCCCGTGTAGGCGGCGAAGATCCTGGTGAAGTCCAGCGGCTGCTGGCTGATCTCCGAGCATTCCGGGAGCCCGCTGGCCGACCCGCCGCACGCCTGGTCCCTGTCCACCGACCAGAACGCCAGCCGGCCGAGGTGGTTGGCCTGCGCGAAGCTGACCAGGGTGTGCGCGTCGGCCTCGGTGAACACCTCGGCCGGGTCATCGTTCTGCCCGATCATCGGGGTGACGCCGATCATGGAGTAGGTCGCGCCGGGGAAGACGGTCTTGACGAACGCCAGGGTGTTCTGGGCGGCGGCGACCGCGTCACTGCCCATCTGCGCGCCGCCGGTGTCGTAGCTGCCGTAGTAGTCCATGGCCATGCCGTTGACCACGCTGATCCGGGCGCCGCTGGCCGCGGCCTGCTGGAGGAACGCCTGGCCGTAGTTGTCCGGGCCGGCCGGGTTCACCGGGATGGTGACCGAGACCGACAGCCCGGGATTGGCTGCTTCCAGGGCGTTGATCGCCTGGAAGCGCAGGTTGTTCGTGGCCGTGTACGCGATCAGCGCGCCCTCGATGTCGAAGTCGATGTGCGTGACCTTCAGGGTGTTGATCACCGACTGGTAAGCGGCGGTGAGCTGGCTCAGGGTGGTGCAGGACTGAGCGAGTTCGATGCCGGCCTCGCCGCCGAACGACACGATCGGCGTCGCGCCCTCCGACTCCGCCTTGCTGATCTCGCCGGTGACGGCCGGGTCGTTGGTGACGGGCAGTGTGTCGCCCCAGATCGGCGTGCAGCCTGATCCGGTGACGAAGGCGGCCGTGAACGACTTCAGGCCGGCCTGCGTGATGGCCTGGTCGAGCATGGGCTCCTGGTTGTTGGTCAGGTCCGCGTAAGGCGCCACCGCGAAGCTGCCGCCGCTCCCGCCTCCCCCGCCTCCCCCGCCGGACGACGCCGCGGTCGTCGCGGTGACCGCGGTGCTCTTCGGGCCGGTGCCCGCCGAGTTGTACGCGGCGACGGTCAACGTGTAGCTGGTGGAGGCGGCCAGGCCGGTCAGAGTGTCAGTCGTGCCGGTTACGCTGGCCACCTGGCTTCCGCCGGAGTACACGTCGTAGCCGCTCACCGTGCCGGACGGCGCGGTCCACGACAGCGACACCGTGCTGGATGTCGTGCCGGTGACGGTCAGGCCGCCCGGTGCGCCCGGTGCTGAGGTCCCGCCACCTCCGCCACTCCCAGCCGGTCCGGCCAGCGACAGATCATCGGCGTAGTAGCTGCCCTGTGCGTACCAGCCATGCACGTAGATGGTCACGCTCGTGGTGGCGGCGCCAGTGGTGAACGACGTGGAGAGCTGGGTCCACGAGGACGCCGCCGGGGTCCAGTTGCTCGTGTCGCTCGTGCCGGTGCCTGAGTCGCCGAGGTAGACATAGTTCCCCTGAACCCAGCCGGACAGGGTGTAGGCGGTGGACGGCTGCACGCTCACGGACTGCGTGCACTGGGCGTCGTCGGAACCCGACACCACGCCCGCCAGCGCATACGATCCGGAATGCACTGGGCTGGTGACCACCCGGCCGAGCGGCGAGCAGGACCAGCCGGACAGGTTTCCTGTTTCGAGACCGGGATTGGCGAGCAGGTTGGCCTGCGTTGCCGCGCCGGCGGTGGCCAGCCCGCTCACTCCCGCCGCGGTCACCCCCATCGCCGTCACCACCGCGGCGGCCATCGCCGCCAGCCTGGAACGTCGTACGCCCATGCATCCTCCCTTCGGTCAACAGCGCCCAGCCGCCTTACCAATTATTAGGAAAGTTTCCTAATAATTGGTAAGCTAACCATTTCGGCACCATTCGTCAAGGGAATGCGTCAGCTTTAGCGTTGCCCAGTGCCGGGCCAGACGGGGCCTACCCGGCGGCCGGCTTCTTCTGGCTGATGCGGCGGCCGGAGATCCGGAGCGGAATGATGCGGAGGAAGTGTTCCCTCTTCCCGCCCGGCCATGGTTCGACGCCCGCTTCCAGGACCGAGGCGCGCTCTTCTTCCGTGTCCACGTGGTGCGCGGCGCCCTGGATGAGAATGCTCCAGCCCTCCCGGGCGACCAGGTCGAAGTCGTCGATCTCGAAGGCCACCTTGTACTCGGCGCTGGCTATCCCGGTCCGGAGGTCCTCGTCGAGCGGGCCGTCCTGCGCCGTGCGGAACACGACGGCTCCCTCGTGCAGCTTGTAATTGACCGGGAGAACCGTCACGCCGGAGCGGCCGGAATATGCGATCCGGCCAATGCCGCCCAGCGCCATCAGCCGCAGGCATTCGGCCTCGTCCAGGTGTTCCAGGATCGGTTCGCGGGCCGCTGGCTCACCGTCCGGCTCGGGGCGTGCCGGGCTCCCTGGCACCTCGCCACTCGGGTGATCAGACATCGGTGCTCCTTTTCCTCCGGCCACCTCATTGTCCCCAGCGCACGATACCGGGGCCGAGCGGGCCTCAGGGATGCCCGCCCGAGATCGTGTGCCACCATGCGGGTATGAGCCCCAGATCACGCCCGGTATGACGCAACGGAAACAGCGGGCCATTGAGATCGCGCTCCGCGAGGCCGAGCTACGCGACCGGCAGAGCGAGTTCGACCGGAAGCGCGCCCGCACCGCGGGGCAACGTGGCCAGAGACGTCTCAGTGACGCCGAACGGCAGATGCGGGCCGAGATGAGCGCGCTGGCCGGGGAACGGAAAATCCTTCTCGAACAGGTCATCCGGCGCGAGGCCGAGCTTCAGCAACGGCAGGGCGATCGCGATCGCGCCCGCGCCGCCGCCGCGAAACGGGGCCATGAGCTGGCGGTCACCAGAGCCGAGCAGGCCCTGCAGGCCGAACTGGCGGTGCTGGCCAGCGAACGCGCTCACCTGGACGGCACAGTCCAGCGCGCCCGGCGGGACGCCGCCATCCGGGATTTGCACGGATAGGTCTGGTCGAGCACCGCACCGTCGCCCCGGCGGTCACGAGCAGGCCGTTCCCAGAACAGAGAAGCCGGACGGGGAGGCGTTGCTGGTCATGTACGTCCCGGTGAAGCCGATGGTGACCGAGCCCGCGGCGGCGATCGTCGCGTCGTAGGACTCCGCGGTCGCCGTGACCTTCTCCCCGGACTGGGTGGCGGTGGCGTTCCAGATCGTGGCGATCTTCTGATCGCCGGGGAAGGTCCAGGTCAGCGCCCACGAGCTGATCGGGCTTGGGCCGGTGTCGGTCAGCGTCACCTGGGCCTGGAAGCCACCGGTCCAGGAGTTGACCAGGGAATAGACGGCCGAGCAGGACACCGCCCCCGACGAGGTGAGGGACGGGGACGGTGAGGGCGTCACCGTCGGGGACGGGGACGGCGTGGGTGACGGCGACGTGCTCGGGGTCGGGGTGGGCGTCGGGGTGGGCGTCGGGGTCGGGGTACCGCCGCCGCTGGGCGGGCCCGTGTAGAACGTGGCGGGCGGCGCGGTTTGGGAGGTCCTGCCCTGGCTGTCGACCGCCTCGACCTCGTAGGCATAGGACGTGCCTGCGGTGAGCCCGGTCAGCGGGTAGGAGGCCGAGGTCGTCTTGGCCACGAGCGCTGCCTTGGGCGCCAGCTCGAAGACGTCGTACCCGGCGAGCGCGTTCGTCCCGGCCGTCGAGGGTTTCCAGGTGAGCGTGGCACCGGTGGAACTGGCACTTGTGACCGTCGGCGTGGAAGGCGACGACGGCGGCACCGTCGACGAGGCGGCCAGGGATGTGTTCGGCGACGTAATGAACTGGGCGATGTTCGACGCCGGCGAGGCCAGTCCCTGGTTGTCGACCGCCGCGACGTAATAGCCGTACGGTGCGGTCCGGTTGGCGTTGAGGCTGGTCAGGGTGTAGGAGGTCGATGTCGTCGCGGCGACGAAGGTGCCCGCCGAGGTGTAGATGTCGTAGGCGATGACCGGGTTGGTGCCCGCGTCCGAGGCCGTCCAGGACAGCGTGGCGCCCGCCCCGGTGATCCCTGACGCGGCCAGCGCCGCCGGCGCGGCAGGCGGCGTGCCCGCGGCCGGCGGGCTTCCCCATATCAGCGTGTTCCCCGAGTACAGGGTCATGTCGCTGACGGTCACCGGCGTCGCCCCTGATGTCGCCGGGATGCCCTGGAACGACCAGTCCTCCGCGGGATTGTGCGCCGCCGGGAACGTGATCCGGAACTGGACCTGGGCCTGGTAGTTGATGTTCGGGTAGTCGGCCTCGCCGTCCGGCTCGATGTTCTGGTTGGCGCAGGACACCTGGATGTAGTAGATGCTCCCTGAGTACTGCACCGGCGCCGACGGCGCCTGGCACTGGTTGTACGACGAGCTCAGCGTGATCTGGCTGGGCGTCTCCCCCGGGTCGAGCGTGAAGTAGTACCGGAAACTGGCGTTGGGCATCGGCCGGGCAGGCCACGCCGACTGGTTGGTGATCAGCGCTTTGATCTCGATGAAATTGCTGCCCTCGTTGTTGACCGCGGCCTGCACATAGGCCTGTGGCCCGTCCGGGGTCTCCGGCGCGGGGAAGTTCGCGACCGGGGTGCCGCCGTACTGCTGGGTCAGCGCGGCCAGGTCACCCGAGTAGAGCGCGTTGTAGTCGAGCGCACCCTCGGTCTCCTGGTAGTTGGCCCGCTGATCGGTGTACTGGTCGTTGGCCGAGGCCGGGCCGCCGACCAGCAGGCCGTAGTCGAGATGGCGGGTCGCCGCGGGCGTGGTCAGGTTGTCGGCCCAGGAGTCGTGCGCCGGGGCGTTGTGCGGGTACTGCGACCAGGCGGTGTTCGCGCCGTTGTTGGTGAATCCGACCGCGTAGCTCTCGTGGTTGGGGTTGTCGCCCAGGATGTAGTTGATCTGCTGGACGGCGAAGCTGTGATAGGTCGCCGCCCTGGTCGGGTCGAGGCCGCTGGCCGTCAGGTAGTTGCTGAATTCCAGCGCGGTGAACGCCGCGTTCGCCGAGTACCGCAGCGACCCCCAGTTGGACAGGAAGGCCTCGCCGCCCGGCGAGTAGCTGACTTTCGTGCCGTTGAAGCCGGTCGTCCACCAGTCCAGGTTGTTCTCGGCGTCGGTGACGTACTGCTGCTGGCCGGTGAGCTGGGCCATCCACACGTAGTCGGCGAAGCTGTTGTCGTCCCAGTTGACCGTCCAGTTGTACTCGTGCAGCGTGGACTGCGAGGCCTGCGGCAGGTTCGCGAAATCCGTCCCGGCCTGCGTCAGCCAGCTCGCGGTGCCGGTCGCCTTGTACAGCCAGATCTCCGCGGCGACGAGCTGGCTCCAGTACCCGCTGAAGGAGTTGTAGAAGCCCGACGCGGAGGTGATGCAGCTCGCGTAGTCGCCGCGGTAGCTGTTGGCCAAGCTGTACAGCGACTCCGCCTGGGACAGCAGCTGGGCCGAGTACTTCGGGTCCGTGGTCTTGAACACGATCGAGGAGGAGGCAAGCGCCGCGGAGGCCTGCCCCACCAGGTCCGAGCCTGGGCACGAGGAGGTGACCGCGTACGACGGCCGGACCGTCGGGTTCGTCTCGGCGGGCCCCCAGTACTGATGGTCGGTATTCGGATCGGCGACCTGGCCGTAGAACACATTGGCGGAGGGGTGCGCCGCGATGATGTAGTCGTCGCCCCAGCGCAGGTTCTCCAGCGCGGTCTGGTACTGGCCGGCGGCGGCGTACCCCTGCGGGTAGTCGAGCATCCCCCAGGCGAGCATGTTCATCGTCCACGCCTCGGGCAGGCCGAACTTCACCAGGTCGCCTGCGTCGTGGTAGCCGCCAGTCAGGTTCACCCCGTTGTCCGAGCCATCGGCCAGGTCTGAGTCGCCGCGCCAGTCCACCGCGTTGTCCGGCGGCAACTGGCCGGAACGCTGCGCCTCGTAGAAGAACATCGAGTCCTGCAGCGCCTGGGCGTAGTCGAACTCCCCGGTGGGTGAGGGCGCCGCGTGGGCCGCCCGCTGGATGGCCACGGTGCCGAGCATGGCGAGAGCCAGCGCGATGAGTAAGGAAAGGCCGCGCTTGGAGAACCGCGGCTTGATGGCCTTGGGCCTGGGCTCGGCCTTGGGCCTGGGCTCGGCCTTGGGCCTGGGCTCGGCCTTGGGCCTGGGCTCGGCCTTGGGCCTGGGCTCGGCCTTGGGCCTGGGCTCGGCGTCGGGCCTGGGCTTGGCGTCGGCTTTGGGCTGTCTGCCGGGGTGCGTTGCGGATAGCCCCATCCGGGTACTCCTTTACTCTGCCGGAGTTCCGGCGCGAGCGGCCGCTGGCCGCGGCAGGCAGGCAGCGGCGAGTGCGGCAGCCAAAGCGGCGTGCCTTTCACCTGGTCGGCCTGACCCTACGAGCCGGGCAGGCGGTGTCAACGGCACGCTCCTCGCACCCCGCGGGCCCCGTCGCGCGCTTGCACGCTGACCAGGCATTCTGGACACGCCGCCAGCCTGGTGCGGCACTGGCCGGGGTGAAAGTTGCAGGTTGCTGGATCATGTTCGGCCGGACCCGGCCAGCAGTTCAGAGCTGACCGGCATGCGAGCCCCAGCCGACAGCCCCAGCCGACAGCCCCAGCCGCCGGCCTCACCGGCCGCCTCAACTGCCGGCCCCACCTGCTAGCCTCAGCCGCGATTCGTTTCGGCAATTCCTCCCACGGGAAGCCCAGGAGGGCGTGATGGCTGACGAGCCGGACCAGGTACCGCCGGGGGTTGACACGCAACGAGCGAACGTCGCCCGTGTCTACGACTACCTGCTGGGTGGCAGCCACAATTTCCTGGCCGACCAGGACCTGGGCCGGGCGATGGCCGCGGTCGATCCCAACGTCCGGGCGATCGCGCGGGCCAACCGCGATTTTCTCGGCCGGGCGGTGCGGTTCCTCGCCGGGGCCGGGATCCGCCAGTTCCTCGACATCGGCTCCGGCATTCCGACCCAGGGCAACGTCCACGAGGTCGCCCATCAGGCCGATCCAGATGCCCGGGTGGTCTACGCCGATTTAGACCCGGTCGTGATAGCGCACAGCAAGGCCATCCTGGCCGGCCACGGCAACGCCGCGATCATCCACGGCGACCTGCGCGAGCCCGAGAAGATCCTCACTCACCCAGCCAGCCGGCAGCTGATCGACTTCAGCCAGCCGGTCGGGCTGCTGCTCGTGGCCGTCCTGCATTTCATCGGCGATGCCGAGGATCCTTCGCGGCTCGTGGCCACGCTGCGCGAGGCGCTCGCGCCCGGCAGCTATCTCGTGCTGGGCCACGCCACGAACGAGAGCAGGCCCACCGTGACGCAGGCCGCAGAGAAGGTGTACCAACGTAGCGTCCCCACCCAGGGGCGCACCCGCTCACGCGCGGAGATCCTTCGGTTCTTCGAAGGCTTCGACCTCGTGGAGCCCGGGCTGGTCTATATCCCGGAATGGCGGCCGGACTCGCCCGGCGACGTGCCCAGCGACCCCAGCAAGTTCTGGTTTCTGGCCGGGGTGGCGCGAAAATCGGGCTAACACCCGGCACCAAGGTGCACGCGCTCGACCATCGGGATGTGCGGCGGCCAGGCGCCGGTTCCCCCCTACCCGGGCCTGGCCAGACCGCAAGCCGGGGCGGTGACATAATCATCGCCCCGACAGGCAGGACCAGCCCCCAGGCAGCGGCCGGCACTCCTGGCCATGTAGGCAGAGTTTGCCGGAACCTCGCGGGCCCGCCCAGTAGGGATAACCCTCGACCTTTTCCCACCCTCAGTAGGCTGGGGTATGTGGCAGATCCGGCGCCCAACGTGGGCCAACCCCCCGGCCCGGACCCAGCCGACGGCGATGGCGCGGTCCAGGCGGCACAGGCCTGGCTGTTCACGGCGGCCGATGGAGCCGAGCGGCGCCTAGCGACTGTGGCCGGCCTAGGTCAGAAGGCGCAGTTGGCGCTACGTCTCGGACGGGCGAGCGAGTGCCTCTCCACGCTCGCCGAGCAGCGGTCCGTGGCCGGAGACGACCGGTCCGCGATGGTGTGGGCGCTGACCACGGGAGCCGCCCTGCGGGCCGTGCTCGGTCAATTACGACGGGCCCGGGCGGATCTCGCCGAAGCCAAGCGGACATGCCAGCAGGCTGCTCCGTTGCTGGCCGAGCCGTTCTGGCATTTTGCGGGGGTTGTCGGTAACTGGATGGCCGGAGACTGGGCGGCCGCACTGAAGGACGCGGCGGCGCTGGATGCGCGCTATGTGAGCTCTGTGACGCCGGCCCTCGCCGGTGCCATCACCGCATTGCGCACCGAGATACTGCGCGGCTTGGGCCTGCCGGAGGAGACTCGGCTGCTTTATGGACGGCTCGAAGCGGCCATGCCAGCCGAGATGAGTGCGTGGGCGCTGGCCGGCCTGGACGCCGATCGAGGTCACCACGCTGCCGCGTTGTGCCGTCTGGCCGATGCGCGCGATGCCGGCGAGCGCAGCGTGAACAAGGCGGCGCTGCCGCTCGTCCTGCACCGTGCGGCGGAGATCGCCTTCTCCCGTGGCAACCGGGAGGTGACCGCCCAGGCCGCGGCTGATCTCGCCGGGCTCGATCAGGCCGCACCGGTGACCGCGATTATGGCCGGGCTGGCCGAGGCGTACGCGACCGGCGATCCCGGGCCCGCCAGGTCGGCCCAGCAGCAGGCCGAGGTGGAAGGAGCGGGAGTCCTTGTCGCGGAGGCGCTCACTGTGCGCGGCCAGATCGGCGACGCACCCGTCCAGACCCTGTCCGCCGCGCATGCCACCTGGCGGCGTATCGGCGCCGTCGGCAGGGCCCGCGCGGTCGCCGCGGCGATGCACGCCGCCGGGCTCGCCACACCGGCGGCCGAAGACGACCAGTGGGTGCCCCACATCTCAACTGACGGCCCGCCTCCGCTGACCGTGCGTGAACGCAACCTGGCTCGCCTGGTTCACGAAGGCCGCACGAACCAGCAGATCGCCAGCACACTCCACATCAGCGTGAAGACCGTTGAGTCGTACCTGACCCGGTTGTACAGAAAGACTTCCTGTTCATCACGGGTGGAACTCGCTGTTGCCGTCACCGAGCGGCGCGTCCAAGTGGGTGAATGACCGAGCTACCGTCGTCCCATGCCTGACGCAGGGCCTGCAGGAAGACCTCGGCGCGCTGACCGCCGGAGATGGCCAGCGCACCGCCGATGACGAAGAACGGGACGCCGGTAGCGCCGAGTTCAGCTGCCCTGCGTTCGTCGGCGCGTACCTCTTCCGCGTAGTCCTCGCCGGTCACGACTCTGCGCGCCTCGTCAGTGTCCAGCCCGGCCTCGCCAGCGATAGCCACCAGGCTCTCGGTGTCGAACACCGAGCGCTCCGCACCGAAGTTCGCCCTGAAGAGGCGGGTGAGCATTTCGTCTTGCCGCCCCCTGTCCCGGGCGAGATGAAGCAGCCGATGGGCGTCGAAGGTATTGCCGTGCGGCCGGTCGACGCTGAACTCAAGCCCTTCCGCGGCGGCCATCTGGGCCATATTCGCCTCGGCCTCGGCGGCTTTGTCACGGGAAAGACCGTACTTGCGGCTCAGCATGTCCAGAACCGAGACGACCTCGCCCTTGGGAAAGCTCGGATCGAGCTCGAAAGAGCGGTGCACCACCTCGACTTGGTCACGGTGCTCGAACTCGGTGAGGGCCCTCTCGAACCGGGCCTGGCCGAGGTAGCACCACGGGCAGACGATGTCGCTCCACACATCAACGCGCATGCCTCGATCGTAATCGGCTGGCGGCGTAGGGCCCGTGCTGTCCCGAGCCCGCTGACCCCGCCCCGGCCACTTCCGCGACCGTCGAGCCCCGCCACTGTCCGGCCCCGCCACCGTCCGCGCCCCGCCACCGTCCGCGCCCCGCCACCGTCTGGCGCCGTCCAGCGCCACCGTCCAGCGCCACCTTCCGGTCGCACTATGACACTCCTACCGTCACCCCGCCCGATAGGGCCAACTCTGTTCCGTGTGGTTCGTTCTAGGCTGGGAAACGTAGAAAATCGATCAGGTTTTCTATCGGAAAGGGCTGGTGTTCAGCTGGCGTCATACGATAGTGTGTTCGAGTAGGTTTACTCCGGCGACGCGGGAGGTGAGCAGGTGCCAGCTAGCCCCAAGGGCCCGGTCCCCCCGCGCGGCGGGCCCGCACCACTCCCCGGCCCGGGCTGGGATGACCAGGAGCAGATCCTGGCCGAGGAACTGGCCGCGTTCCCGGCGGAGGATGAGCCTGACTGGGCGGCGCTGGAGGACCTGGAGTACTCCGGTGACGGCGGCGCTGGCGATGCGGGGCCGTGGCCCGCGAGCCTGCCCGGCCTGGCCGCAGGTGAGCAGCCCGGCCCCAGCCCAGCTGAGCACCCCGCCGCCGGGCCCGGTGCTCCTGCCGGGCCCGGTGCCGCCACCTCACGCTCCGCCGGGCCCGGTGCTGCCGCGGCCCCAGGCTCCGCCGTCCCCGGTGCTGTCCCCGGTGCTGTCCCCGGTGCCGTCACCCCCGGGTCCGCCATCCCCGGTGCTGTCCCCGGTGCTTCTGGTGCCGTCCCCGGTACTTCTGGTTCTTCTGGTGCCGCTTCTGGTGCCCTGGGCGCGTGTGGCGCTGTCCCCGCTGCTGCGCCTGCTGGCGGCGGTGCTGCTGGGCGGGCGGGGTTTGGGCAGGGTGGGGCGGCGGATGTGATGGCGGCGGGCCTGCGGCTCGCTGGGCTGGCTGAGGGGGCGTGGGCTGGTGGCCTGGGGGGCCTGGATGATGATGAGCTGAC
>JAWWPY010000081.1:0-3094 GCA_033854735.1 Streptosporangiaceae bacterium | reverse complement strand
CATCTTCTCCAAGCGATGGAGCCTCCACCAGTCCCAGGGCGGATCAGTGCTGCCCAAAGGCTGGAGCTTGGACGCTGGCGGGGCGTCGAAAGGTGACAAGCGCTCAACATCCAAGGGGGGAAGGAGTAGAGGTTGTCCCGGGGCGCGCTGTGTCGTCGTCGCCGATTGGCCCGCCAGTCCCTTCTCGTGCCGCAGTGGTTTACTCGGTCTCCACCAACCGGTTGATGGGGACGGCGACAGCGCTCAGGCTGGGTCGGCGGAGGCCACATCCCACCCCAGGGCCGAGAGTCGGTCGACGGCGGCCTCGATGTCGGGGCGGCCCGCGCCGTCCGTGTCCATCCAGGGCGACCAGTTCAGTGAGAGGTCGAGGGACAGGACCCCCGCCTCGTTGACGATCCTCACCTCAAACGGAGCGGTGTCGAAGTTGGTGGCAAGAGGCCCAGACACCCAGAGGCCGTCCCTGGCCCGCTCGACGGGGTAGCGGATCACCCCGGCGCGGTAGGCCACCGGCAGCTCGTCGCCGTCGCTGTCGGCACCGTCGCTGGTCCCCTCTGGCAGGCGGGCGCGGACCGCCTCGACCAGCAGCTGCCTCCATCCGGGCCTGGTGTCAGGGTGCGGGCACTCCTGCTGGACGAGGGTGGCGCCGAGCCAGTCGAGGATCTCCTCACGGTCCAAACGTTCACGGCGCCCCGGTCGGCAGACAAGCGCTCGCGGATGCCGGCGATGACCTCATCGCGCACGGCGTCCACCGCTGCGGCGCCCGCGTCCACCTGAGCCCGAAAGTCCTGCTTGCTGGCCGTTGCGGCTTGGGTGACCCGCGCACGGCGCTGTTCGTCGGCAGCCATCAGCTCGACGCGGCGGGCAGCCATGAGTGCGGTGAAGGCGGCGGCTTTTGGGCTGGCCGCAGAGCCGGCGACATCCATTGTGGCGGGGTCTGCGACAGTGGGCGGAGCGCCGATGGCAGCGGGATCGGGTCCGGCCGTCGTGGTGGGGGCGACCGCCGTGTTCGCTGTCTGGCTGCCGGCGGGCGCTCGATCAGCAGTGACGGGCGCAGGTTCGACACAGCAGGCGCCGGTCCGGCCGACATGGGCACTGCCACCCCCGGACCAGGAGTGGCGGGCGGCGCCTCTGCCGACGCACCGGCGGATGCCGTCGCCGACGACACCGCAGCGGGCGGACCCGAGCCCGGCGCCGCCGAGCCGGGCTCGTTGCGCATCATGCCCGAGACGGCGGAGTTTCCGGCGGCCCGCTGGAGCCAGAGCAGGGAAGCGGGAGAACGACGGAACGCCGAGGCGCCGGGGGCGGGTCCGGGACGGGGTTGCGAGTCTCGCCGGCGCATCGGTCTCGGCCTGTCTGTGAGGCCGGCTCGCGGCACTGCGAGCCGACGTGTTCGGCGCCCTCTCCTCCTCCAGGCCGCTTGCGCGCCATGGATCACCGAGCTCCAATCATGTGTCGATTATCTTCGGGTTTCTGTGACCAGTGCGACGTCCGCCAGGCGGCGCTCAGGGCAGCGTCCGATGCGCTTTGGGGCAACCGGCGACCCCGAAACGCGTAGCGGCCGGGCGACGCGGGTGGATTGCGGCTGGTTACCGCAGCGATCCATGGAGCAAGCACCGCAGGCCGAGGATGCCGAGGACGATCATGGCGGTCACCAGGATGGACCCGACCGCGGTGGCAAGCCACGATTCCACACCGGACCCGACGTAGAACACATCATCCGCGTTGCGATGCGGCCCGTAGCTCAGCGCGCCTCTGGCACGTATGAACATCCCCGGCAACGGCCACATGTACCAGAACCATGTGTCGGTTACGCGAGGTCGATGACTGCCGAGCCAGAATACCCAGGCCTTTGTGCCCCGTCGGGCGAACTGGTACGGCCAAAGCACCAGTCCGTAACGGACGTGCTGAGCGTCAGCCGGCCACGATCTCCAGCCTCTCACCGGACCCTTCCTTCCTGGATCTGAGGGGTCTGTTCCATCCACGGACCAGAGCGTGTCGTTTCCGTTCTCTAGATCAGTCCCTGCCGGATGGCGTACGCCACCGCATGCGTCCGATTCCGCAGGTTCAGCCGGCTGGTCACATCGTGGAGGATGTTCTTCACCGTCCGGTCCGAGTAGTACAGCTCACGTCCCACCTCGGCCGTGTCCATCCCCTCGGCAAGCAGCTTCAGCACCTTGATCTCGCGCTCCGTCAGCCCCGACATGGTCAGTCCCCGCGGCGAGAGCACGTTGCGCTGCAGGCGCCCCACCTGGTCCAGCAGGCTGCCGAGCAGGTCGGGGGGGACGGTGCCGTCGCCGGCGGCGGCGGATCGGATGGCGCCGATCAGGGTCTCGGGAGTCACCTGGCTGCGTCGCACCAGCCCCGACGCACCCGCCTCCACGGCGGCGAGCAGGCTGGCGCCGTCGACCCGGCTGACCAGGAGCACGACGCGCTGGGCACCGTGGCGCCGGAGGGAGCGGATGGTGCGCGTCACCTCCTCGTCCATCTCCTCCGCCACCACCAGCGCGACGGCGTCGTCACACTCATCGGAGTCGTCGACCATGCGGATCCCCGCATGTCCCCGCAGCTGGCTGGCGACGCCCGCCCGGGAGATGGGGTCTCCCGCATGGACGACGACCGGGATCCTCTCCAGGAGTCCGACGGCTCGACTGGCGATCATGGGATGCCTCCTCCACTCGCCTGTCTCAGACCGGGTCACGAACGGTCTCAGCACAGTGCCCACGGACGCAGCATCCCAGTGAGCGCTTGACGTGCGCTCAACGCCCGCTCAACGCCCGCTGAACACCCGCTGAAGGGGCGGTCCACATTGGGCCCTCGTCGCGCCTCGGGTCACGCCCCGCGCGCGATCAGGACCTCGTCAATGGCTCCGGTGAAGCTGAGGAAGCCATCGGAGCCAATCCGGGTGTGGGCGCCGTTGGAGACGTCGATGGCGTCGCTCGCCGCGGTTCCGACCAGCTCCCGGTCGACGTAGACGTTGAGCAGGGTGCCGAGACGCAGCACCGTGAGGTTGTGCCAGTGCCCGTCGTTGACCTGGGGGCCGACCGCGTCGACGCGGACGTAGGCGGTCCTGTTCGCCAGGCCGTTGTTGTCGAGC
>JAWWPY010000080.1:0-4448 GCA_033854735.1 Streptosporangiaceae bacterium | reverse complement strand
GCCACGGCTGTGCCAGCACTGGGCATCTGACCTCCCGCAACTATGATCCCTGCCAGTATTTGACCACCTAGTTAATTAGCTGTCAAGTTAAATACGAGGGCGAGTTCAGCTCTCGGCTGCGCCGCGCACCGGAGGGCCAGCAGAAAGTGTCAATAATTTCAGCCGCCGTCGCCTGCCGGAGAACTTCTGTCTGCCTTGAGGTGCTCGAGGGAACCGCGGCCTTCGATCCGGCCGCCGTCTGCTCGGCCGACAGCGTGCAGTCGGTGTCCCCGGAGCCGGTGAACCATCCGCGGCTACCCCAGAATTCCGGCGCGATCCCCGGTCTGGCCGGGACGTCCGGCATGGCTCACCTATTCGGGAACTACAGCGGGAAGGACGGCCACGAGGGCTGACGCTCGCGGGACGGCTGTACGGTGCCGTCATGGCTATCTCGTTCAATGCGGAGACACTCAGGCTGCTGGACGGGCCGAACTACGCGGTCCTCGCCACCATCAACCGCGACGGGAGCCCGCACAGCTCCGCGATGTGGGTCGGCCGCGACGGGAATGACCTGGTGTTCTCCACCCTGGAAGGACGCGTGAAACACCGCAACATGCTCCGCGACCCGCGGGTCAGCGTCAGCGTCCTGGACTCCGCGGACCCGGAGAATTACGTGGAGCTCCGCGGCCGGGTGACGATGACCCCCGACCCTGACCGGCTGTTGCACATCCAGCTGTCCCGCAAATACGACGGCACCGATCCGGTCCCCGACGCGCCGGGGAGGCACCGCGTGATCGTCCGGATGGCGGTGGAGAAGGCAGCCGGGCACGCCGCATAATCCGTGATCGCCTACGAGTGGCGCGGCCCTTTCGACGGCCGCGAGGTGAGTGCGCTGCACGCGGAGGCGTTCGGCGGCCAGGGCGGCAGCGGCGGTGCGGGCGACCGGGGTGCCGGCCCCCGGGACTGGCGGGCCCAGGTGGAACGCCACAGCCTGGGCTGGGTATGCGCGCGGGATGGCGGGGATCTCGCCGGGTTCGTGAACGTAGCGTGGGATGGAGGCGCCCACGCCTTCATCCTCGACACCATGGTCGCCGCCAGAATGCGGCGGCGGGGAATCGGTGCCGGGCTGGTGGCCGTCGCGGTCCGGGAAGCACGCCGGGCGGGCTGCGAGTGGCTGCACGTCGACTTCGAGGAGCACCTGCGCCCCTTCTACGTCAACGGCTGCGGATTCACCCCCTCCAGCGCCGGCCTCCTCGCCTTGTGAACCGCCGGGTCACTTAACTCCGCAGGTCACGGCGTGCGGTTCAGCGCAGCAGGTCAGCGACCGCGGCGATACCGGGCTCGACCGCGCGCTCGCTGACATTCCCGAAGCCGAGCACGAGCTGCGGAGGGGCGCCCGCGGGGGTCGCCCGCTGCGGGCCCATCCCATAGAGGCCAACCTGGCGCTGCCGCGCGGAGGTGACGACGGCCTGCTCGTCAGCCGAGTCGGGCAGATGCGCTACGGCGTGGAATCCGGCGGCTAGCCCGGACAGCGTGACCCAGGGCGCGTGCGTGGCCAGGGAATCGATCAGCAGGCCGCGCCGCCGGGCGTACAGCGCGCGCATGTGCCGCAGGTGCCGGTCGTACCGGCCGGATTCGAGCAGCGCGGCCACCGCGAGCTGGTCCAGCCCGGACGAGCCGCGGTCGCTGACCCGTTTCTCCGCCGCGACGGCGTCGATCAGCGGCGGCGGCACCAGCACCCACCCGAGCCTCACGGCAGGGGCCAGCGACTTGCTCACCGTGCCGATGGCGAAGACACGGTCCCGCGCGAGCCCCTGCAGCACGCCGACGGGCTCCCGGTCGTAGCGGAACTCGGAATCGTAATCATCCTCGACCACGAACCCGTCCGTGCGGGCCGCCCATTCCACCAGCGCGTGCCGCCGCTTGGCCGCGAGGACGACTCCGGTAGGCGACTGGTGCGCCGGCGTCACCACGACGACCTGGGCGCCGCTCGCCCGCAGGGCGGCGACGTCCAGGCCGAGCTCGTCGACAGGCACGTGTACCACATCGAGGCCCAATGCCCGGGCGGCTCGCGCGCTGTCGCTGGCGGTCAGGTCCCCGTGGCCGGGGTCTTCCAGCGCGACACACCGGACGCCCAGCTGAGTAAGGGCCCGGAGCGCGAGGTTGAGCCCCTGGGCGTATCCGGTGCAGACGACGATGCGGTCAGGGTCGGCGGCGGCCGCGCGCACGCGGCGCAGGTACGCGGCGACTACCTGGCGCAGCACCGCGCTGCCCCGCGGGTCGCCGTAGTCGAGGTCGGGCGTGGGCACGCTGCGGCACGCCTCCCGGGTCGCCCATACCCAGTCGCCGCGCGGGAAGCTCGCCAGGTCCGGCACGCCGGAGCGGAAGTCGGCGATCAGCCGCGGCGGCGGGACCGGCCGCGGCGCTGGGCTGGCCGGAGCCGGGCGGGCACCGGACGCAACCCGGGTCGCCGAACCGACCCGGCTGGTCAGGTACCCCTCGGCCAGGAGCTGGTTGTAGCACTCCTGCACCAGCCCGCGGGAGACGCCCAGCTCGCTGGCGAGCTCCCGTGATGAGGGCAGCCGCTCACCGCCCCGCAGCCTGCCGGTCCTGATCGCGTCGCGAACACCGGCCTCGAGCTGCGAACGGAGCGGCTGTCCGCACCCGCGGTCGAGCTGGAGCAGCAATTCCGGCCCCAAACCGGACCACTGAATAGCCATTGAATTGGACCTTATCAGGAACCCGGTTGGTGCCTACGGTCACGTACATGAGCACTATGACCCAGACCGGGCACCACGGCCCCGCGGCACACACCGACCTGTCGGACCGGCGGGCGCCGCGCACCCGGCTTGTCAGCGGCCGCCTTGCCCTGGCCCTTCTGTCCTCCTTTGGCGCGCTCACCAGCTTCTACCTGCTGCTGTCGGTGACACCGATGTACGCCGTGTCGGCGGGCGCCGGAAGCGCCGAGGCCGGCGTGGTGACCGGCTCGCTCATGCTGGCCACCGTCCTGGCCGAGTTCGCCTCGGCCAGGCTGATGAGGCGTTATGGCTACCGCCGGGTGTTCGCCGCGGGGGCGCTGCTGCTCGGCGGGCCGGCTCTGGCCTTGTTGGGCCCGCACAGCGTGATCGCGATCGTCGCGGTCAGCATCGCCCGCGGCGTCGGCTTCGGCCTCAACACCGTCGTCATCGGAGCCCTGGTGGCCACCGCACTGCCCCCGGAACGGCGCGGCGAGGGGATCGGCCTGGCCGGAGTCGTCGCCTGCCTGCCCGCGATCGTGGCGCTGCCGTCTGGCGTCTGGCTGGCCGACAACGCCGGTTACCCAGTGGTCATAGCGATCACGGCGGTCAGTGCCCTGGCCCCGCTGGCGGCAATCCGGTGGCTGGCCAGTCCGGCTGATCATCAGGCGGAATCGGACCCGGGTACGGCACAGCCGGCCGGCCTGCTCGCCAGCCTGCGATCCGGCGGCCTGCTGCGGCCGTCCCTCGTCTTCGCGGCCACGACCGTGTCGGCTGGTGTGGTCGCCGCATTCCTGCCGCTCGCGGCCGGCGTGTCCGGCGGCGTCGCCGCCCTCGGGTTGCTCGTGCAGGCCGTCGCCTCGACGGCGAGCCGCTGGTGGGCCGGGCGCCACGGTGACCGGCACGGCCATGCCGGCCTGCTGGTCCCGGGACTGCTGACCGGCGCCGCGGGGATGACCCTGCTGATCTGGGTGACCGCCCCGTTCGCCTTGATCACGGGCATGTGCCTGTTCGGAATCGGCTTCGGGATCAGCCAGAATGCCACCTTCGCGCTGATGATCGACCGCGCGCCGGTCTCCGGCTACGGCACAGCCAGCGCTCTGTGGAACCTGGCCTACGACGCCGGATACGGAGCCGGTCCTGCCGTGTTCGGCGTCTTCGTCGTTTACACCGGCTACCCGGCCGCCTTCGCCCTCACCGGGATGCTGATGCTCGCCGCGCTCGTCCCAGCCATCCGTGACCGCACAGCCAGCGGCCACCATTGAGGGCATCGAATGTGCCGCCCCGTGCGCCGGGCGTTACCAGTAAATTGTGAACCATTAGGCTTAGCGTCATTACCTCTGAACATCCCGGTGCCTATTGACACGGCGGCTACGAGCGGCGCGGCCCGCATGACTGGCCCGCCCTGCGCTGCACGGAACCGATGGTCATGGAGGTCGGCGACGCCTTCGGCCCTATCCCTATCCCTATCCCGGTCGCGGGCAGCGGAGCCAAGTACGCGTTCATCAAGACATGGCTGGAGTCCCAGACCGTCGACTGGTAAACGCTCTCACCCGACGCCGTGCCCGACGCCGATCTGCATCGCCAGGCGGCCGCGCTCCGGGCCCTGCTCAGCGGCTGAACTGCTCGCGCGCAGCAGATGGCGGAGGGCCCGGGCGGACGGAGTGCCCGGGTCCGCGGTCATGAACACCACCTGCTGGTCATCGTCCGGGACGGCCAGCACGTCACAGTTGA
>JAWWPY010000079.1:0-3789 GCA_033854735.1 Streptosporangiaceae bacterium | reverse complement strand
CGGGTAGGCGCCGGAGTAGTCGGTGGTCTCCGGCTCGTAGGTCCACTCGTAGGTGTCGGGGATCAGCGAGTCGGTGCCGGTGCCGAAGATCGACGCCCAGACCCCGGCGGATGAGTACACGCCGGCCTTGTAAGCCGAGTGCGCCGCGATGTAGTTGGCGAACCCGTTGAAGTCGGCCCGGTCCAGGGAGGTCGGCACGTAGGACTGCCTGACCGCTCCGCTGCACGGCGAGGTGTACACGCTGTTCCAGCCGTTGTCCGGTGCGGGGGTGATCCCGGGCAGCTCGACGTCCATCCAGACCACCTTGTAGTCGAAGGCGCCGTTGGCGATGTCCGATAGTGCCCGCGCCGCCTGCCGTGCGCCCCACGCGCTGGCCTCGGCGGCGGTCCCGTTGTAGCCGGGGTCCACGCCCGGCCCGCCCATGAACCAGTACGCCCCGGACCCGACGCCCGTGTGGTAGGTCACGTAGTCGGTGTGCGCCTGCGATTTGTCGGTCGCCGAGAAGGCGAGGAAGGGCTCCTGGCCGCTGCAGCCGAGCCAGTAGGCCCAGTTCCCGGTCATCCCGATGTAGCCGCCGTAGGCCCCGCCCAGGTACGGCATGCTGTACGGCGCGCTGCCCGGCACCGTGACCGGCAGGCTGTCGGTGCCCCACCAAAAGCCCGGCGGCCCGTCGCCGGCCGACCGTGCCGACGCCGCGGTAGCCGCCCGGGCCGCGCTCGCCGGAGCCTGGCTCAGCAGCAGCCCGGTGACCAGGAGCAGCGCCATGCAGCCGCCGACTGCTGCCCGGGACCGCCATGGATCATGTTTCGCCATTGCCTGTGTCCAATCTCCATTGGCTGGTTTGCCTGGTCTTGCTGCCACACGACGATCGGGATCAGGATGAGCGAGAGGCCGGATCCGTCCATGCCGGTATTTCCTTCCGAGATGACCGCCCCGCCTCGGCTGGCCGCGACTAAGTGGATGGCTCTAGCCGGCTCGTGTCATTCCGGCCGACCAGAGCACTAAGTACGAGGATCGGCCGGGCTGCGGGATAACGCATCGCAGCCAGCATCCGTCGTCGCGTGGTGCTGGCCTTTATATGGCATTCCAGCTAGCCGGTAGCGAGATAAGGCGCACGTCGCTTTTTTCCGATGGGCCGGGCAGACTCCTGATGCACCGGCGGTCCTGGCCTCCGGAGACGTGTTCATCACCACGGATGTCCGGGAGGGCTACCAGCACGCTGCGGCGGCGGCCGAGATGGCGCCCCGGCTGCCGGCGCTGTGCCACCGGGTAGTGCTCGGCGAGGTGGAGGCTGACGACGAGATTGACTTCGGCCGGTTCTTTCAGGAGCAGCCGCACCCAGCCCCGGCCACCAGGGCGACCGATCCCGACGCGGTGGCGCTGGTGCTGTTCACCTCCGGCACCACCGGGGAGCCCAAGGCCGTACTGCGCACCCTGAACGACCTGTAGGCCCAGCTGGCACCCAAGCTGCCGGGCCGGGACGAGGCGAAGTTGCGCCGGTACACACCCCAGTCGCTGATGCATGCGCTCGGATTGTGGTCCGTCTCGCTGTCGCTGATCACCGGTGGCACCGCACTGCTCGTCGACCGCTGGGAGCCCCGGCGTGTTGCCCGGCTGCTGGCCGAGGTCCTGCCCGAGCCGGTGACAGAGACGGCCGAGGTGCTGGGCCTGCCGCTGCTGGCGCAGTGGGGGATGACCGAGGGCGGCCTCATTCTCACCAGTCCCGACGACCCGCCGGACTGGGCCGCGCGCAGCCTCGGCCGCCCCGGTATCGGTACCGAGGCCGAGCTGCGCCCGGTGACCGCGGGCGCGCCGGTCAACCAGGAGAACCCGGGCCGGCTAATGATCCGCGGCGCCTCGGTGTGCCTGGGCACCATGGGACGCGACAGCGGGACGCTGCAGGTGCTGGCTGAGCACGACGAGGGCTAGTATGACACCGGGGATCTGACCGTCCCGGACGGCCGGGGAGGCTACCGGCTGGTCGGACGGGCGTCGGACCGGATCGGCGGCGCGTTCATGATCCCGGTTGCCGACGTGGAGGACGCGCTGCGCGCTCATCCCGACATCACCGACGTCGCTGTCGTCGGATGGCGGGACAACCTCGAAGGGTGCGCGGTGCTGGTGAGCATAGTGCCGGTCACCCTGGACGACGTGCGCTCCTACCTGTCCGGTCTCGGCATGACCGAGTGGTACTGGCCGACCCGGGTGGAGCGGGTAGAGGCGCTGCCGCGCAACCAGATGGGCAAAGTGGAGAGGGCACGGCTGCGTGCCTGGCTCGCCAGCGAGACCAGACTGGCGACGGCCATCACCGCGTAGGTGCCGGCGCCCATTCATAGATACGGTCCGCGGTCGGCTGATGTCCTTAAATCGTGCCGAACGGGGCTGTGGTTCTTGTATCTCCTAGCTGTAACCGTGGGGCTGCGGCCTGGGCGCGGTACCGCGCGACGGCGGCCTCGCAGACGGCCCGCACCGGCCAGCCCAGGGCCCGGGCGGCGGCTTCCGCTTCGGCCAGCTCCGCGGTGGCCGTTCCGAAGCCCGCGAGGCCATCCGCGGTGTCGGCCACCTTGACCGTGACGACCTGGCTGCTGCCCGGCGGCCCCACTTCCACCTCCACCGACGTCCGGGCGGCGGTCAGCCGGTTCATCCGGGACCAGCGGACGCCGAGCGTCCCGGTGTGAGCGAAAATCGCGGCGGCCACGGCGGAAAAGACCGGTTCGGCGCACAGGGCGGTGAGAACCTGGCCCGGACGGCCATGGCGGCCGACGATCGGGGTACACCAGCAGTCCCAGGCGCCGGCCGCCCGCACCGCCTGAAGGACCGAAGGCCACAGCCGGGGGTCGAGGTCATCGACGGTGCTCTCGACGACGGTCACGTCGCCCTCGCGCAGGTCCCGCTCCGCGCCGGACACCCCGATGACCACCCGGGTGATGTTGGGCCGGTCCGGGGTGTCCCGGCCACCGCCGCCGGTGCCCACCGCGCGCACCGTCATGGCCGGAAAGCCGCCCGGTGTGGCCGCCGCCGCGAGCAGGGCCGCACCGGTCGGGGTGGTGCGCTCGCCGGCCAGGTCGCCGCTGGCCAGGTCCAGGCCGGCCGCGGCGGCGATACGAAGGACGGCCGGAGCCGGCACCGGAAGGCGGCCGTGCCGGCTGGTGACGAATCCGCTTCCGGCGGCCAGGGCCGAGCAGCAGACCACTGCGCCGGGCCGCAGCAGTCCGAGATCCTCCAGTGCGGCCGCCGATCCCACCACGTCGGCCAGTGAGTCGAACGCACCCACCTCGTGGAAGTGCACGTCTTCGGGCGGCTCGCCGTGCACCGCCCCCTCCGCCTCGGCCAGCAGCCGGAAGACCCGTGTGGCGAGATCCTTCCCGGCCGGGCGCAGGTCACTGGCGCCGACGTGCCTGAGCACGTCGGCGAGGCGCCGCTGACGGTCGGCCGCCGCCGGCGTGGTGATCACGGCCCGCAGGCAGGCGAGGCCGCCCCGCCGGGCGGCCTCGGTCCGCAGCCCGAGACCGGGCACGCCGAGTGAGGCAATGGCCCCGCGCACCCGCTCCACGTCGGCGCCCGCATCGAGCAGGGCGGCGAGCAGCATGTCGCCGGCCACGCCCGCGGTCGCGTCGATGTAGGCGGCACCCGGCCGGTCCGTCACCGGTGAACCGCCCGGATGATCTTGGCGGCGTGCGCCGCCGCCCCGAACCCGTTGTCGATGTTGACGACGACCAGGCCCGGGCTGCACGAGGCGAGCATGCTGACCGCCGCGGCCAGGCCGCCCGCCGCGACGCCGTAGCCGAC
>JAWWPY010000078.1:0-14062 GCA_033854735.1 Streptosporangiaceae bacterium | reverse complement strand
GAACACCCGCGTCAGCAGCCCGATCGCGATCCGATCCGACAACCGCTCATCGGCAGGCGGCTTTGTCTGGCCAGCGCGTGGCATACACGCAACCTAGCAGACGATCTCCTAAGTTAGCGGTATTGGGGCTAGGCCGGGGTAGCGTTGCCGGTCCGCGCCGGGCGCATCCGGCCCGCGGAAATGGCTACAAAGCCCACCTGCGGGAACGATGTGCCGGGTGGCTCGACGCCGGGGCACCGGTCAAAACCAGACCGGCCGCAACGGCATGACCGCACTGCCTCCAGCAGGCGGACGGCAGCGCCATCGGCGCGGCCCTCCACGGGTCGCGAGGGCTAGGGCGTGTCCCGCAGATCTTGGTGGATGCGGGACACACTCTAGGCGTCGGCCAGCTGGTTGGTGGCGTCGTGCCCGGCGTCTGTGGTGCGGCGGAGGAAGTCAGCCACGACCTGCAGTTCGGCCTCGGTATAGCGGGCGCAGACATCGTCCATGGACGTGTTCATGCCCGAGTAGAGGCGGAAGATATCGGCGCTGCGGTCCCGGAGGGCCCGCACGGTAACGGCGCGGCGGTCGGCGGGGTCGCGTTCGCGGGCCACCCAGCTGCCGCGTTCGAGCCGGTCGAGGATGCCGGTGACGGTGGCCGGGTGAAGTCCCGCGCGGCGGGCGACCTCGCTGGGGCTCAGTGGCCCGTGCCGGCTGATGAGGTCCAGGCATGGCAGGTCGCCGTCTTTGAAGTCGAGGTGGGCGACGACCTGGTGGTTGAGCAGGGCCAGCTGGATGGCCAGCTCGCGCAGCGACTCCTTGATCTCGGTGCTGAGCCGCCGCCGGTGCCGCGCCGGGTGTCCCTCTTCAAGTGATTTGGGTTTCATATAATATGTCTCTCTTATTGTATGACTTGCTGAACACATGATACCCGTAAGGGGTCCTCGTGGGAGTCCAGGCCCGGGTAAACCTGCAACCGGATCATGGCCGCGATGTCGTCGCCGAACAATCCGGCGTGACCCCGGTAGCCCGGAAAACGCCCAGAATCGGGCATCCAGTGGCAAAAGTTGTCCAGATAAGCCAGCCCCCCGGAACAGTTCGCTCGCAACGAGGTCGTCGCTGGCCTCCTCGTCGAGGACATCGAAGAGGCCACCGAGGAGCTGCGCAACGCCGGTATCGAGCTGATCGGCGAGCGCCAGTCCGGCGGGGACGGATACTTCTGGCAGCACTTTCGCTCGCCTGACGGAAAGATCTTCGAGTTGGTGTGCGATCCCGGGCATCGCTGACCCGAAACACGGCGGTCCTACCGGCGGCTCTCCTCCAGCAGAAGCTGGGTGAGGGACGCCACGAGCCACGCTTCGGCCTCGTCAAAGGTCCACCCGGCACCGTGGGTGAGCTGCCGCCAGCTCGCGGGCGATGTCATCATCGCGAAGGCGGCGCCAGCCCGCTCGGGTGTCGTGCCGGTTCTCAGTGCGCCGAGCGCCGCTAGCCGCTGGGCCATCTGGCTGGCGCCCTGATCGTGCCGGCGCATCCCGTCGGCGACAACAGCAGCAGCGTCCGGTTCGGCGGGCTCGGCCGAGAGCAGCACCCGGATGAGATCCCCGCAGCGTTCGTTCAGCTGGCGGGTGAGATGCACGCCCTTGGCGATCATCTGGGGCGGGTCGGTCTCTCGCAGCAGTTCGGTGCCGAGCCCTGGTCTTCGCCGCCATCCTGGTGGCGCAGAACATCATCCGGGCGGGCGCACCGGGCTTTGGCGCCGCGCCTGCCCAGGTCACCGCCTACTTCCTGGACCATCGCGCGGCCGCGCTGATCCCGCTCGGCCTGTTCCCGGTCGGGATGATCGCCCTCTTCGCGTTCGTTGCGGCGGTGTGGGCCAGAGCGGACCGCGAGGAAAGCCGGTGGTGGGCAGGCCTGGGGACGCTGGGCGCGGCGACCGTCGCCGCCCTGTTCGCCGTCGTGAACATCACCGAGATCGTCCTCACCGCGAAGGCCGGGCGGCTGGCTGCCTCGCCGGACGTTGTGCAGGCGCTATGGGCGCTGCACGCCGCCGCCTTCGGCCTGGACATGGGGGCCATCGCGGCCGCGCTCATCGGACTCAGCCGGGCGGCGGCCTCGGTGTCCGTCATCCCGGCCTGGCTCACCGTCGCTGCCTGGCCCGGAGCTGCCTGCCTGCTCACCGCGGCCGTGTTCACCGTCGCCCTCACCAACGGCGGTCCCTGGCTCGCGGTTGCCCTGGTCGGGTTCATCATCTGGCTCGTGTTCGTGGTCACCGCCAGCGTCTCGCTGCTACGCGGCCGCCGGATCCCATGAGCGGCGGCCGGGCGAAGCCCGATCTGACCTTCGTCACCCTGATCCACCAGTCGCTCAGGACCGATGCGGCGCGGCTGGCCGCCGCCGTCGCCGCGCTGGGTCCCAGCGACCGGCCTACCCGGCTGCCAGGCATCCAGGCGTTCTTCGGTCACTATCGCGAACAGCTCGCCATGCACCACAGCCACGAGGACGAGCTGTTCTTTCCCGCCCTGGCGGCCAGGGTCGGCGCTGGCCGGATGCACCTGAGCGAGCTGGCCGGCCAGCACGAGGCACTGGATGCCGCCATCCAGGCGGTCTGTGAGGCGCTCGCCAGTCTGGCCGACCCGGCTGGCGATTTCGCAGCTGACCGCGCCCAGGCAGCCGGCGCCCTGTCCACGATGGCCGATCTGCTTGCCGCCCACCTCACATTGGAGGAACAGACCGCGCTGCCTCTCTTCGAGTCAGGCATGGCCGCCGCGGATTACAAACAACTTGAGGCCCGGGCCCGCAAGGCGACCCCGCGGGCCCGGGCACAGTTCCTGGTCCCGTGGGCCATCGCGCATGCCACACCCGATCAGCGCAAGGCACTGCTGCGGTCGGCTCCTCCATTGCGGCTCGCCTACCGGCTCAATCTCCGCCGCTACCGCCGCCTCGACCAGGCGCTCGTTCCGGTCACCGAGCAGCCTGGGGCGGGATGAGTGAACTATCCTCGCCAGGTGACTGAGCCGCCTGTGCGTTATCGATCTGCCGATGAAGACAGCGCGCGGTGGCTCGGCTTCCCGTTCCGGGATGGCGATATCGTGATCAGCACACGATCCAAGACTGGCACCACCTGGGTCCAGATGATCTGCGCAATGCTGATCTTCCAGACACCGGATCTGCCGGGCAGCCTCGGGCGGCTCTCGCCCTGGCTTGACTTCCTGACCACCCCGCGCGACGAGGTGCATGCGCGACTTGCCGCCCAGGAACACCGCCGGTTCATCAAGACGCACACGCCACTGGACGGGATTCCCCTCGATCCCCGGGTCACTTACATCGTCACCGCCAGGCATCCGCTCGACATGGCCGTATCGCTCTATCACCACGCCGAGAACATTGACCGGGCGCTGATGCGGCAGCTGACCGGACAGCCAGAGCCCGCCAGTCCATCGCGGCCGCGCAAGTTCGTGCGGGACTGGCTGCTCGACTGGATCAACCAAGACGCCGGCCCACGCGAACAAATGGACTCCCTGCCCGGCGTCATGTGGCACCTATCCGATGCCTGGGCCAGGCGATCCGCGCCAAATGTGCTGCTGGTTCACTACGATCGCCTGTCTGCTGACCTTGACGGCGAGATGCGCCGGCTCGCCGCGCGTCTCGGAATAGCCATGCCGGAGCAATCCTGGCCCCGCCTCGTGCAGGCCGCCACCTTTGACCAGATGCGCGCCGGCGCCGAGCAAGTCGTGCCAGGCGGGGGCGTTCTCAAGGACAGCGCGGCGTTCTTCCGGCGTGGCCGGTCCGGAGCAGGCCGCGAGATCCTCACCAGCGAAGAGGTAGCTCACTACCACGCACGTACCGCCCTGATGGCGCCGGCAGACATGCTCGCCTGGCTTCATGCGTCCGAGTTTGGCGCGGCGCCGTCTCCTAATCCGTAGGGCCTCGTCCAGCCCTTCCCGCGGATCAACCGGAGGGGGAGGAAGGGGCTCCCAGTCCGCGCAGCCAGGAGATGACGTTCTCCTGCCTGGTACTCAGCACGCTGGCGGCGTCAAGCGGTGTGCCCTGCGCGTAGTCCGGCTCCCAGCTGAGATCCGCGCCGCGCGACAGCAGATACTCGGCGGCGCGGCGCTGGCCGCCGGTGCAGGCATGCCAGAACGCTTGCGACACATCCTCCGCTGGCGGGTCGTTTCCCAGGAGCGCTGCGAGGCGGCCAAGCATGCCCAGCGCGGCTGCATGCCAGGCCTTGTCAACCCTGGCGCCGCGCGCCACCAGCAAGCGGGCGACATGCCAGCAGCCGTAGCCGACGGCGTTATCGAGCGGAGTGCCGATCGAGCCATGAGGCGTCTCGATATTCGCTCCTCCGTCGATCAAGGCTTCGGCCACGTCGACGTCGTCGCTGCTTGCCGCATAGTGCAACGGCGTCTCATCACCTGGACCGGGTGAATCCCGACTGCTCGTCAGGGCGTTGGGATCGGCGCCAGCGTCGATCAGGAGCCGGACGATCTCTGGGCCGTTGGGGAAGTAGCCCGGCCAGTCAGTGACCAGATGCAATGGCGTCCCGGCGCCGCCGTCCTTACCAAAAAGTCTGGCCGACGCCAGCGCGGGATCATTACGCAGCAATCCCTGGATCGCCGCGACATCGCCGACACGAACCGCCAATAGCAGCTCGACCGCGACTTGGTCGTCGCTCGGGATCCGCTTGCCGGTCTCCTGCTCACTCATCGTGGCCCATGATGCCAGCCGCCGGACAGTCTCCACGGTCCGATGCAAGTAAATAGCGCAAAGTTGCGGAGTTGCGAAATTCAGGAAGCCGGAGCTATTCGCAGGCCTTGGCTGACTCCCGCTAGCGGAGCCCCAGGACGGTCGTGAGGGCTTCGTCGATCCCCCATTGCTGGTCTGGGCTGACCCGGCCCACCAGATCGCCCAGCCGTCCGGCGTCGATCGCGCCGACCTGCTCAACTAGAACCCGGGTGGTTCCGCCCAGCAGTTCGATCTTCGGGCGGAATGATGCGGGCCTCGCGCTCAGTGACGTGGGCGCGACCAGAACCACCGAACGCGGCAGCAACTCGTCGGCCTGCACGATCACCCCGTAACGTCGGACGCGTTGATCGTGGCCCGTGCCCGGCGGTGGACGGAACTCGTGGATGTCACCCCGCAGCACGCATACTCTCCATGAACTCTGCGACCGCGAGCATCTCACGCCGGTCATCCTCGTCAGCCTCAAGCGCCGCCACTTCGGCGGCGAGCGCGGCTCGGCGCCGGAGTCGGCCAGCGCTGTCGATGATCGCTCGGCGGATCGCTTCGGATCTGCTCAGACCTGTCGATTCAAGCTGAGCCAACGCACGCAGGGCCTCGGGATCGAGGCGGACGCTGATGGCTGATGACATGCTTCCAGTGCATCACGATCTGTCATACAAATACTCCCGCTACTGCGTGGCCCGCAGTTACGGGGTTGCCCGGTCCTGGATCTATACGCTGCTGGCTCGATCGCGGTCACCGCGACATGCAGCGTGCCTTAGCCTCGATCCACCGTGTAAATAGGGTTGCGTTTGGGCGCGTCGACGCGAAAGGTGCCCTCTGAACTGGGACGACGGGAGTTGCGACACTGCCACGTTCCTAGCGGAGAGGACACCTCGCAAGTGCGATTGTTGCATGGGCTGGCGAAGACCTGCGCGACGTTTGATTACTCGATCGCCATCTTCACGGCCTCACGTGCGTGTAGCGCTCGCGAAGGTCGCGTTTACCAGCGAGGACCGGGTGCGGGATGTGATCCGCAACTTCAACACTGATGGGTTCGGGTCGCTGTACCCGAAGTACAAGGGCGCCCGGCACTACTACTTGCGGAGTACTTCCCTGTGGGTACACGCCACGCTGGATGCTTCCCTGGGGTGACGCGGTGAGCACCTGCGAGGGGCGAGGGTAGAGACATCGCACGTCTAGGAGGAAGAAATGATCGTCGCGACCCGCTTTGATCAAGGTGGCAGGGCGGTTGGGTGAGCCATTGCCGTTCGGCCCGGCGTTGCGTGAGCTGCGTACGTCCCGGGGCCTCTCCCTGGAGCGGCTGTCCCGGCTGGCTCATTACAACAAGGGGTACTTGAGCAAGGTTGAGAACGGGCACCGGCTGCCGTCCGCTGAGCTGGCACGCCGCTGTGATGAGGTGCTCGGGGCCGCTGGCGGGCTCGCCCGGCTGCTGCCAGGAGCGCCTGCCGTCCGGCGCGGTGCCATGGTGCGCCCTGCGCAGCTACCCGCTGACGTAGCGGCCTTCACCGGGCGGGACGGGCCGATGGCGGAACTAGATGCGCTGCTCGCCGGCGCGGGCCGGGCAGCTGCCGTCGCCGTGACAGTGATCACCGGCACGCCGGGGATCGGCAAGACCGCACTGGCCGTACATTGGGCGCACCACGTCGCCGGCCAGTTCACGGACGGCGTGCTGTATGCGAACCTGCGCGGGCATGACCCGGATGGCGCACCCGCACAGCCTGCGGACGTGCTGGACGGGTTCCTGCGGGCGCTGGGCGCTGCGCCCGCTGTGATCCCGCCCAGCGTGGACGGCCGGTCGGCCCTGCTGCGCAGCTTGGTACACGGCAAGCAGACGCTGATCTTGCTGGACAACGCCGCGACGCCCGGCCAGGTGCGGCCGTTGCTGCCCGGCTCGCCCGGCTGCGTCGCCGTCGTGACCAGCCGTAGCCGCATGTCCGGGCTGGTGGCCAGGGACGGCGCGCGGCGGGTCACTATCGGCGCCCTCACGGAGACCGAGGTCATGCTGCTGCTACAGCGGATCCTGGGGCCAGCACGGGTCGATGCGGAGCCGATGGCGGCGGCCGAGATTGCCCAGCGGTGCGCCGGGCTGCCGCTGGCCTTGCGGATCGCCGCTGACCGGGCCGCCACTCACCCGCACCTGACGCTCGCCGACCTGGCCGACCAGCTCGCGGCCGAGCATGATCGTCTCGATGTGCTCACCTCCGATGGCGACGAGGCCGCCGCCGTCCGCACGGTGTTTTCCTGGTCCTACACGGCCCTGCCGGCCGATGCGGCCCGGATGTTCCGGGTCCTAGGCCTGCACCCGGGCATGGAAATCAGCATCCATGCCGCCGCCACGCTCGCTGCCCTCCGGATCGCGCCGGCCGGCCGGCTGCTTGACGTGCTTGCCGGGGTGCACCTGCTCGAGGAGACCGCGCCAGGCCGCTACCGGTTCCACGACCTGGTCCGGGCTTACGCCGCCGAACGCGCCCAGGCGGATGAGCCCCCGCTGGCCCGCGGCGCCGCGATCGGCCGACTTGTCGCCTGGTATCTGCACACTGCCGACGCCGCCGACCGCGTCCTCATGCCTGGTCGCCGTTACGTTCCTCTCGACGCCCCGCCGCCGCACTGCCATTCCCTGCGCTTCACGAGCTACGAGCAGGCCCTCGCGTGGTGCGACGCTGAGCAGCCCAATCTCGTGGCCGTCGCCGGCCAGGCCGCCGAGAGCGGCCAGGACGACAGTGCGTGGAAGCTCGCCGCGGCCCTGTGGAGCTTTTTCTGCCTGCGCCGGCCCCTAGCCGACTGGATCACTACCTCCCGCATCGGTCTCGCCGCCGCCCGGCGCACCGGCAACCGGCGGGCCGAGGCGAGGGCGCTGAACGGCCTCGGCACTGCCTATTTCTGCCTGCGGCGGTTCGAGGACTCTCTGAACTGCTTCCGCGAAGCGCTTGGCATACCCGGCGAAACCGGAGATGACGTCTGGGGCGAGGGCATCATCCTGAACAACCTTGGCGAACTCTACTGGGAACTCAGCCGGCTAGACGATGCCCTCGCCTGCCACCAGCAGGCGCTGGCGCTCTTCCTGCGGGCAGGTGACCGCCGCGGGGAAGGCATCACCCTGGACAACCTCGGCACAACCTACCGGAAGCTGGGGCGTCCCGCCGACGCCCTCACGTGCCACCAGCAGGCCCTGGTGCTTTTCCGTGAAGCCGGTGACAGGCGCGGGGAAGGAATGGCGCTGAACAACCTCGGCGAGACCTGCCGGGAGCTCGGGCAGCCCGACGACGCCATCGACCACTACCGGCAGTCCCTGAACATCCGCCGGCAAGCCGGCGACCGGCAAGGCGAAGCCATTACCCTCCAGGACCTCGGCAATGCTCTCTGCTACGCCGGCCAGCCCGAGGCGGCACAGTCATACAGACGCAGGGCACTGGCTATCTTCGAGGAACTGGGCGACCCGCAAGCGGCGCAAGTCCGCGCCCACCTGGGATCAGCAGCCGCATCACCCATCTGACCTGCACTGGCACCGGCCCACACCCGGCCGCGCAAGCCGTGGCCATTGCCGTACCTTGGGCTGGCCAATACGGGGTTGCCCCGTTGCCAAATCCCTTTGGCAACTCCAGATCCCTGGACCCTCCTCCACCTCCCCCCCATGCTGAAGCCATCCGATCGACACATGGGGAGGGGGTGATTGAAGATGAACAACTTGAGCTTATTCACAGCCATGATCAGCAAGCATCGCGCACGCCGCCGCCGCTGGCCAGAGCTTGATCAACTCACGGCAGATGATCTTGTGAATAAACCTCCTCGCATGAGGCGGAGAACCTCGACCTGTCGCTTGACGAGCCGGCGTTCTCGGCCGACCTGTGGAGCGATCAGATGCCCGCGGCAAACTCGCCAGGCTGCTGCGCCAGTACCGCATCGACAGCGGCGACGCGTGCATTCCGAGCTGTCGGGCATCACTGTCAACCGGCCGCTGCTGATCTTGTTGTAGTTCTGTGGCCCCCAGCCCGGCTTTGACGGCGGGAAGCGCTGGGCATCGACCTGGCCGAGCCCGGGCCGCTCGGTGCTGCTGACGGCGTCCAGGCAGCCCTCTGTAGCTTCGGCCCCGCTTATGCGGCGGAGCCGATGTCCCACCCTCGCGCTACGGCTCGTGCGGAACGTGCATACCTACAGATAAGGAAGTAAGGAATGCGGAAACGAATCACGCATCTGCGCAGGAAGATATTCTCGCTCTCCGCCGCCGCCGCGGTTGTGACGATCGGGCTTATCACGTTCGGCGTCACGCCGGCGATGGCGGCGCCGGCCCTTGGCAACGGCGAAATGTGCATGTTCGACGCACCGAATGGGGCTCCCATAGCCCCCGGATACTCGGCCGGTCACGTGGGATGGGGCTTCGAGATAGGATCCTCGGGTCGGTGGACATACGGTTCAACGGAGACTTCCAGCGGGAACCCGAGCGATACCTGGATCCAAAGCGGCAGCCTTTCGAATATGCTCACAGCCTTCAGGGTGGCCCGCGGCGGCAGGTACTACACTCAGTTCCGGTGCCATGCCACGCCCGACAGCTCCGTTGGCACGGCTACGACTCAAGCAAACCTGACAAAGTACAATGGCTACAGTGGCCTCTTTAACAATTGCCTGACTAAGGCAATTTCTATCTACAACGCCTACTGGGTCTCGGCCATTTTGGGCAAGATGGGTAACGGATGGGCGACTCCTCCGAATAGCTACTTCAACAATTTGGGATTCAACTACGGCTGGGGTCCAGTCGCCGCCCTCTAGCGCTATCTGTTGACTACCGGGCCGGGGCCCACCGCACGGGCCCGGCCCGGGATTGTCTCCAGTACACGCTCCTGCTAATGCCGCACGCTCCGGTCAGGAGGCGCCCCATGTCTGCAACACCACCTGCGTTAGCACCACCCACGGCAGGGCCCCGACGGCAGGGCCAGGGGCCCAGGCGCGGACGGCCAGATCTTTTCCCCGGCCCAGTATCCGGGACCAGGTAACGAGCGTGCTCGCGTTCGGGCGTGACCAGGTCGGCCTGATGAGGAGGATGTTCGAGGCGCATCGTGACATCTCCCGCCTGCCGCTTCTGGGGATGCCGCTAGTGATCGTCAACCATCCGGATTACATCAAGTGGGTGCTGGTCGACAATCAGAATTACGACAAGGACAACTTCCTCTTCCGTGCCGTCAGGCCGGTACTTCGCGACGGGCTGATCGGTGCCATCGGCGGGGAACCGTGGCGCTCCAGCGTCGCCTCATGCGGTACCTGGATCCAAAGCGGGAGCTGGGGAACATGATCGCCGCGTGCAAGGCTCACAGCGGCGCGAGCTACTACACCAGGTACCGGTGCAAATTTACGCAGGACAGCGCAGTCGGCGCCGCTAGCAATGCGGCAAACCTGACGAAGCACAACGGCTACAACGGCCTCTTCAATAACTGCCTGACCAAGGCGGCGAATATCCTAAACATCTACTGGACCGGCCCCCTGGGCCTCGGCTGGGCGATTCCGCCGGATAACTACTTCAACGCTTTGGGCAAAGTGGCCGGGGTCCGAATTGTCAACTTCTAGGATCGTCCCCTTTGATCGCCGGGCACATGTCAGAGGAAGGTTAGGCGTGGCCCGGGGAAAGGAGTCGCTCTTGGGCGACATGAAATTACGGCGCAAGGCATATACATATTGGCAATCGGGAAGGAAAGATCATGAGACGGCTACGATACATCTTCAGCCTGGTCATTGCTCTGGGCGCGGTTTCTGGAGCGGCCCAGGCAGCGTCCGCACAGGCAGCGGCGCCTCAGGCCCCGGCGGTACACACACAAACCGCCGTACCCAATGCCCTGACCGGCAGGGTCACGCTCCGCGATTTTGCCACCAGGCTCTGCCTGGACAGCGACGGGTACGGCGACGCGTATATGAACGACTGCAATGGCGGCAACTACCAGAAGTGGATCGTCGTCTACTCCGGTGGCTTGTTCACCTTCCGGAATGATGCCACAGGCCTCTGCCTGGACAGCGACGGGTACGGCGACGTCTACACAAACGACTGCAACGGCGGTAACTACCAGAAGTGGACCGCCAGGGCATCCGGAGGCAATTTGACGCTCCAGAACCGTGCGACGAACCTGTATCTCGACAGCAACGAAAACTACGACGTCTACACCGGCATCGGCAACGGCGGTAACTTCCAGAAATGGTTCTCTACCCCGGCGTAGACGTGGGCCAGTCGGAGCCCGGTATTCGATGACATCAGTGTCCCCCACCTCCTAGCCCTCCGGCAGCGCCAAAACCCCGCCGGAAGGCTAGGAGGGCGATGCGGCAATTTCACGTGCGTGTCGTATCTCTTAGCCTCGATCCACCGCGTAAATAGGCTTGTGTTCGGGCGCGTCGACGCGAAAGGTGCCCTCTGAACTGGGACGATGGGAGTTGCTGACACTTCCACGTTCCAAGCAGAGAGGACACCTCGCAAGTGCGATTGTTGCATGGCCTGGCGAAGACCTGCGCGACGTTTGATGACCCGAATCTCGTGTCGCGGGCGGGCCTGGTCCCGGTGATGGCCCTGGCGGAGCGGGCGGGTCTGGGCGGCCTAGCCGAAGAGCATGTCGCGATCGGCCGCGCGTGCGGGGTGAACGCGCATCTCAAGATTCCGTGCCTGGCCGCCCCGCTGCTGCCCGGCAAGGACACGGTGGCGTTCACCGGCATCGACTCCATGCAGAAACGTGTCTACGGGCATAAGAAGCACGGTGCGGCGTTCGGCCATACGAAGATCCAGGGCAAGAGCCTGCTGGTGCGCGGGCTGAACACGCTGGCCGCGACCATCAGCACGCCGCTGGCGGCACCCGTGATCGCCGGCACGAGGCTGCGCGGCGGCAGCGCCGCGTCCTCCCGCGGTGCCGCCAGCTTCGCTACGGCATCGGTCGCCACCGCCCGCGCCACCGGCTGCACTGGGACCCTGGTGGCCCGGGCGGACTCGGCGTTCTACTCCGCGGCGTTCACCGGTGCGGTGCGGGCGGCCGGGGCGTTCTTCTCGTGGAATACACAGCGTTCACCTCGAAGAAAGACCAGGCCATCACCGCCCGGCTGATCGTCCGCCGGGTCAAAGACCTCAACCGCAAAGCCAGCCAGGGCCAGGACGAGCTGTTTCCCATCTGGCGCTACCACGCGGTTTTCACCGACTCCCCGTTCGCGGCCCTCCAGGCCGAAGAGCACCACCGCGACCACGCCCGGGTGGAGCAGGTGTTCGCCGACCTGGCCGACGGGCCCCTGGCCCACCTGCCATCCGGCTCATTTCCCGCGAATGCGGCGTGGCTTGCTTGCGCCGCCATCGCGCACAACCTGCTGCGCGCCGCGGGGTCCCAGGCCAGCCTCACCTGCGCCAAGGCCAGGGCCGCCACCCTGCGCCGCGACCTCATCGGCGTCGCCGCCCGCACCGCCCGCCACGGCCACGGCCACATCACCATCCACCTGCCCGAAGGATGGCACCGCCAGACCGAATGGATGAACCTCTTCGAAGCAGCCTGCGGCCCGCCCGCCGCCGCGGCCTGACCAGCCCCCACCAGGCCACCGCACTCCTGCGGCCCCATGCGGGCCACCCGGCCGAACGCCAGCCAGCATCTCCGGCAAGGACATAAGGACAAGCCGCAGAAACGTGAGCGGCAGGAAAACCACGCCTACCGCCGCACCCAAGATCGCTTTGCCCAGACGCAGCCCCGGAAAGCGATCACCTGAATTTACGCGGTGGATCGAGGCTAAGGACCCGGCGGCGGGTTGAAGATCGCGTGGGTTCCTATGCGCCGCCAGATGACATGCACCGCGCCCGTGACGTGTTGCTCGCCGTAGCTGAAGGTGGCGCGGCCGTCCGGTGCCCAAGTCATCTCGAATACGCCCGGATGCGCAGTGACGCCCTTTACCCGCAATTCTGGCCGGAATGGCTGGTCGGGATCATCCAGACCCACAACGAACGATTCCCGGATCGTTTTGCGGAATGCGTCTCTTTCCTGGCTGGTCAGCTTGCGCCAGTCCCGTTCAAACCTGGGGGTCAGCTCGAAGGTTGGCATCACACGTCTTCGTCGGCGAGCGCGTCCAGGTGCTCAAACATCTCCTCAGCGGAGTCGAAGACCCGGCCGCTCCCGGAGGCGATCTCCTCGTCGGCCTCTCGTTCGCCAGCGAGCCAGCTGGGGGTGAAGAACCATGCCTGGTCAGTTGGGATCGAGATGAATCCGCGGACGGTGACGCTGCCGTCCTCATGCACAGCAAACTCCACCTCGTCGCCTTCTGCGATGTGCAGCGCCTGGCGGATCTCTTCAGGCAGGGTGAGCTGGGCCTTAGGGCGCACCCTGACCCGGGCGGTGAGGCGAGGTTCAGGCTCGATCTTTGCGGCGAGATTCATGGCGAGTTCCCACGGGGATAGATTACTACTTTCTGATTATCCTACCGTAGGACGACGTCACGTGCGCAGGCCACTTCCCCGCTTGGCGCTAACTCCGGACGGTCATGGCAGCAGGCGGGCACTGAGATCCGCAAACTGCGAGGGCGGTGAGGTCCGCATGGGTACGAACTCTGGCACGCGGGCGCCAGTCGGCGTCGTGAAGATCATTCGGAAGGCGATGATCATGCCTCTGACGTGGGCACAAACTGTCGGAGCGGGCGAAGGGAATCGAACCCTCATGACCAGCTTGGAAGGCTGGCGCTCTGCCATTGAGCTACGCCCGCGCGCCCGGCGAGAACCCCTGGACGGGCCACCGGGTCGGCACCGACAGCGTACCGGCTGCGGAACCCTCGCGCCCAACCGCGAGGGACGGCATTTCGATCATGCTGCGGCGCACGGTCGCGGCAGCCGATCCGGGCTCCGCGGGACGGTAGGCTACGTTCGGTCCTAACGGGATGTGGCGCAGCTTGGTTAGCGCGCCTGCTTTGGGAGCAGGAGGCCCCCGGTTCGAATCCGGGCATCCCGACCACCACCACCGCAGGTTATGCGCCTGCCCAGGCGAAGCCGATGGCCGGGCCAGCGCGGTGAGTAACGGCTTGCCTGGCCGCGCAGTGGTCAGTATTTCAGTTGCTGCCGGCAGCTACCTGCTCTAACGTCACCCGTGCGCTGATGGCCAAGGGTGGACACGGCGCGGAGCATTAGGAGACAGCGTGGAGCGCACAGTTCGCACCCCGGACGGCCGGACGCTGGCTGTCGAGGAGTCCGGTGATCCCGCTGGCCGACCGGTCCTGGTCCACATAGGCACGCCGAACTCCAGGCAACTTTACGGCCCGAACGGGCGGGATGCCGCCGCCCGTGGGCTGCGGCTCATCAGCTACGACAGGCCGGGCTACGGAGGGTCCTCGCCGCAGCCGGGGCGCACCGTCG
>JAWWPY010000077.1:0-5659 GCA_033854735.1 Streptosporangiaceae bacterium | reverse complement strand
CATGACAGCCGGGCTCTATCCCAGCCTTACCAACGACCACCGCTCGAACTTCCAGGCCGCGATCGCCGCCGCTCACCGCACCAGCGACCTGAGATCACCGGCCGTCCTGTGGGACATGCTTGACGAGGCCGTCATCACGATCGAATGCGAGGCCAGCGACTCCCCGGCTGCGGCCGAGGCAGCCCGGTCGATCATCAGGCGGGCGGCCGAGTTCGTCGCCCAGATCGGGGTCCGGGAGATCGAAGTCACCGAGATTTCGCCCACCGATTAGTAAATGAGGGGAAGCGCACGCGACTATGCCGCGGCTGCTGGAGCGGGTCGCCGCGGATCGCGGCCTGCGCGGCGATCCGTTCCCGTTCCACCGGTCTGGCCGGGCCGGCGGTGCTGACTGCATGGCAGGCTGGGCGGGTGAGTGCGAGGCGTTCCAGGCTGCCGGTGGCGATACCGCCGGCCGTGGGCGCAGTGGCTGCAGGCCGGGTGGCGCGCCTGGTGTGGGAGAACGGGGTGGGCGGGCTCACCTACGAAGTCGGCGCCGGCCCGGATCGCTGTTTCGTGAAATGGGCACCGGCGGCTAGCGGTATCGACCTGGGCAAAGAGGCAGCCCGGCTGGAGTGGGCGGCGCCCTTCACCCCGGTACCGCAGCTCCTTGGCCAGGGCAGCGACCAGGCCGGGGCGTGGATCGTCACCGCCGCGCTGCCCGGCCGGAATGCGGTCGACACCCGGTGGAAGGCCGAGCCCCGGATCGCGGTGGCCGCGATCGGGGAGGGACTGCGTGCCATGCATGAGGCTCTTCCCGTCCACGCGTGCCCGTTCTCATGGACCGCGGAAGACCGGCTCGCCGAGATCCGCGTCCGGGCCGGCGAAGGACGGATCGACCCGGCGTCCTGGGACGAGGTCCACCAGCCTCTCGGGATCAGCCGGGCGCTCGCGCTGCTCGCCGATATCCCGGCCGCCGACCAGGTGGTCGTCTGCCACGGCGACAGCTGCGCACCTAATACCCTGCTGAGCGGCGATGGTCAGTGGTCCGGGCACGTGGACCTCGGCGAGCTGGGCATCGCCGACAGGTGGGCTGACCTCGCCGTCGCCACCTGGAGCACCGAATGGAACTACGGCCCCGGGTGGGATCGCCTGCTTCTCGACGCCTACGGCGTCCCGTCCGACATCGAACGCACCAAGTACTACCGCCTGCTCTGGGACCTCGGCCCATAACCGCGTTCGCAGCGCCGTCAAAGCCGTGCGCACCAAGTGCGGCATGACCGGACGAGTGCGATTCCGGCGGAGTGCTTCGGGCGAGCGGCCAACGGTTCGCGGCTGTCGGCTCGATGTCAATCTTTGGCGCGGTGTGTGTGGGTGGCGTTGAGGACTACGCGAGCGAACCATGCCTCCCAGTCGTTTGGTGACCATCCGCACTCGGCGAGCTTGAACCACATCGCGCGCGAGCCGAGGGCCCAGACTTCGTCCACGAGAGGTTTGGGTGGGGGGCCACCCCCGAGGACGAGATGGCATGCGTTGGCGAATTCGTCATGTCGGCGCTGCTCCATTCGAGTCTGTGCCCGGGCTGCCTCGGGGGTGCTGACGGCAGCGTCGTCCAGTACTCGCTGGATGGGGGCGGACCGTTCGTAGGCACGTCGCAGCCAGCGTGCCGTGGTCGCTGCTCGCTGGGGGAGCGTGCCCTTGCCCATCGCCTGGTAGTCGGCACGGTCGCGGACGGGGATTTCGGACAGTGCGGTGTCGATGCAGGCGATCAGCAGGTCGACCTTGGTGTCGAAGTGGAGGTACACGGTGGGGCGAGCCAGACCTGCCGCGGCAGCGACCTGCGTCATCGTCGTCATGGTCCAGCCTTGCCGGAGGAAGAGCCCGTGGGCCGCGGCGACGAGCCGGTCGCGGTTCTCGCCGGCTCGTTCGGCGCGGACTGACGACTCGTAGCGACGGGGCATGCGATCCAGTCTAGTAACTTCGCTGTACTGCGGGTACAGTGAAATTATGCGTATCGACACCGAACTCGGCTGGCTCGCCGCCCAGGTCGTCCCGGGACCGCCCCGCGTGGCCGTCCTGTGGCACAGCATGTTCACCGACTCGCGGAGCTGGGCGCGCGTGGTGGACGACCTTCGCCAGCAACGCACCCTGGTACTGATCGACGGGTGGTCCTTCGGGGCGAGCGCAGATCTCGACCGCGTGGTGGGCAAGTTCAACGATCGCTGCGTGCAGGGAGCCGTCGCGGCCGTCGCGCAGGTTCAGGACGAGCTGGCCGCGGGTCCCGTTGACTGGCTGGGTAGCGCGTGGGGTGGCCACGTGGGGTTGCAGCTGGCCGCCGTTCGACCGGAGCTGGTGCGCAGCCTGATCACGGTCAGCACGCCGGTCCAGGCACCGAGTCCGTCGATGCGGCGGCAGGTGAGAATGCTGCTGCCCGTGTACCGCGCCATCGGGATGCGCGGGCCGGTACGCCAAGGGCTGCTCGGCGGGATGCTCACCGATCTCACGCGGCGCAGTGACCCTGAGGCCGTCGACGCGCTCGTTGGCCCCATGTCCCGAGACAACCGGGGGGCCATCGCGCGGACCGTCCATTCCGGCATCCTCAACCGGACGGACCTGGCCTGGGCCGCCGCACGCGTCCGGTGCCCCACCCTGATGATTGCCACCGACGACCGGGGTGAATGGAGTCCCTCTGCGTGCGCCGAGACCACAGCCGCGATGCAGGACGCCCGCTCAGCGGTCCTCACGGGATCACGCTCCCTCCCCTCGCTCGAATGTCCCACCGAACTCGCTGCCCTCGTTACTAACTTCTGGGCCGGGCAAGCAGCCGCCGAGAGCCCCCCGTCGGCCGTCGCATAGGACCCCTGGAAGCATCGACATGACAGCCAGGGTCACCTCCGCGTCGATTCCCCGGTCAGGCCATGACCCCGCAGTCCGCTCACCTCCATATCAAACATGTGCGGTAACGCGGCCTGACCGCTGGAGGTCGCGCGTCCGGACGCTCTGACACAGCGCCCACTGGCTACCCGTGGAGGGAATTAGGCAACTCAGGCTGAGTGCCAGCTGGACTTGCCTCGACTTCCCGGCGCGTCAGGGCCGGCCTGCTACGGGGCGGACCACAGCGTCCTGCTCGACGCGCTGGAGCGGGGTCAGGGACGTCATTGACCATCTCGGCCGGGTGGACCTGCCTGAGGACGAGAACCGGGCCGCCTCGGGCGCCTTGCTGCGCCTGCTGGACAGCGGGAAGGTCTGGGTGAAGACGAGCGGGGTGGACCGGGTCTCACGCGAGGGGCCGCCGTTCCGCGATGCGGTCGCACTGGCCGCCGACCTCGTCGCCCGCGCCCCGGAACGAGTGGTGTGGGAACGGACTTCCCGCACCCCAATATCGTCGGCGACGCCCCCGACGATGGGCAACTCGTCGACCTGCTCACGGATATCGCACCGGGCGAGGAGGTCCTGCGCCAGGTGCTGGTCCTCAACCCCATCGATGATCTCCCCCCCAGCGTCGGCCGGCCTTGGCCTGTCCGGCACCAGGGTCGTCGTCGCGGGCGCGGGGGGCCTTGGGCACCAGATCGCGAGCGCGTTCGCCGGGCAGGACGCCCAGGTCGCCGTCATCGACGCCAACGCCGGCGGGCCAAGGATGTCGTGGCCGGCCTTCCGCCCGTCGCCACGGGGCACCATCTGGCCATCGCTGCCGACCTGACCTCGCCGGGCATGTGCGGTGACGCCGTGGCGGCCGCCGTGAAAGGCCTCGGCGGAATGGACGCGGCCGTGCACGCTGTCGGCATCAACAACCGCCGGCCGGTGCTCGAGGTGGACGACTGGGACGAGATCCTCTCCGTCATGTCGCCACCTCCAGGTCATTGTCGCTCGCGAAGTGGCCGATGGCGTCACGGAACGCGGCGCCGGCTGCCGCCGGTGACGACTGCCCGCTTGCCGGTCAGCTGCAGGTCCATGTCGGCCCGTTCTGTGATCCAGGCGGATCAGGAGGCCCGCTCCAGCAGCCTGCGTGCGGATGGGGAGGCAGTCACACCGCGGTCACAGAGTCTGTGACGGCCGTATGACCGGCCTTGCCGTACAACCAGGTTGCAGGCGATTCGCCGGGCAACACGAAGGAGTATGTGTGTGAACGCAGTCATCGAGGTCACCGCCGTGCGCAAGCGGTTCGGGCCGGTGCTGGCGCTGGACGGGATGAGTTTTGCGGTCAGACCGGGCCGGGTGACCGGGTTCATCGGGCCCAACGGTGCGGGGAAGTCGACCACGATGCGGGTGATCCTCGGTCTGGACGCGCCTGAGGAGGGCACCGCGCTGGTCGGCGGGCGGCCCTACCGCAGCCTGGAGCGTCCGCTGACCCATCTGGGGTCGCTGCTGGACGCCGCTGCGCTGCAGCCCGGCCGCACCGGCCGCAATCACCTGCTGTGGCTGGCTCATTCCCAGGGCCTGGGCGCCCGGCGGGCTGACCGGGTGGCCGCGCAGGCGGGCCTGGAGACGGCGATCCGGCGGAAGGCCGGGGGTTACTCGCTGGGGATGCGGCAGCGGCTGGGGATCGCGGCGGCGCTGCTGGGCGACCCGCCGGCGCTGATGTTTGACGAGCCGTTCAACGGCATGGACCCGGAGGGCATCATCTGGATGCGCGGGTTGCTGGCGTCGCTGGCTCGCGAGGGGCGCGCGGTGCTGGTGTCCAGCCACCTGATGAGCGAGCTGGAGGACACCGCCGATCACCTGGTGATCGTCGGCCGCGGGAAGGTGATCGCCGACATCAGCACGGCCGAGCTGCTGGCCGCGACATCCGGCGGGCGGGTCACGGTGCGCAGCACGGCGGCGCCGCAGGCAGCGTCCGCGCTGACCGGCGCCGGGGCAACCGTGGCGCCCTCCGGGCCGGAGACGCTGACGGTCTCCGGGCTTCCCGCGGAGCGGATCGTGACCGTGCTGTCGGGCAGCGGCGTGGCGTTCTCCGAGGTTGCCGCGCACCGGGCGTCGCTCGAGGAGGCCTACCTGCAGCTCACCGCCGACGCGGTCGACTACCGCGCTGTCGAGGCCGAGGAGGTCACTCGATGACCGCCGGCACCGTGGCGCCGCTGCACGCGCAGGAACGTGCCGGGCACGCCGGCTTCGGGCTGGTGCTGCGGGCGGAGTGGACCAAGTTCCGGACTGTCCGCGGCTGGGTGGCCGGGATGGTTGTCGCGGCGCTGGTGAGCGTGCTGTTCGGAGTGCTCTTCGCGCTGGCCTCGCACTCGCACTGCTTCGCCCCGCCCGGTCAGAGTCAGACCTGCGCCGACAGCACTCCGCGGGGGCCGGACGGCGAGCAGGTGACCGACAGCTTCTACTTCGTGCACCAAACGCTGGACGGGAACGGCAGCATCACCGTCAGGGTGACCTCGATGACCGGCCTGATCACCTATCCCCCGTCCCACCCCAACGCCATCGTCCCCGGCGTGGTGCCGTGGGCGAAGGCGGGCGTCATCATCGAGCCGGGCACCCGGCAGGGATCGGCGTACGCGGCCGTGATGGTCACCGGCAGCCACGGGGTGCGGATGCAGTACAACTACACCCACGACCTGGCCGGCCTCCCGGGCGCCGTGTCGGCGGCATCCCCGCGGTGGCTGCGGCTGACCCGCTCCGGCGACACGCTCACCGGCTACCAGTCGGCAGACGGCACGCACTGGGCCAGGATCAGCACGGTTAC
>JAWWPY010000076.1:0-3536 GCA_033854735.1 Streptosporangiaceae bacterium | reverse complement strand
CCGCCGGACTCGGTGACTGGTTGCTGCGGCTGACCCCGGCCGCGGGCCTGGCGGTCGAGCAGAGCATCCCGAGGTACTCGCAGGTCACTACCGTCACCTCGCCCATCCAGGGCTACTATCCGCTGTCTCCCTCCGCCGGGTTTGCCGTGCTGTGCCTGTGGGCGGCGGCGGCCCTGGCCCTCGCGCTGGTCATGCTGGGGCGGCGGGACGCATGAGCACCGCCGTGCGGACGCCGCCAGCACCGACGGTGGCGACGGCAGCGCGGGGGGCGAGCCTGCGCCACGCGCTGCACGCCGAGTGGACCAAGCTGCGCACGGTCTCCGGACCCGCCTGGCTGCTCCTCGGCATCGCGGTGGCGACCATTGCAGTAAGCACCGCGGCCGTCGGGGCCACTCACTGCCCGCAGAACCTGACCTGCCCGGTCGACACGACCAAGCTCAGCCTGACCGGGATTCAGTTTGGCCAGGCCGTGGTCGCGATCCTGGCCGTGCTGATGGTCAGCAACGAGTACAGCTCGGGCATGATGCGCATCACGCTCGCGGCGATGCCCCGGCGGTCGGCGGTGCTGGCGGCCAAGGCGATCCTGCTCGCCGCGCTGGTCCTGGCAGCCGGTGCGGTGGCGGTGTTCGGCTCGGTGCTGGCCGGGCACCTGATCCTGCCCGGCCACGGCTTTACCGCCGCGCGCGGCTTCCACCCGGTCTGGCTGAGCTACGGGCCGACGCTGCGAGCCGCCAGCGGGTCGGTCCTGTACCTGGGACTGATCGCGCTGATGAGCCTCGGCATCGCGGTGATCGTCCGGGACTCGGCGGTGTCCATCGGCATCGTCCTGGGGCTGCTGTACCTGTTCCCGATCATCCTGGCGTTCATCGGGAACGAGCACTGGCAGCACCGGCTCGAGCGGTGGACACCCACGGTCGCGGGGCTGACCATCCAGGACACCACCGGCCTGCGGAGCCTGGCGATCACGCCCTGGGCCGGGCTGGGCGTGCTGGCGATCTGGGCCGCAGCCGCGATGCTGGCCGGCGGCCTGGTGTTCCGGTTCCGCGACGTCTAGCCGGGCAGGCCGCAGCCCGCACGTCACCGACCCGAGCCCGCGAGAGACCGAGGCTAGTGATACCCGGCGATCATCAGGACAAAGATCACGGCAATCGCAGCAGCCGCAAATACCACTAGGACGGTGGCGACGCGCATGAGGACGAAGTCCTCGCGTGCCTCTCGTTGCCTTCTAACGCCACAATACCGCTGCCCAGGACGCCGGAGATAGACCGCTGCCGGCCCATTCCGGCCGGGTCATTGAGGTCTTGTCCTGGGCCGGCTCTCGGGCTTTCGCCGGAGATTAACCCGGACGTCCGTTTACGCGATAAAAGTGCCATTCCTGCGAGAAGTGGCTGGCCGTGAGTCCTGCCCGTACCCGTGTCCGGCGACCTCACTGGCCGACGTACTTCCAGGTGGCCGTGTGCCACGACCAGCGCCACTTGCTGAACATCGTTCTGGCGACTGGAAAGCCTTCGCGGTCGCTTCGCGCCCGATGCGACGATGCGCTTCGCCGGCCTACCCGTCGGCCCGTTACCGGGCGCGAAGCGATCGCCACCGGATACGCGTCTCAGCCGCCCTCGGACACGCTCACGGTTACCCGCGCCGATTCCTCCGGCGACGTCGACGAACTCTGGTTTGCCTGGGACAACGGCAGCACAGGCACCATGATCTTGCGCTGGAGCGGCGACCTGATCGCCGAGCTCACCGTGACCTTCAGCTGAGCGCTGCCAACTCCGGTTAGGGAGCGGATTCTGGTTCCCGCACTCCGCGGGCTTCGCGGGCCGTGGTGACGTCCCCGACCGGTTCGGCGGCCAGACGCCGGTAGGGCCGGGCCATTGGCCACGTGTGGTCATCGAGCACGGACTCGGCGTCGAACTGGCCGAGGCTCTGGATCAGCCGGGCGACCAGGCCGGTCCACCCCGTCTGATGCGAGGCACCGAGACCGGCTCCGTTATCGCCGTGGAAGTACTCGTAGAACAGGATGAGGTCACGCCAATGCGGGTCCTCCTGGAACATCTTGGTCCCGCCGTAGACGGGCCGCCGTCCCTCATCGTCGCGCAGGAAGGTGCCGGCCAGACGCCGGGACAGCTCTTGCGCCACCTCGAACAGGGTCATCATCGTCCCCGAACCCGTCGGGCACTCGACCTTCAGGTCATCGCCGTAGTAGCGGTAGTGCTGGAGCAGGGCCCGGATCAGGAGCAGGTTGATCGGGAACCAGACCGGCCCGCGCCAGTTGGAGTTGCCACCGAACATCCCGCTGGTCGACTCGGCCGGCTCGTACTGCACCTGATGGTCGGCCCCGCCGGCGTTGAAGCTGTAAGGATGCTCGAGGTGCCACCTGGAGATGGAGCGGATCCCGTGCGGGCCCAGGAACCGCTCCTCGTCCAGCATCCGGGCGAGAATGCGGCGCAGCTTGTCCTCGTTCACCAGCGATAGCAGCCGCCGGCCGTGGGCGCCGGGCACGAGCGGGTCGGCGATGTTGGCCAGCAGGTCCTGGTTGCGCTCCAGGAAGGCCCGCACCTTCCCGGCGATCTGCGGATACCGCTGCAGCGTGTCGGCCTCGATCACCGTCGTAGCGCACAGGGGCAGCAGGCCCACCAGGGAACGAACCTTGATCCGGGCGCCCGTGCCGTCGGGAAGGCGCAGCACATCATAGAAGAAGCCGTCCTCCTCGTCCCACATCTCGTCGGGGTGCTCACCGACCGGGTCCATGGCGGCGGCGATCCAGAAGAAGTGCTCGACGAACTTGAGCGTGAATTGCTCGTAACTGTCGTCGTACTCGAGCAGGGCCAGGGACATTTCCAGCATGTTCTGGCTGAACATCGCCATCCATGCGGTGCCGTCCGACTGCTCCAGCCGGCCGCCGGTGGGCAGGGCGGCACTGCGATCGAAGACACCGATGTTGTCTAGGCCCAGGAAGCCGCCTTCGAAGGCGTTGCGGCCCGAGGGATCCTTGCGGTTCACCCACCAGGTGAAGTTCAGCAGCAGCCGCGCGAAGCCCTCCCGGAGGAAGGGCAGGTCTACGTCGCCGAGATCCGACTCCAGATTCTGCAGGAAGAGGGTCGCGAAGGCGTGCACCGGCGGGTTCACGTCGCCGAAGTTCCACTCGTAGGCCGGCATCTGCCCGTTGGGGTGGAGGTAGTCCTGGGACAGCATCAGGTCGATCTGGCTCTTCGCGAAGTCCGGGTCGACCATGGCCAGCGGAATGCAATGGAAGGCCAGGTCCCAGGCGGCGTACCAGGGGTACTCCCACTTGTCGGGCATCGACACGACGTCGTGGTTGAACATGTGGTACCACGACTCGTTGCGGCTTCCCCGCCAGGCCGGCGACCGCAACGGGTGGAGATGGCGCTCGCGCAGCCAGCGATCCACGTCGAAGTAGTAGCACTGCTTCGACCACAGCATCCCGGCCAGGGCCTGGCGCATGACCGCCTTCGCGTCATCGGTCACCGACGGCGGGGTAATGGCGTCATAGAAATCGTCGGCCTCGGCCCGCCGCC
>JAWWPY010000075.1:0-2564 GCA_033854735.1 Streptosporangiaceae bacterium | reverse complement strand
CTCGCGTTCGCGGCCGCCGCGGTGCCCAGCCGAGCCAGGCTGGAGCGCGCGGCTGCTGCCACGTGCTCCGCGGTGAACCCGAACTCCTCGTACAGCTTCATGTAGGAAGCGGATGCCCCGAAGTGCTCCAGGCTGACGCACTCGCCGAAGTCGCCGGTGAACACATGCCAGGGCTGCGCGACGCCGGCCTCGACGCTGACGCGCGCCCGGATATCCGGGGGCAGTACTTCCTCCTGATAGGAAGCATCCTGGGCGGCAAACCATTCCACGCACGGCAGGGAAACAACTCGTGTCGAGATGCCCTCATCCTGAAGAATGTCCCGTGCCGCGAGTGCGATCTGCAGCTCGCTGCCCGTCGCCATCAGGATCACCGTCGGCTCACCGCCCGCCCCTTCGGCGAGGATGTACCCGCCACGGGCCGCCCCATCCGCGCTCGCCAGGCCGGTGCGCTCAGAACGGTCCAGAACGGGCAGGTTCTGACGGCTCAGGCAGAGCCCGGCCGGCCGGTCGGTGTGCTCCAGCACGGTCTGCCAGGCCACGCTGGTCTCGTTCGCGTCGCCGGGCCGGACCACGTCAAGCCCCGGGATGGCGCGCAGCGCGGCCAGGTGCTCGACCGGCTGGTGCGTCGGGCCGTCCTCGCCGAGCCCGATCGAGTCGTGCGTCCACACGTAGGTCACCGGCAGCCCCATCAGCGCGGCGAGCCGGACGGACGGCCGCATGTAGTCGCTGAAAACCAGGAAGGTGCCCCCGTAGGGCCGGGTGAGCCCGTCCAGCGTGATGCCGTTGAGGATCCCGCCCATGGCGTGCTCGCGGATCCCGAAGTGCAGGGTGCGGCCGTACACGTTGCCGGGGAACATCTCGGTCTGGTGCTCGGCCGGGATGAACGACGGCTCGCCCTTCATCGTGGTGTTGTTGCTGCCGGCCAGGTCGGCCGAGCCTCCCCATAGCTCGGGCAGGACCGGGGCGAGGGCGTTCAGCACCTCGCCGGCCGCCTTCCGGGTGGCCATGCCCTTCTGGTCCGGCGGGAAGGAGGGCAGCGCCTTGGCCCAGCCATCCGGCAGCCGCCGGGCCCGGAGCCGGTCCAGCAGCGCGGCCTGCTCCGGGTTGGCCCTGGCCCACGCGGCGAAGGCCTCGTCCCACTCGGCATGCAGCCGCTTGCCCCGCTCGCCCACCTTCCGGGCGTGCGCGACCAGCGCGTCCTCGGCGGGGAAATTCACCGCGGGGTCGAAGCCGAGGACTTCCTTGGTGGCCGCGACCTCGTCCTCGCCGAGCGCCGCGCCGTGCGCCTCGCCGGTGTTCTGCGCGTGCGGGGCCGGCCAGGCGATGATCGTCCGGAGCACGATGATCGACGGCTTGTCGGTATGTGCCCTGGCCTCCAGCAGCGCCTCGTACAGGCCGGCCGGGTCCTCGCGGTAGCCGTCCGGGTGCCGCCAGTCCACCCGCTGCACGTGCCAGCCGTAGGCCTCGTACCGGGCGGCCACGTCCTCGGACTTCGCGATCTCCGTGTTGTCCTCGATGGAGATCTGGTTGTCGTCGTAGACCACGACCAGGTTGCCCAGATCCTGGTGAGCGGCCAGCGACGACGCCTCGTGGCTGATGCCTTCCTCGATGTCGCCGTCCGAGACGAACACGTAGACGTGGTGGTCGAAGGGGCTGTCACCCTCAGGCGCGTCCGGGTCGAGCAGGCCGCGCTCCCGGCGGGCGGCCATGGCCATGCCGACCGCGTTGGACAGGCCCTGGCCCAGCGGGCCGGTGGTGGTCTCGACGCCCGCCGTGAGGCCGTGTTCCGGGTGCCCCGGGGTCAGGCTGCCCCACTCCCGGTAACGCTTCAGGTCGTCCAGGGTCAGCCCATAGCCGGACAGGTAGAGCTCGATGTACAGGGTCAGGCTGGAATGCCCGCAGGACAGGACGAAACGGTCCCGGCCGAGCCAGTTCGGGTCGGCCGGATCGTGCCGGAGCACATGCTGGTAGAGCAGATAGGCGACGGGGGCCAGGCTCATCGCCGTGCCCGGGTGGCCGGAGCCCGCTTTCTGCACCGAATCCATGGCCAGGACCCGGATCAGGTCGACAGCCCGCTGGTCGGCCTCGGTCCACTCCAGCTTGACCGAGTCGGTGCTTGCTGCCTGGGTGTCTGGTGCACTGCGAGATGGGCTGCTCACCGCGGGATCAGGGCTCCTCTCGTGGCTGGCGCCTGGCCGCCCCTAGGCCAGGCAAACGAAACCCTATCCCCAGTTTGACCTACTTCCCGGACCGACCCCGCAGTCCCCTGGACGGCGCCGTAGCGGCCATGCTCAGGGCCACGGGCTTGCGGCGTCGGCCTGTCGGCGCGGTTCCCGGTACGCTCCCTGCCATGGCGACCCCGATGCCCGGCCTCGATCCGCGGGCCGTGATCGAGGGCCGGCCTCCGGGCAGGCCGCGGATCGGGCTGATCCTGGGCATCATCGCCGCCATCGGCTGCGGGATCGTCGTGCTCGGCACGGACGCCCTGCAGAGCGTGGACGCTGCCGGGCACAGCGTCGCGCCCTTCCTCATCGCGGTTCCGTTCGCCCTGCTCCCGGTGCCCT
>JAWWPY010000074.1:0-2630 GCA_033854735.1 Streptosporangiaceae bacterium | reverse complement strand
GGTGCCGTGCGACTGGGCGCAGATCGCGGCGCTGTACGGCGAGCTCACCCGCCTGACCGGCTCGCCCGTCGTGGAGCTCAACCGCGCCATCGCCATCGCCGAGACCGAAGGCCCCGAGGCCGGCCTGTGCATAGTCGACCAACTCGGTCTCAACGACTTCCGCTACCTGCATTCGACCAGGGCCGAACTCTTGCGACGTCTCGGGCGGACCGACGAGGCGCGTGACGCCTACCGGCGTGCGAGACAACTCACCGACGACGGCGCCGAACGGCGCTTCCTCGAACGCCGGCTAACGGAACTCGCAGGCACGACAGGCTCGGGCCGCCGCCGCACCGATCCACCCGGCCCAGCCGGCTCTGACTCGGTGCTGTCATAGCTACTAAAGTTGCAGCGGTGACACCGGCCGCGTTCGTCCTGGCGAACACCTGCCTGATGACACCGCCGCTGGTGCCGGAGATCACGCTGCACCTGGCCCCGGAACCGATCGCTCTGTGGGAGCGGACCGAGCGGGACACCGGCCAGGCCGGGTTGCCCCCGCCTTTCTGGGCATTCCCGTGGGCGGGCGGCCAGGTCCTCGCGCGCTACCTGCTCGATCATCCCGAGCGCACAGCAGGCCGGGCCGTCCTCGACCTGGCGGCCGGCTCTGGGCTGGTGGCCATCGCCGCGGCGAAGGCCGGTGCGGCGGCCGTCACCCCCAGCGAGACCGACCCGCTCGCCTGCACCGCCATCGAGCTCAATTCCGCGGCGAACGGCGTCACGCTCGAGGCCACCCTGGGCGACGTTCTGGGCGGCGTGGCCGCCGGGAATGACCTGGTGCTGGTGGGTGACGGGTTCTACGAGCGGCGGATGGCCGAGCGCCTGCTGCCGTTCCTCGTGCGCGCCCGCGCATCCGGCGCGGCCGTGCTGGTCGGCGATCCGGGCCGGGCCTACCTGCCGCGCGATCGCTTCGAGGCGGTCGCCAGCTACGACGTCCCGGTCTCGCCGGTGCTGGAAGACGCGGAGGTGAAGCGGAGCACGGTATGGCGGCTACCCTGAGCGCCGCCCCGGTCGCGCGCCGCGGCTACCGCTGCCTGGCCGAGGCTGATCCCGCCGTCGTTGGGTGGCACCCGCGTGTGGGTGAGCACCCGGAACCCGTCGCGCTCCAGCAACTGCGCTGCTGCGTTGAGGAGCAAGAGGTTCTGGAAGACCCCGCCGGACAAGGCGACGGTGCCCAGGCCGGAGCGCTCCCGCAGGAGCAGGCAGGCGCGGGAGATCATGGCCGCCACGCCGTTGTGCAGCCGGGCGGCGATGACCTCCGGGGGGACCCCGGCGAGCAGGTCCTCGGCGGCGGCGCGGACCAGGTCCGGCCCGGCCACCAGCAGCGGGCTGCCATCGCGGATCGCGGCCGGGTAGGCGGCCCGCTCGGCCGGATCGGCCAGTTGCTCCAGTTCCACCGCCGCCTGGCCCTCGTAGTTGATGGCGTCCCGCACCCCGAGCAGCGCCGCGACCGCGTCGAACAGCCGCCCAGCGCTGGACGTGACCGGCGCGTTGACCCCCCGGCGGGCCATGGCGAGTACGTCCGGCCAGGCCCGCGGGTTCCGCGCGGCGACGGCCAGGGCATCGGGCAGCCCGTTGGGGTACGCGGCATCCAGGTACGCCGCCGCCATCCGCCAGGGCTGCCTGATCGCGGCCGCTCCGCCGGGCATCGGCACCCCGGCGAGGTGCCCGGCCCGCTCGAACTCCGCCAGGTCGGCGAGCAGGAACTCACCGCCCCACAGGGTGCCGTCCGTCCCGAAGCCGGTCCCGTCGAACGCGACCCCGATGACCGGGCCGTCCTCGTCGTTGTCGGCCAGGCACGAGGCGATGTGCGCGTGGTGATGCTGCACGCCGACGAGTTCGACATCATCCAGTGCGAGGGCGTACTTGGTGGACAGGTACTCCGGATGAAGATCGTACGCAACGACCTCCGGTGTGATCTCGAACAGCCGCCGGAAATGCTCGATGCCCTCGGTGAAGGACCGCAGGGTCTCGTAGTTCTCCAGGTCCCCGATGTGCTGGGAGAGGATGGCCCGGTTCTCCGTGCCCAGGCAGAAGGTGCTCTTCAGTTCGGCCCCGCAGGCCAGCACCGGCCGCCGGAATCTCCCGCGCACGGTCAGCGGCTCGGGCGCGTAGCCGCGCGAGCGGCGCAGCAGCATCTCCCGGCCGCGCACCGACCGGACCACTGAGTCGTCGGCCCGCATGTGGATGGGCCGGTCGTGGGTGAGGAACGCGTCCGCGATGCCGTCCAGCCGGCGCAGCGCATCCGTGTCCTGGTAGGCGATCGGCTCGTCAGATACGTTGCCGCTGGTCAGCACGATAGGGCCGCCGAAGTCACGCAGCAGCAGGTAGTGCATCGGGGTGTAGGGCAGCATGAGGCCGAGTCGCCGGTTACCCGGTGCGATGGCGTCGGCGACCGGCGCGCCCGGCCGCCGGGGGAGCAGCACCACTGGCCGCCTGGTGCTGGTCAGCAGGCCCGCCGCGACCACGTCCACCTCGCACAGTTCCCGCGCCGCCGCCACGTCCGCGACCATCAGCGCGAACGGCTTGTCCTCGCGGTGCTTGCGGGCCCGTAGCAGCGCGGCGGCATCCTGGCTGCCCGCGTCGACGGCCAG
>JAWWPY010000073.1:0-37347 GCA_033854735.1 Streptosporangiaceae bacterium | reverse complement strand
CGTGCACCGCGCTGCCGGCCACCACCGTGGAGCGGGACGCCCAGGATCCGCCGCCGAACGGCTGCAGGTTCGTGTCGCCGTTGACGACGTTCACCGCAGCCGGCTCGACGCCCAGGGCGTCCGCGGCGATCTGCGCGAGCACCGTCTCGATGCCCTGACCCAGCGACGTCCCGCCGGAGTACACGTGGACGGCGCCGGTGCCGCTGACCGTGACGTCGGCGGTCTCCTGCGGGCCCAGCCCGCTCTTCTCCAGGAACGCCGCGAGACCCAGCCCGCACCGCCTGCCCGCCTGCCTGCCCCGCTCCACCTCGGCCGGATAGCCCAGCCGGCCCGCCTCGGCGACGGCGGCGGCCAGCAGCGCCGGGTAGTCCCCGCTGTCCAGCACCATCTCGGTGCCGAGCGTGCTCATCGGGCGCTCGCAGGGCAGCTCACCGGGGCCGAGCAGGTTACGCCGCCGCAACTCGACACGGTCCATGCCGAACTGGTCCGCGGCCACGTCGAGGAGTTGCTCCCGCGCCGTGGTCCCCTCGAACCGGCCGGGCGCCCGGTACGTGCCGCACGGTGTCTTGTTGGTGAGCACGACCTGGACCCGGCCACGGTAGGCGGGGATCCGGTACGGGCCGGGCAGCATCGCCACGGTCAGTTCCGGCACGATGATCCCGTGGGTGCGGCAGTAGGCGCCGTTGTCGTGCACGACCTCGTCCCGCAGGCCGATGATCAGGCCCTCCGCATCGAAGGCGGCCGCGATCCGGTGGGTCTGCTGCCGTGAGTGGTTCGCCGCGACCAGGTGCTCGGCGCGATCCTCCACCCATTTGACCGGCCGCCGCAGCGTCCAGGCCAGCCAGGGCACCAGGAAGTCCTCCGGGTAGAACTCGCCGCGCACCCCGAACCCGCCGCCCGCGTCCACGGCATGCACATGGATCAGGGTCTCGTCGATGCCGAGCAGCGACGCCAGCAGGTCCCGGTTGAACACGGGAACCTTGGTCATGCCGTAAATAGACAGTGCGCCGCTCAGCGGGTCGGCCTCGGCCAGCAGGGCGCGCGGCTCCAGGGGCACGCCGCTGTGCCGCCCGATCTCGACGTCGATCTGCACCACCCGGGCCGCCCGGGCAAACGACGCCTCGACATCCCCGTAGCCGAGCGTGAAGTCCGCCGCGACGTTACCCGCCGCGAACAACCGGGGAGCGCCCGGCCGCGCGGCCGCGGCCGCGTCGAGCACCGCGGGCGCCTCCTCGATGTCGATGTCCACCAGTTCGGCCGCGTCCTCGGCCGCGTACGGGTCCTCGGCCAGCAGCACGGCGACCGGCTCACCGACGTACCGCACGACATCGGTCGCCAGGACCGGCTGAAGGAAGTCGTTGAGGCGAATGTCCTGGACATTGAGGCGGACCGGGATCGCGAGGCCGGAGGGCAGGTCGGCTGCCGTGACCATGGCGATCACGCTGTCGGCCTGGCCGGCCCGCGTCGTGCGCACCGACCGGATCCGGCCATGAGCGACCGGGGAGCGGATCACCCGCGCCCAGAGCTGTCCGCGGGCGGTGAAGTCGTCGCCGAACCGGCCCAGCCCGCGGAGCAGCCTCGGGTCCTCTTTGCGCGGCAGCCGCGCGCCGATCGCGGTCATCGCCCGGCTGCCGGGCGGCGGGACCGTGCGGTGGCCAGGACGGCCTCGACGATCCCCTGGTAGCCGGTGCACCGGCACAGGTTCGAGGCGACCAGCTCGCGGACCTGCGCCTCGGTCGGGCCGCCGTCGCCGGCCGTGGCGGTCGCGCCCGCGTTGGCCAGCTCCGGGTCGGAGAGGTAGGCCTCAGCCAGCATCAGGAAACCAGGCGTGCAGAATCCGCACTGCAGCCCATGATGATCGCTGAACGCCTGCTGCAGGTCCGAAAGCTGGTCGCCGTCGGCCAGTCCTTCGACGGTGCGGATCTCGCTGCCGTCCGCCTGCACGCCGAACATCAGGCACGCGCGGGCCGGGCGGCCGTCGACCAGCACGGTGCACGCGCCGCAGATACCGTGCTCGCAGCCCAGGTGGGTGCCGGTGTAGCCGAGGTCATGGCGGAGCATGTCGGCGAGGGTCCGCCGTGACTCGACGGCCAGCTCATGCTCGCGGCCGTTGACCCGCAGCCGGATGAGGTGGATGTCCTTCACAGCGCACCTTCCCTGGTGAGCGCGGCGTGCACGTCCTCGGGGAGCACCGGGATGTGGCCGAAGCAGACTTGCGTGTCGCTGAGGGCGTCGTTGATCGCGTTGAGCACCGCCGCGGGGGCGCCGATGGTGCCGCCTTCGCCCATTCCCTTCGCACCGGTCTCGCTGTGCGCTGACGGGGTCTCCAGGTGCACGACGTCGATGGGGCAGATCTCCGCGGCCGTCGGGGCCAGGTAATCCATCAGGGTGGCGCTGCCGGGCTGCCCGTCGGCGTCGTACCGGATCCGCTCGAACAGCGCGGCGGCGACTCCCTGGGTGACGCCGCCGCGGACCTGGCCGTCCACCACCAGCGGGTTGATGATCACGCCGCAGTCCTCCACGACCAGGTAGCGGCGGAGCCGGATCTCGCAGGTGCCGGGGTCGATCGTGACGAGCACCGCATGACAGGAGTTGGAGAACGTGCCGGGTGGGTCGAACGACTCCCGCGCCTCCAGCCCGTAGCGGAGGGGCTCGGGGAGGGTGTGCGTCTGGAAATGGACGACCCGGGCGAGCTCGCTGATCGGCACGGCCGCACTCGCATCCCCCCGGATCCGCGCCGAGCCACCGGTGAGCTCGATGTCCGCGGCGCTGGCTTCCAGCAGGTGCGCGGCGACCTGCCGGAGCTGGTCCGCGACCTGTTGCGCGGCCCGCCCGGCGGCGCCGCCGCCGATCACGATGGAGCGGCTGCCGAAGGTGCCCCAGCCGTACGAGGACAGGTCGGTGTCCCCCTGGCGCAGCCGCACCTGGTCCGGATGGATCCCGAGCCGGTCGGCGACGATCTGCGCGAACGTCGTCTCGTGCCCCTGGCCGTGCCCGCAGGTGCCGGTGGTCACGATGACCTCGCCGGACGGGTCCATCCGCACCTGCGCCGTGTCGTAACCGGGCGTCATCCGCATCCGGCGCTGCGACATGGCCGGGGTGCCATAGGCGGTGCGCTCGGAGAAGCAGGAATAACCGATCCCGGCGCGCAGCCCTTCTTTGCGCAGCCTCTCGCGCTCCGCGGGCCAGCCGCCGGTGGTCACCCGCTGCTCGGCGAGGTCCAGGGACTCGCGGTAGCTGCCCTCGTCGTAGCTGATGCCGGTGACACCCGTGTAGGGGAACTCGCCAGGACTGATCATGTTGACCCGGCGCAGCTGAATCGGGTCCATGCCGAGCGCGCGGGCGGCCCGCTCCATCAGCTGCTCCATGACCAGCACGATCTGCGGCCTGGACACCCCGCGGTAGGGGGCGGTGGGTGCCTTATTGCTGGCGATGCCCCGGCTGCGGGCCCGGTAGGCCGGGACCTTGTACACGCCGGGCAGCTCACTGGCGGCCATCAGCGGCTCGACCGCGCAGGTGAACGGGAACGCGGAGTAGGCGCCGACATCACAGTCGATCTCGGCGGCGAGCCCGAGGATGCGGCCGTCGGCGCCGAACGCGGCGCGGACGTCGTAGCGCTGCTCATGACCGTGGAACGAGGCGGTCAGGTTCTCCTGCCGGTCCTCGATCCAGCTCACCGGCTGGCGCAGCCGCCTCGCGATCCCGGCGACCACCACCTCCTCCCGGCCGACCACGCATTTCAGCCCGAAGCCGCCACCGACGTCCGGCGCGATCACCCGCACGCCGCGCTCCGGGATGCCGAGAGCCTGCGCGATCCCCGACCGGACCTGATGCGGGACCTGGGTGGAGATGTGCACCACCACCTGCTCGTCGCGGTCATCCCAGTCGGCCAGGCAGGCGCGGCCCTCCATCGGCAGGGCCGCCACCCGTGCGCTGGTGAACACGCCGCCGACGACCACGGGCGCCGAGGCGAAGATCTCCTCCAGCCGGCCGTCGTCGAACATGGTCAGGTCGACCAGGCAATTGCCGGACAGCTCGCCGTGTACCTGACGGGCGCCGGTGGCGCAGGCCGCGTCGAGGTCGGCGATGGCCTGCAGCGGCGTCCACTCGACGTCCACCGCCTCGGCGGCGTCCTCCGCGACATAGGGATCGTCGGCGATGACCACCGCCACCGGCTCGCCCACGAACCGGACCTGGTCGCCTGCCAGCAGCGGCATCCGGGTCGCGGTGAACTCCTCCCGGTCCAGGACGGCGAGCAGGTAGGGGTGGCCGAGTTCCGCGGCCGTGAACGCGGCACGCACCTCCGGCATGGCCAGTGCGCCTGACAGGTCGATCGCCTTGACCTGGGCTGCGGCGAAGGGGCTGCGCACGAAGGCGGCGTGCAGCGTGCCCGTCCTGGCCAGGTCGCCGGTGAACCGGCCGCGGCCGAGCAGCATCCGCCGGTCCTCCTTGCGGGGCACCGGCGCTCCGACCCAGCGCAGCGGTTGCGCACTCATGATCGCGGTGGATCGGGGGCCATTTGCGGGCCCCGTACCACCGCGTTCATGGAAGACCCCCGGGGAGCTCATTGCTCGCCCGCTTCGGCCAGCGCCCGCGATACCAGGGTCGACGCCAGCGCTTTGCGGTATTCGCTGCTGCCGTCCCCGTCGGCGGGCGGGTCGATCTGTGCCGCGGCCAGCTCGCCCGCGGCGCGCCAGGTGTCCACCGTGGCCGGCTGCCCGGCGAGGGCCCGGGTGTCCACGGCGAAAGGCAGCGGGCCGACGCCGCCCAGCACGACCCGGGCCGACCGGCAGACGCCATCGCCGAGGTCCGCCGACACGGCGGCCGCGACTATCGCGAAATCGCCCTGGCGCTGGGAGAACTCGGTGAGCACGGCCCGGGCGGCAGGCCGGGGGAAGCAAATCTCGGTGATCATCTCGTCCGGTTGCGCCGAGGTGGTGTAAAAACCCTCGAAGAACTCAGCGGCCGGGACCATACGCTGGCCAGCCGGGCCCCACAACACGATGTTCGCGTCGAGCAGCACGGCCAGCAGGCACCACTCGGCGGCCGGGTCGGCGTGCGCGATGCTGCCGCCGAACGTGCCCCGGGCGCGGATCGGATAGTGCCCGATCCACCGGGCCGACCGCGGCAGGACAGCGAATCCGGCCAGCACCGCGGGGTCGCGGGTGATCTCCACGGTGCGGTGCTGGGTCAGGGCGCCAACGTGCAGGCCGTCGTGGTCGGCGCGCAGGTAGTCCAGGCCAGGAATGCGGGTCACGTCGATCAGGGCGCTCGGCCGGGCCAACCGGAAGTTCATCATCGGGACCAGGCTCTGCCCGCCCGCCAGGATCTTCGCCTCGTCGCCCAGTTCGGAAAGCAGGGCGACGGTCTCCGCCACGGTGCGAGTGCGGTGATAGGTGAAAGGGGCTGGTTTCACCGGCCTCCTCCCGGAGGAGCGCGTCGCGGCACTGGCCACATCAGCGGACCCGCCGCAGTGCCCGCAGTGCCCCGCAGTGGCGTCCCACGGCGTCGGGCCCGGAGTGCCCCGCAGTGGCGTCCCACGGCGTCGGCCCGCAGCGGCGGCCACAGCAGCAGTTCCTCGATTTGGTATACCATATGTCACGAGCCGTGGCCCGTGGGCTTTCGATGGAGTTGCGCATGCCGCATCCGCACGTCGTGGTGGAGCGCACTGCGGCTGGCTACCTCCGGCTGCTGATCTCACGCCCGGACCGGCGCAACGCGCTGGACGCCGGCATGGTCCGCGCTCTCACAAATGCCTTCCGCGCCGAGCCTTCCGCGCTCGTGGTGCTCGGCAGCACCGATCCGTCAGTCTTCTGCGCAGGCGCTGACCTGGCCATCTCCGACGCCCAACGGTCGGAGACCTCTGACTTGCTGTACGAGTGCTACGAGGTCATGATCACCCGGCCCGGCCCGGTGATCGCGGTGATCCGCGGCCCCGCGGTCGGCGGTGGCGCGCAGCTAGCCACGGCGGCCGACCTGCGCATCGCCGGCCCCTCGGCTCGGCTGCGGTGGGCCGGACCGCCCGGCCGGGATCTGTCGGTCGGCGCGTGGCTGCTGCCGGACCTCGTCGGCCGTGGCGCCGCGCTGGAACTGACGTTGACCGGCCGCTGGGTCGACGCGGCCGACGCGCTCCGGCTGGGGTTGCTGCACCGGGTCGACGACGATCCGGAGCAGGCGGCAGCGTCTCTCGCCGAATCCCTGCTCACCCGGGGCGCGGGCGCCCTGGCGAGCGTCAAGACGGTAACCGCCGCCGGGGACTTGCTCGACCGGCTGCATGCTGAGCGCGACGCGAACCGCGCGGCCTGGACGCATCGCGCGGCCGGGCCCGGATGAATGCCGAGGACTGGAGCCGGGCCGGCTGGCGGATGCACCTGGCCGGCGGCGGCGGCGCCTGCGCCGAGGACCCCGACGCGCTGGTCGAGCGGCTCGGGGCAGCGACGGTCCCCGAGCTTGCCGCCGCATCGGCGGCCCGCGTCCCTGATCGGGTGGCGGTCAGTGTCGACGGCGCCGCCGTCACGCACGGCGAACTCGACGCTGGCGCCGCGCGGGTGGCGGGCTGGCTGGCCCGGCGGCTGGAGCCAGGTGGCCGGGTGCTGCTCGCCGCCGCGTCGAGCCCCGGATTCCTGCACTGCTACCTCGGCGCGCTCAGGGCGGGGGCAGTCGTCGTCCTCGCCAATCCTGGCTACACCGCGGCGGAACTCGGGCACCTGATCGCTGACTCCGGTGCCGCGATCGCCTTCGCCGACCCTGGTCCTGCGCAGCGGCTGGCGGAGTTGCCCGGCCCTCCGCTGATTGTCGGCGCCGCGGACCCGCCGCAGGCGGTCGCCGCTGACCGGGGGCGAGCGACTGCCGCTGACCGGGGGCGAGCGACTGCGGCGCGTCCCCAGGACACAGCGGTGCTCGCGTACACCTCAGGTACGACCGGCCGGCCCAAAGGCGTGCCGCTCAGTCACCGGCAGCTGGTCGTGTCGATCCGTTCGGCGATGGCGGCCTGGGGGTGGAGCGCAGATGATGTCCTCGTGCACGCTCTGCCGTTGTTCCATCAGCACGGTCTGGGGGGCGTGCATGCCGCGCTCATCGCCGGCTCCACGGCGCACCTCCAGTCGCGATTTGACGCCGCCGCACTCATCGAAACGGCCCGGGCCACCGACGCCACCGTGCTGTTCGGCGTCCCCACCATCTACCGGGCGCTGCTGGGCGCCGCGACGGCGGACGGCTGGCGCGGCCCGGTGCTGCGCGGCCTCCGGCTGGCGGTGTGCGGATCGGCTCCGCTGAGCCCGGCGCTGGCCGCGCAGCTTCCGGACCTGCTTGGCCGGCTCCCGTTGGTCCGATACGGCACGACCGAGAGCGGCCTCGATGTCTCCAATCCCTGCTCCGGCCCGCGCGGCGACACCATTGGCGTGCCGCTCCCTGGCGTGCTGGCCCGGATCTGGTCAGGCGGAAACGAGGCGCCGCACGGGACGGACGGAGAAATCCAGCTGCGCGGCCCCCAGGTCTTCAGTGGCTACTGGCGTGATCCGGCCGCGACTGAAGCGGCCTTCACCGAGGACGCCTGGTTCCGCACCGGCGACATCGGCCGCGTCGACCCGGCCACGGGGCATCTGGTCATTCAGGGCCGGATCAAGGAGCTGATCATCACCGGCGGGCTGAACGTCTACCCCCGCGAGGTCGAGGTCGCGCTGGAGAGCCACCCGTCGGTCGCCGAGGCGGCGGTGGCCGGAGTCCCCGACGCCCGGTGGGGTGAGCAGGTGACCGCGTGGGTCGTGCCCCGGCCCGGGTGCCGGTTCGACGAGGACGCGCTGATCGCGCACGCGCGGACGGTACTGGCCGGGTACAAGTGCCCGAAGCGGGTCTTCCAGCTCGCGGCCGTGCCGCGCAACCACCTCGGCAAGGCAGACCGCGCGGCGCTGATCGCCGGGCCGGGCCGGTGATGGATGCCGTCAGCCGCGCCTGACCTGCACCCTTCCACCCTGCTGATATTTGGTATACCATCCTGCACACGTGCCATCCAGCCCGCGTACTATCCAGCCGGGGCGGAAGGGGTATGCGGTGGATCTGCAGCTGGACGGGAAAGTGGCCATCGTCACGGGCGCCAGCAAGGGCATCGGCCGCCAGGTCGCCGCGCATCTCGCGCTGGAAGGCGCCGACGTGGCCATCACCGCACGGACCGCCGGGCCGCTGGAGGTCACCGCCAAGGAGATCGCGGCCGCGACCGGGCGCATGATCGTTCCCCTGGCCGGCGACATGAGCGTCACCGAAGACGTCCAGCGCTGCGTGGATGCGGTGCTGGACCGGTTCGGCGCGATCGACATCCTGGTCACCTGTGCCGGCAGCTCGCCGGGCGGCCTGCTGGAGAACCTGACCGAAGAGCAGTGGATGATGAGCCTGAACCTGAAGTTCATGGGCTATGTCCGTTCGGTGCGCGCGGTCATCGGGCATATGCGTGAGCGGGGCTGCGGTGCGATCGTGCTCGTGGTGGGTAACGACGGCCTGAAGCCGAGCTACTGGGAGATGACCGCCGGCGTGGCCAATGCTGCTGACATCAACTTCGCGTCCTCCGTGGCCGAGCAGTACGGCCGCTACGGTGTGCGGATCAACACGGTCAACCCGGGCCCGGTGAACACGGACCGGTGGGACACCCTGGAGAAGGCCTTCGCCCGCGACAAGGGCGTGACCCAGGACCGGGCGCATGAACTGGCCGAGGCCTCGATCCCGGTGGGCCGCATCTGCGAGCCCGAGGAGGTGGCCGCGCTGGTCACCTTCCTGGCCTCGCCCCGCGCCAGCTTCATCAACGGCGCCCACATCCCGGTAGACGGGGCGCAGCGCAAAGCGATCATGGATAGTTAGGGCAGCGGGTGGAGCTCAGCAGCGCGGTCCGTATCCGCCGTCCGGCCGCGGAGGTCTTCGATGCCTTGCTGGACGCGGGCAAGGTCGCCGCGTGCCTGCCGGGCAGCCGCCTGATCGGCGAGGTCGCGGATGGGACCTACGCGGGCCAGATCGAGCTCACGATCGGCCCGATCGACGCCGTCTACGCGGGCACTGTGCGGCTTGATGCCGCCGACCGGAACACAGGCACGGTGACATTGAGCGCATCAGGGCGCGAATGTGCCGGCCAGGGCAGCGCCGACGCGCACGTGGCCGTCCGCGTCGAGCCGGACGGCGCCAGCGCGCGGGTACTGATCAGCGCCGATCTGATGATCCGCGGCACGGTCGCGCAGTACGCCCCTGGGACTATCAGCGAGGTCAGCCAGCGCCTGGTGGAACAGTTCGCCGGTAACGTCGAGCGACTGCTGGCCAGCCAGGCCGGTCCGAGCGTCAGCACCGCCAGGCCGCCCGCGCTCCCGGCGAAACGGGCCGCCACAGCGGCCGCGGTCCTCCTCGGCGCTGGGGTGCTCACCGCGCTGGCTATCTGGCGGATAAGAGCCCGCGCCATTTCCCCATTTAACGACCCGGCCCAGTACGACCCGCACGGAGGGGCACGCCATGGCTGACAGTCAGAGCGCACGGGGAACCATCGCGTCCGGCCCAGCGGAACCGCGCCCGCTGCAGATCGAGGCGAATGGGATCAATGTGATCACCGACGCCGAGCGCAAGGGCCGGCCGCGTGATCTGTTCTGGCCGTGGTTCGCGGCCAACGTCTCAGTCCTCGGCCTGAGCTACGGCTCGTTCGAGCTGGGCTTCGGCATCTCGTTTTGGCAGGCGATCGGCGCCGGGCTGGTCGGCATCATCGTCTCCTTCCTGCTCTGCGGGTTCATCGCAGTGGCCGGCAAGCGCGGGTCGGCGCCGACCATGGTGCTCAGCCGGGCCGCTTTCGGGGTGCGCGGCAACAAGCTGCCCGCCGCGATCTCATGGCTGCTCACGGTCGGCTGGGAGACGGTGCTGATCATCCTGGCCACCCTGGCGACCGCGACGGTGTTCGACCGCCTGGGATGGGGCGGTGGGGTCGCCACCAGGGTCATCGCGCTGATCGTGGTGAGCGCGCTGACTGTCGTTGGTGGCGTTATGGGCTTTGACCTGATCATGCGGATGCAGGCCGTGATCACCGTGGTGACCGCCGTGCTGACCGTGGGGTTTATCGCACTGGTCGCCGACAAGATCCACTGGCACACGGTGTCAGCGATCCCGGGCGGCTCGGCGGAGAAGCTCATCGGCGCGCTGGTGTTCACGATGACCGGCTTCGGGCTGGGCTGGGTGAACGCCGCCGCCGACTACTCGCGGTACCTGCCGCGGCGTTCGTCAGGTCGCGGCGTGACCGGCTGGACCGCATTCGGATCCTCCGTGGCGCCGATCTTCCTGCTCACCTTCGGGTTGCTGCTGGCCGGCTCCTCAGCCAAGCTGAGCAGCGCCATCGCCGCCGACCCGATCGGGGCGCTGACGACGCTGCTGCCCACCTGGTACCTGGTGCCGTTCGCCATCGTCGCGGTGCTCGGGCTCGTCGGCGGGTCGGTACTGGACATCTACTCCTCCGGCCTCGCGCTGCTGACGCTCGGCCTGAGGACGCCCCGGTACGTGGCCGCGCTCATCGACGGCACCGTCATGGTGCTGGGAACGATCTATGTCGTGTTCATCGCCCAGAACTTCCTGGTCCAGTTCGAGGGATTCCTGATCACGCTCGGCGTGCCGATCGCCGCGTGGTGCGGCGTCATGCTGGCCGACATCGCGACGCGCCGGAAAGACTACGCGGAGGCCGATCTGTTCCAGCCGTCCGGCCGGTACGGCGATGTCCGGGCCCTTCCGCTCGCCGTCATCGTCGTGAGCACCGTCGTGGGCTGGGGGCTGGTCACGAACAGCTCGGCGAACTGGCTCACCTGGCAGGGTTACCTACTGAAGCCGTTCGGTCTCGGCGGCAAGACCGGGGCCTGGCAGTACGCCAACCTCGGCGTGCTGGTTGCCCTGGCTCTCGGCTTCGTCGTGACCCTGGCGTTCAGCCGTGCGGCGATACGGGCCCAGGAGTCAGCTCCGGTGCAGGCACCCTCCGCGGCCGCAGCTCAAGCATGACCGCGGTACCGATGAACACAGCGCCGGCATGACCGCGGCAGCCGCGCCGTCGCCTGGGCCCCCTGCTGGGCCACCGGGGGGGTGGCTGGCGGTCATCGACATGCAGCGGGTGTTCGCAGAGCCAGGCAGCGCCTGGCTGGCTCCGCGGTTCGGCGAGATCGTCGGCCCGGTCCGTCAACTGGTCGAGGCGTTCCGTCCGCGGGTCACCTTCACCCGGTTCATCGCGCCGGAGGTCCCCTCGGGCGCGTGGCAGCGCTACTACGACCTCTGGCCGTTCGCGCTGCAGCCACCTGACGCGCGAATCTACGAACTAGTAGACGACTTCGCCGGTGAGCCAGGGCCTACGCTCGATTCCATTACGTTTAGTAAATGGAAGCCGGAACTGTCCGAGCGTGTCGTTGAGGGTGAAAGGCTCGTGCTGGCGGGAGTGTCAACCGATTGCTGCGTGCTGTCCACCGCTGTCGCGGCGGCGGACGCGGGCGTTGAGGTCCAGGTGGTCGGGGACGCCTGCGCTGGCGTCAGCGACGTCAGCCACGGCCAGGCGCTGGACATCCTCCGGCTGTACAGCCCGCTGGTCGAGGTGGTCAGCCTGGCCGACGTGCTGGGCCAATGACGGCTGCGCGGTCACGCGCGGCCGGGGCGCTGTACGGGCTCGCGATCGGCGACGCGCTCGGCATGCCGACGCAGTCGCTGCCCCGGGCCGAGATCGTGGCCAGGTACGGCGGCCTGCTTGACACCTTCCAGCCTGGGCCGGCGGACCATCCGCTGGCGGCCGGCCTGCCCGCAGGGTCCGTCACCGACGACACCGAGCAGGCCATGGTGCTCGCGTCGCTCATCGTCGAGGGCGGCGGTGTGGTTGACGCCGCCGAACTGGCCCGGCGGCTGCTCGCCTGGGAGGAGTCGATGCGGGCCCGCGGCTCGCTGGACCTGCTGGGGCCATCCACCAAGCGGGCCCTTTCGGCGCTGCTCGCCGGGGCGGAGGTGGACGAAGCGGGCCGGTTCGGTGTCACCAACGGCGCCGCGATGCGGATCGCGCCGGTCGGCATCGCCACCCCCGGCTCCGACCTCGGCGTGCTGGTGGATCGTGTCGTCGCGGCCAGCCGGGTGACCCACAACACCGGGGTCGCGCTGGCCGGGGCGGCGGCGGTCGCGGCGGCGGTCAGCGCGGGGGTGTCGGGTGCCTCGGTGCCCGAGGCCACCCGGGTCGCGGTCGGCGCGGCCGCCCTGGCGGCCGGGCGGGGGCACTGGGTCGCGGCCGCCGACGTGGCGGCGCGGATCACCTGGGCGATCGGACTGGCCGCCGGTCTTGACGTGGACGCGGTTATCAGGACCGTGTACTCGCTGGTGGGCACCAGCCTGGCCACCCAGGAATCGGTGCCTGCCGCCTTCGCGGTGCTCGCGGCCGCCCCGGACGACCCGTGGCTGGCGTGCCGGATCGGCGCCTCGCTCGGCGGCGATTGCGACACCATCGCGGCGATCGCCGGGGCCATCGGCGGAGCGTGTCACGGGGTCGACGCGTTCCCTGCGAGTGCGCGGGGCACCGTGGCGCGGGTCAACCACCTCCGCATGGACGAGATCGCCGGGGATCTGCTCGTGCTGCGGGAACGGGGCCCGCGCAGGCCGGCGCTCCGGAGGCCGGGAATGCAAAGGCCGGGATGGCCAAGGCCGCGACTGCACGGGCCCGAACCGGGGAGGCCGGATCCGTGACCGGCCCGTTCGACCGGCTACTGCATCTCGGCAACGTCGTCGTCGACGTGGTGCTGGACGTGCCCGCGCTGCCGGAACGCGGCGGTGACGTGCTGGCCGATCGCACCGAGACGACCCCCGGCGGTGGATTCAACGTGATGGCCGCCGCCGTCCGGCATGGGCTGCGCGTGGGATACGCGGGCGCGCACGGCAGCGGGCCGTTCGGCGCCCTGGCCCGCGCCGGGCTGGCGGACGCGGGCATCGAGATCCTGCAGCGGCCGAAAACGGGCCTCGACACGGGGTTCGTCGTGGCCGTCGTGGACGCCGGCGGCGAGCGGACGTTCCTGACCAGCCCTGGCGCGGAAGCAACGCTGAGCGCCGAGGACCTGGCGGGAGTGACCGCCGCGCCGCGCGACGCCGTCTACCTCTCCGGCTACGGGCTGGCGCACCGGAGCAACCGGGACGCGCTGGCTGACTGGATGGGGCGGCTCGGCGATGACACCGTGGTGTTCTTCGACCCCGGGCCGCTCACCACGCTCATCCCGGCCGAGGTGGTGGACCCGGTGCTGGCCCGCAGCGACTGGGTGACCTGCAACGCCCGCGAGTCCGCGTTGCTGACCGGCGTTCCTGACCCGCCCGGCGCGCTCCGCGCACTCGCCCGGAGGGCCGGCCGCCGGGGGGTCGTGGTGCGCACCGGCGCGGCCGGGTGCCTGATCGGCTATCGGGATCGCGACCCGGTCACGGTGCCGGGATTCCGGGTCGACGTGCTTGACACCAACGGCGCAGGTGACGCGCACGCCGGGACCTTCATCGCAGCCCTGGCCGGCGGCGCAGACGAGGTGGCCGCCGCCCGCACCGCCAACGCCGCGGCAGCGCTCTCGGTCACCAGGCGCGGGCCCGCCACCGCGCCGACCGCCGCCTCACTGGCCCAGTTTCTGGCCGCCCACTAGACGATTCGCGCCCCAAAGACGACGACATTCCACGTGTTACGACCATGATCGCGGGGTGATTTGCCCGGGTTTGCGGGTCCCAGCGCGTGATATGTCGAGGGGGCACCAGTTTAGGTCGGGGGAGCAGCGGTTAACGGTCATTGATTGGCGGGCATGCGACGTTAGGGCTCGCCGTAGCCTATGGCGCGGGCGGCCTCGCGGACCTCGTCCAGCGCGGCCTGGTCGAGCAGCCGGAGCGTCCCGCCGCCGGCTGCCAGCCGTGCCAGCCAGTAGGTGCGGGCCAGCCATTCGAGTGTCCGCGCCCGGTCGTAGGCCTGCGTGAGCGTGCTGCCGTAGGTCAGTGCGCCGTGGTTCTGCAGGATCACGGCGGTGCGGTCGGCCAGCGCTGCGACCGCGTTGCGGGCCAGATGCTCCGTCCCGAACCTGGCGTACGGGGCGACCCGCACCGGTCCGCCGAGGTCGGCCATCGCGTAGTGAACAGCCGGCAGCACATCCAGGATCGCGGACACGGCGATCACGAAAGGCGAGTGCGTGTGCACCACCGCCCCGGCGCCCGTTGCCCGGTAGATGGCCAGGTGCATTGGGGTCTCGGTGGATGGCGTGCGCGCCGGGTCGGTGCTCCCGTCGGCCAGCCGGACCAGGCAGATGTCGGCCGGTCCGATGTCGTCGTAGCTCATCCCGGACGGGGTGATCGCGACGAGGTCGCCTTCGGCGGACCGGACGCTGAGGTTGCCCGACATGCCGTCCGCCAGGCCATCGGCGATCATGCGCCGGCCGAAGTCGGCGATCCTCGTCCGCTGAGGCCCGAGAGCCTCACCCTCGGTCCCGGCGTGTCCGTCGGTCATGCCTGCCTCCCACCCTCGGTTACCAGGTCAGGTTGCCTGATCGAGACATGCCTGGGGCGTGTCTCGCAGATCCTCGGCGAGACACGCCTAGGGCACCGGGCCAGATCGGTCGGGTGACCTGTGGCAGGGTAGATCACATGAGTGACGCCGAGAACGGCTCGACACGGATCTTGGCCGAGCGACTCCGCCTCGGCTTCGGCTTCGGCGCCGCCCACCGCAGCCATGTGCTGGACCTGCTGTCCAGCCTTGAGCGGCATCTGGCGCGGTGGGACCCGGAGCAGGTCGATCTCGAGATCTCCGTGAAGGATCGCCGCGGCCCCGGGCAGAAGGTCACGTTTGAAGCGTGGCTGCCCAAGTGGCCGCCGCTGGTCGCCACCTCGACGGCCACCGACCTCGATCACGCGGTAATCGAGGTCCGCAAGGAGATGATCCGCCAGATCGAGGATGAGAAGGCCAAACGCGGACCGCGCGAGCAGCCGCAGTCCAGCGACCGAACAGCCTGACGCAGCCAACCTGGCCTGTAAGAAGATCGTCACACCGCTGGCTCCGGGAGCCCGGTGCGTCGACTCTCCGGCCAACGTACGGTGAAACGGTGGCAAGCGCGGCGAATAGCAGGCTTGAGTGAGCGTTGTCAGCGCTCAGGCACGCCGCCGCTGGTCCGTCGTGGTGGGCGGCATCGCGATCCTGTGCGCGCTCCCCGCAGTGATCGCGGCGCTGCCGGTCCCGGGGGTCGCGATCAGCGCGGCGACGCTACGGACGCGCATCCTGGCCTCGGCGAGCGTGCCTTACCAGGGATACTCCGAGAGCACGATGAACCTGGGGCTGCCCACACTGCCTGACCTTCAGGACGTGAGCACGCTCCTCGATGGCAGCACCGACCAGTACTCCTGGTACCGCTCGCCCAGCAGCTGGCGGGCGTCCGTCATCACCGCGACCGGGGAGAACGACGTCTACCAGGTGGGCCAGCAGACCTTCCTATGGGATTACGGGCGCAACGTGCTGACCCGCATCGTCGGTGCGCAGCCCGTCCGGCTGCCCCGGGCCAGCGACCTGCTGCCGCCCGCGCTGGCCCGCAGGCTGCTGGACATTGCCTCACCCGCGGATCATGTGTCGCGGCTGCCATCGCGGCGGGTGGCCGGCGTGGACGCCGCTGGCCTGCAGCTGGTGCCGGCGGATTCGGCGACGACAATCGGAGCCGTCGACATCTGGGCCGATCCGGCCAACGGCCTGCCGCTCGAAGTCGCGATCATCGGCCGTGGCTCGGCCAAGCCCATCCTGGTGAGCAACTTCTTTCAGGTGACCGAGCGCCGTCCGGCGGCTGCGACCGTGCTGCCGGATCCGGCGCCAGGCGTCGTGATGAGCTCGACCAGGCTGCCGGACGTCGAGGGCGTCCTCAGCGGCGACGGCGACGGCGACCACGACAGCGACCCGTTCCCCGGGCAGCTGGCTGGGCTCAGCCGCGTCGCGATCCCTGGCCACCTGGTCGGCGTGGCCACCTACGGCGCGGGATTCTCCCGGCTCGTGCTGCTGCCGCTACCTCGCTCGGAGGGCTCACAGGTGCTCAACGCCGCGACCCGGGCCGGTGCCGCGACGGTCTCGCTGCCCGGCGGGGCTGCCGTCCTGATCCGGACGCCGCTGCTCAACGTGCTCATGCTCCGCGCCGGGCGCCGTGAGACGTACATTCTCACCGGCGCGGTGACACCGGCCCTGCTGGAGCAGGCGGCCACCAGCCTGGAGGCCTACCAGCCGCCCCCCGAACGACCCCGCAGGCCGTCGCCCACCCCGGAGCACTCATGATCGTCACGAGGTCCCTGACCAAGCGGTACGGGCCTGTGCTCGCCGTGGACCAGGTCGACCTGGACGTACGCGAGGGGGACAGGTACGGCTTCCTGGGGCCGAACGGTTCCGGCAAGACGACGCTGGTCCGGATGCTGCTCGGCCTGGTGTACGCAACGAGCGGTGAGATCGAGGTGATGGGCCAGCCAATGCCGCGCCGTTCCGCCGAGGTACTGCCACAGATCGGCGCGCTGGTCGAGGGCCCATCCTCCTACGGGCACCTGTCCGGCCGCGCCAACCTCGCGCTGATCGACGCGGCCGGCCGCGCGGGCGCCCGGCGGACCCGCCGGGCCCGGATCGCCGAGGCGCTGGAGCGGGTCGGCCTGTCCGGGATCGACAACCGCCCGGTGAAGAAGTACTCGCTCGGCATGCGCCAACGGCTCGGGCTGGCCGCGGCCTTGCTCCGGGCGCCCAGGCTGCTGATCCTCGACGAGCCGACCAACGGCCTTGACCCCCGTGGCATCCGCGAGGTGCGCGACCTGCTCAGTGAGCTGAACAAAGCCGGGACAACGGTATTCATGTCCAGCCATCAGCTGACCGAGGTGGACCAGCTGTGCACCAGGGTGGGCGTGATCGACCGGGGGCGGCTCGTCGTGCAGGAAGAACTCGAGGTTCTGCGCGGGCCGACCGGGCGGGTGATGGTGCGAAGCCCCGACGTGGACCGCGCCGTGGCGGTGCTGGATGGCCAGGTCGAGCGGGTCGAGGGCGACATGCTGCTGGTGGACGCGGCGGACGCGGCGGCAGTCAACCTCCGTCTCGTCGCGGCCGGCGTCCGGGTCAGCGAGTTCGCGCCTGAGCGCCGCTCGCTGGAGGCCCTCGTCCTGGCCGTCACCGGCTCAGGTTCCGACCGGGTCGATCGCGGTGATGACCCGGTCGGCCAGGCACCGGTCGGCCAGGCACCGGTCGGCCAGGCAGCAAACTCCGACGGCGATGCCGGGCAGGCAGAGGGTGATCCGAAGTGATCAGGGTTGAGCTGGTGAAGCTGGTGCGCCGGCCAAGAAGCTGGGTCAGCCTGGCGCTGCTGTGCGGGCTTCCGGTGGTGGTCGCCGTGTTCGTGGCGGTCACGCACCTGGCGCCGCCGCCCGGCCAGGGACCCGCGCTGCTGTCCGCCGTCCTGTCCAGCGGATCGCTGTATCCCGCCGCGGCGCTTGCGATCGTGCTGCCGATCTTCCTTCCGGTCGCGGTGGCGGTCGTCGCAGGCGACTCCATCGCGGGCGAGGCGGGCGTGGGCATGCTGCGCTACCTGGTGGCCAGGCCGGTGGGGCGCACCCGGCTGCTCGGGGCCAAGCTCGTCGCGCTCGTCGTGTACGTCCTCGTGGCCGTCATACTCGTCGCGGCCACCGCCTATGCGACCGGGACGCTGCTGTTCGGCTCCCAGCCGCCCACTGTGAGCAATGGCGGCCCAGGGGGTGGTCTCAGTGCATCCAGTGTCGCCGCGACCGCGCTGTCCGGCGGCGGGCTGACCCCGGCCGCGGTGCTGATCAGGACGGCCGGCGCGATCGCTTTCATCGGCGTGTCCATGCTCGGGGTCGGTGCGATCGCGCTGTTCCTGTCGACCGTGACGGACTCGGCTCTCGGCGCCGCGATGGGCGCCCTCGCGGCCCTCATCACCAGCGAGGTGCTTGTCACGCTCGGCGCGGCCGCATCGGTCAACCCGTACCTGCCCACCCGGTACTGGCTGGCCTGGGTTGACTTCTTCCGCCAGCCGATCTTGTGGCGGAACATCGACCGCGGGTTCGCCGTGCAGGCCGTCTACGTGGCCGTGTTCCTCGGGGCGGCCTGGGCCCATTTCGCCACGAAGGACATTACGAGCTGACCGGCCCGGATCCGGCCGGCTCGGCTCGGCTCGGCCCGGGTCACGGGTGGCAGTCGGCGCTCGCCGGGTGAGCAATCGGGCCAGCGCCGATCGCCTGCATGACGATCCTCGTGACCACCGGGTTAGTCGGCAGCTGGGAGTGGCTGATCCGCTGGCCGGGGCAGACGGACTGGATCGGCACGTTGATCGCGCCCGCCAGCCGCGCCGAGTCCGGTGGCGTGACGGTCTGGTCGTTGGTAGTCCACAGCGACAGCCAGCGCAACCCGCCCGGCGCCCCGGCAGCGAGCCCGGCCAGCAGGCTGCTGCCCGGGATGAGCTGCTGGCAGGCGGCCGGGCACGCGCCCGGTAGGAAACCCTCGGCCGCGGCCGCGATCGAGGCCCCGTGGAACGGGGAGCCAAGCGTGATCACCCGCCGCGCCTTCCGGGTCCCGCCGTCATCGCGCGCCCACAGCAGGGCGGTCACGCCGCCCGCCGAGTAGCCGATCACGTCAACCGACTGCGCCCCGCCGCGCAGGGCACGGGTCACCGCCGCGTTGAGCACCGTGGCGTCCTGGATCAGGCTGCCCGTGCCGGTACCGGGCAGGTCCACGACGGTGGCCTGGCGGCCGCTGGCCCGGATCCGGCCCGCCAGGACCGACAGCGCGCCGGTGCTCCCGCCGTAGCCAGGCACCAGCAGGACCGGCCCGGGCCGGCTGCGCTGCGGGTCACGGGCGGGCGAATTCTGGCCGGCCACTGCGCTGCGTTGCTGCCCGGAACTGACGGCGGCGACAGCGGCCGTGCCCGCGACCGCGAATACGAGCAGGGCCACCCCGGCGACGAGGATCCTCCGCCGCGGGGCGAGGCTGTTGAACCGGGTGATCATCCGGCCCCCGTCCGCAGTGGTGTCCGCCCGCCCATGGAAGACAACGTATGCGCGCTCCGGGGCGTTTCAGGCCGGTCAGGATCGCTTCCGCCGGCCCGTCACCGTCCGGCCCGTCACCGTCCGGCCCGTCACCGTCCGGGGCGCCGGCCGCTCCGCCGCAGCCGCACACCGACCAGGAGGAGGTCGGCGAGCAGCACGACCACCCCGATGATCAGGACATAGAGGAGGCCCTTCACGACGGCGCCCACTATCCCCAGCGCGATCGCCACAATTATCAGCAGCAGAAATAGCGCCATCTCGCGCTCTCCGATCTTCCCGGCATCATTGGCGTGCGAGACGCCGTTCGCCACCGGCGCCGGGCTCGTAGGGGAGGTCGTAGTGCTTGAAGATCGCCTCTTCGTCAGTGGCGGGCAGCACTCCGTCGGTATCGATGGACGGGGCGTCCTTGACCCGGCCCTTGTCGTGCGTGACCTTGAGGTATCCGGGGCCGACTGTCGCCCCGGCGAGGGGCACGAAGACGAGGCGGTGCCGTGTTGGCAGGCCAACCGTCACAGTGGCGAAGGCAGCCTGGTCGGTGCCAGTGTCCACGTAGACCGATTCCAGCGTCCCGATCTTGTGACCGCCGCTGTCGACCACGTCGTGGCCGCGCCACTCGCGAATGTCACCAGCTTCGAACATGGCTGCCCTCCTGTCCCTTAGATTCCAGTCCCCTACCCAGCATCGGCCCGTCCATCCGAGGTCAGGCAGGCACCAGGCCAGCCGCCAGTTGCTGCTGGAGCGCAGCCAGCGGTGGTCTGTCTTGCCGGCTCGTTATGGTCCGGCCTATCGTGTTTCTATCGTCCCACGAAACCCTTGTGGCGCACCGCGAGGCGGTCGCCGCTTGAGGTGTGGGCGGCGTCCGGCCCGCACGGTCTGGAGGCTGGCTCATGCCAATCAGTGTTTTCCCCAGTCTCCATCACGGGCCGCCGGCCGGCGCATTGCGGACATCGGCGTTGGCCACGTCGTCGTTTCCCGCCGCAGCGGCGATCGTGGCGCTTATCGTTGCCGTTGTGGTTGGCATGCTGCTGGTGCTCATGTTCGGCCACCTTTCCTGGAGTTCGCACGGAAGGCGGACCTGGAGGGTGACCAGGGTCCAGCGGGCTGCTGCCGATGACGTGGCGGAATTGCAGGCCAACGACGACCTCTTCGACCCGAGCGGCCCGGAACTTCAGGAAGACGAACTGTGAAAACCTGGGCTGGGCCAGCTCTGGGAACATCGACCAGGCCGCCGATGTTAGGAATTACGTTCTAATACTCAACGAAAGCCAGCAAGCCAGTGCCGCAGTGCGTCACGTGCGGGTGTGAGCTGCACCCGGAGCGAGCGCTGAAGTACAACTACTGCATGGCCCGCGAGTGCCAGGACAAGAATGCCAAAGGCCTGACCATGGTCGCCGTCGGCGTGAATAAGGCGGCGGAACAGTACCTCATCCTCGATGAGCGCACCAGTGAGGAATTGGCCAGCGGCAAATACCATGATCAGCGGCGAGGGTCCTTCGGGCCTATCCCCTCGGCGGGCACCGGGGCGGTGACCGGCAGATCGGGCGCAGCGGCGCCAGCGCGCCGTCAGGAGCCTGCCGCGGTCCGTTCAGCACCCCGGAAAGCAGCCCGCCGGCCCTGGAGCGCATCGCAGGAGCGGCTGGCGCTCCTCTATAACGAGCAAGGCCTCCGGCCGGACGAGATCGCACAGAAGCTCCGGCTGAGCAGGTACCTGGTGACCCAGATCATCCTCGGCTCCAGGAGCCAGGGGAAGCTGTGAGCACGGGCACCCCTGGTCAGCCGCTTAGCCCGGGTCGACGCGGGTAGCGGGGTGCGTCTGCGGTATCCGCCGCAGCTAGCCACACGACCTCGCGGAAGGCAGCGATCATGGCATCCACCAAGCGTTCGAGTTCCCTGAAGTACGGCGTCCCCGGCATTGGCAAGGAGGACGCGAGGATGATCATCGACCTCCTGCAGGACCGGCTGAACTCGCTGAACGACCTCGCGCTGACGCTCAAGCACATCCACTGGAACGTGGTAGGCCCGAACTTCATCGCCGTGCACACCATGCTCGACCCGCAGGTGGACGCCGTCCGCCTGATGGCGGACGAGACCGCCGAGCGGATCGCCACCCTCGGCGGATCACCGTCGGGCACGCCGGGTTCGCTGGTCGCGGCGCGCTCGTGGGATGACTACGCCATCGGCCGTGATGACGCGCTCGCTCACATGGGCGCGCTCGACCTTGTCTATGCGGGCGTCATCGAGGCCCACCGTAAGGCGATCGCGGCCACGGAGGAGCCCGACCCCGTCACCCAGGACATGCTCATCGCCCAGGCCGGGCAACTGGAGCAGTATCAGTGGTTCGTCCGGGCGCACCTGGAAAGCCCGAGCGGCGCGCTGAGCACCACGGGAGCCAAGACAGAAGCCAAGGCCGCCGCCAGGGCGCGCAAGTAAGCCAGGCCGGCCGGTGGCCCTGGGCAGCAGAAGGCGGCCGGCCCTATCTCCGGGCCGGCCGCCTCCTGGCGGGTTCAGAGCTTGTTGCCGTTCCTGTCGTAGTAGGCCTGCCAGACCTGGAAACTCGTGACCGTCACCGGGCCAGTGGAGGGAAGGTCGGAGAATACCGTGCCGCCGATCACGGCATAGCTGCTGGGATCCAGGAATTCCGATTCACGGTCCTGGCTGCCGGTCACGGTTATTTCGATGGCCGGGTGCCCCAGCAAGTTGTGGGTGCCGTGGACGATCTCTATCCCCGGGATCCTGGCCATGGCCGCCAGCTGCACGGCCCGGGACGGGGACGTCAGCCCGGTGTTGAGCATGAGCATGAACTCACCGAACACCCCCTCGTTGAGGTCGGCCGCAGTGACTGTGCCCGGGGGTTTCCCTGGCACCGAGTCCTTGGGCTGCGCCCTGACCTGCCGGTAGACGGCCGCCAGCAGCGGGCCGGGCTGGCTGGGCAGCCGCCCCCAGTGCGGGCTGCTGAGTTCCGGGATGGGTTTGGCCCCGCGCAACTGCGGGATCGAGGCCGGCGGCTGGGCCTGGCACGCCGAGGTGCCGCGGATCTTGGTCGGGTCGTTGGGATCTCCCGTCAGCGCCCCGCTCATCCCGCACTCGGGTGCTGAATAGGCGGTGGAGTCTGTCCGGGCCTCCCAGACCAGCCAGCGGGCACCAGCCGGCACCGGCGCGGCCGTGCTGCTCGCGGTCTTTTTTGCGGCCAGCTCCAGCACCTGCGCGGCGGTCGCCGGCGCGGCCGCCCGGGGCGTGACCCGGCCCGGTGCGCCGCCCGGCAGGTAGGCCACGGCGACCACGGCCGCGGCCCCGGCGGCCAGGACCCCGCCCAGGCCGGCCTGCCATGGCACCCTGCGCCTGGCGCGCCGGGGCGGTGCTGCGGAGGGTGCACCGGCGGAGCCGGTCATCTCGGCCAGCAGTACCCCCCGCGTGGCCCGGCGCTGCTCCTCGGGATAGGCGTAGTCCGTCCGCAGTGCACGGATCATCGTGATCTCATCCATGAAAGTCACTCCTCGGGGTCGGTCCGGCGGCAGGCCACTGGCGGCTCAGCGCGCCGTTGATCTTCTTGCGGATGCGGTGCAGCCGTGAGGCCACCGTGCCGGTGGCGACCCCGAGCGCCTGCGCGATCCCGTCGTAGGTGAGGTCGGTCCACGCGACGAGCAGCAGGAGGTCACGCTCCTCGGCGGACAGGCCGGCCAGGATGCCGGCCAGCTGGGGCCGCATCCGCTCGGCGGAGACACGGTCCTCGGTCGCCTCCTCGAACGGCTCGGGCGGGTTGGGGGCCGGCGCTCGGCCCAGTGCCCGCAGGCGGCGCCGCTCGGCCCGGCGGTGCTCGCTGATCGAGCGGGTCGCGATGCCGTACAGCCAGGGGCTCGCTTCGTCCCGGCTCAGGTCATACCGGTCGCGTTTGCGGAACGCGGTGAGGAAAGTCTCCGCTGCGACGTCGTCCGCCACATCCGGGCCGAGTCTCGCGGCCACGTACCGGTAGATCTCACCGCCATGCCGGTCGAACACCGCCGCGAACCTTTCCGGCTCGCGCAGCGATAGCGCGATCAGGTCCGCGTCGGTGGGCACCGCCTCGTCCACTGGCGCCTCGGCTGCGGCGGTCACAGTTGGGCACGTCCATCCATGGGGCGATCCTTTCTCTTTGCCGCTCTGTCACTGTTACTCGGTCCCAGAGCGCGCGGTGCTTCCCGGTTTTCTGTCTCGGGCCCGAGGACCGATGGCAAGCTGACGGCCGTGCGTGACCGGCGGGGTCGTGACATATGCCTGGCACCGCGGGCACGCCGGCAGTGCGCGGGCATGCCTGGCAGTGCGAGGCCAGGCTGGCCGCCGGGCGCGGTTACCCCGGCGCCGCCTTCGCGTCAGGCGAACTAATGCGTCAGGCGAACTAATGCGTCAGGCGAACTAATAAGGCCTGGTCAGACAAAACTGGTGGAACCCGCATTGACTGTGTAGTCAGCGCCGGTGACCTGCCGGGCCTGGTCGGAGGCCAGGAACAAGATCACTGCCGCGACATCCTCGGGCGCGTTCACCCGGCCTAGCGCGAGCCGCCGCATGACCCGGGCGAAATGGTCCAGTCCCTGGTCAGGTGGCATGCTCAGGTCCCGGCTCAGGCGGCTGATGAAGGCGTCCAGCGCCGCCGTATGGGTGGGGCCCGGCGACACCGTGTTGACCCGGATGCCCCTGGGCCCGAATTCTATCGACAAGGTTTTTGAGAGGCTGAGAATGGCCGCCTTGGACAGCGCGTAGTCGGTGAAGAACGGGTCGGGCTGCCGCCCGGCGTCCGAGGCCAGGCTGACAATGACCCCGCTGCCATGCTCGATCATGGACGGGATGACGGCCCGGCAGGCCCGGACCATGCTGAGGAAGTTGACATCGAGGGTGGCGCGCCAGTCCTCGTCGGTGACGTCCAGGAAGCCCTGCCGGTAGGGAGCGATGCCCACGTTGTTGACCAGCACGTCCACCCGGCCGTGGACCCGCAGCGCGGTGTCGGCCAGGGTGGCGGGCCCCTCCGCCCGGGCCAGGTCCACGGTGACCACCGTGACGCGGCCCGGTCCAGCGACCTGCGCCAGCCCACCCGGCTCGAGATCACCTGCGACCACCGAAGCGCCTTCGGTGACGAAGGCCTGCGCCGTCGCCAGCCCGATCCCCGAGCCGGCTCCGGTAATGACGACCACCTTGCCCGCCAGCCCGTAGTCCATGGCGTCGCCCTTCGTGAGTGCCGGACGGCACAGGATAACGGTCAGCCGCGCAGGTCGGCCAGACAGGCACCGGCATCCGCGCGGAGCCCTTCGATGCGCCTGAAGCCCCGAGCATGTCCGCGGCATGCTGGCATATCAGGGCCTGGAGAGGTTTGATTACTTCGTGCCGTTCGACGATGTCCTGGCCACTGCCCGGGTGGTGATCACCGGCGCCTCGGGGTTCATCGGGTCCGCTGTTACCAGGGCGGTGCACGCCAGGGGCGCGCAGGTCGTGGCCGTCATCGAACCGGGTGCCGACGACCGCAACCTCAGCGGCGTCGACGCGGAGCGGGCCGTGGTCGATATCCGGGATGGCGCTGCCGTCCGGGCCGCCTGCACAGGCGCCCGTTTCGTGTTCCATCTGGCGGCGATCTACCGTTTCTGGGCGCGTGACCCGCGGATCTTCTATGACGTCAATGTGGGCGGGACACTCAATGTGCTCGATGCCGTCCTGGCCGCAGGATGCGAGCGGCTGGTGTTCACCTCCACCGTTGGCGTCCTGGGACCAGGGCGGACGGGGCAAGGCACGCCGGCCGACGAGACGTGCTGCACCGACGTCGCGCATCTGTGTGGCCACTATAAGAAAACCAAGTTCATCGCCGAGCATGAAGTGCTCAGAGCTGCCGCCGGAGGGCTGGACGCCCGAATCGTCCTGCCCACCTTTCCCCTGGGACCCGGCGACCTGGGCCCCACGCCGACCGGCAAGCTCGTGCTCGACTTCCTCAACGGCAAGATGCCCGGGTTTGTCGACACCGCCATGAATGTCACGCACGTCGACGACCTTGCGCTGGGCCACGTTGCCGCTCTGGAACGCGGCGCCAAGGGCCGCAGCTACATACTGGGCGGGGAAAACCTGTCGATGCGGGCGATTCTCCAGGCACTCGCCCAGTCCACTGGCCTGCCCATGCCGCAACTCCAGATCCCGCGAGGGCTGGCGCTGGCGGCAGGCGCCGCCTCGGACCTGATCGAAGGACGGCTGCTGCGGCGGGAGCCGCACGTGCCGCTGGATGCCGCGCGCCTGTCCACCACGAAGATGATCTTCAACGACCAGCGGGCCCGCACGGAGATCGGCTACACCTCGCGGCCAGCGCGCGATGCGATCAAGGAATCGGCCCGCTGGTTCGCCGGCCACGGCTACGTGTCAGCCGGCCGGCGTGCGGCTATCAGGTGGCAGACATAGATGACTGCAGGCATGTGCTGAGCGGCGTGCAGGCCAGGCCAGGGTAGGCCTGGCGGATGTCGGCCTCGTCGTGGGTGAGATCGGTACCGTCCATGAAGAGCGCGGCGCGGGCCTGGCGGCCGAGCTCGGGCTTGAGACGTCCGACGGTACCGGCCATGAGCCGCAGCGCAAGCGGGGGCACGTGGCGTGGCGTGCCCGTGCGCCCAGCGGCGGCCTGGATCGCGGCGGCGAGCTGGTTGAAGGTGAGGTTGCCGGGGCCGCCGATCTCGAGGATGCGGCCACGGGCGGCGGGGTCGGCTACGGCGCGTTCGACGAGCGCGGCGACGTCTGTAACGGAGACGAAGTTGATCGGGTTGTCCCCCCGTCCGAAGACGACGGGCCGGCCCGAGCGGGCAGCGGTGCTGGTGAGCACGTCGATCCACAGCTCCAGGAACGCCGTGGCCCGCACGATCGTCCAGTCAGCCCCGCTAGCCCGGAGGTGCTCTTCGGCGGCATGCTTCATCCGGAACAGCTCCATCGGGCTGTCCGCTGCGGCGCCGGCCACCGACATCAGCACAAACTGAGCGCCCGCGGCCCCCGCGGCATCGATCAGGTTGATGTTGCCCTGGTAGTCGATCGTCGCCGGGGTCACGCCCCGGGGCCCGGTGAACCCGTGGACCGCGGACACCACGACATCGGCGCCGTGGACGGCTGGTGCCAGGCTGGCGCGGTCGCGCACGTCGCCGGTTACTACCTCGGCGCCGTGTGCGGCCAGATGGGCGGCGCGCGCCGGGTCGCGGGTCAGGACGCGGACGCCCAGCCCTCGCCCGGTCAGCCGGGCCGCCAGGACACTGCCGAGCCGGCCGGTGCCCCCGGCGATGAGGATCATCTCAGGCCGCCCGGCGCGACCTGCTGGAGCACGGCCGCGTCGGCGTCCCCGTCACCGGCCTGGACTGGCTCGAGATAGAAGCGGGCCCACTCGGCCACACCGCCGCCCACGCCGAAGATCACCACGCCGCGCAAAAGGTGCCGGGAGCCGTCGGGCCGGGTGCCGCGGTGTTCCCACTCCGTCCAGGCCGTATCCCCGTCCACGGCGCAGCGGAGTACCTCTACGGTGAGGTCCGGGATGGCGGCGAAGATCTGCTCCCAGTTCCTGCGCACCTGGTCCCGCCCGGTGAAGCCGCGCTGCGGATGCACCGGAGTCTCGTTGCGGTAGCCAGCTGCGAAACACCCGACGACCGCCTCCAGGTCGTGATCGTTGGATGCCAGGCGCAGCCGCTCGACCATCGCCGCTGGCCCGCCGTCAGTTCCGGCATCATCCATGCCGATCCCCCCGTAATTCTGTTACACTTGCATGTAATCGATACATCACTATGGAACGGAACATGAGTCCTGTCAAGCCGAAGCGTCGCTATGATTCTCCCCGCCGGGTCGAGCAGGCGCGGCAGACCCGCGCTGCCGTGGTCGCCTGCGCCCGGCGGCAGTTTGTGCGCGACGGCTTCGCGGCGACGACGATCGCCGCGATCGCGGCGGAGGCGCAAGTCTCGGTCGAGACGATCTACAAGGCATTCGGCGGCAAGCCAGGCCTGGTCCGCGCCATCTGCGCCACGGCGCTGGCCGGCGAGGGACCAGTCCCGGCCGAAACACGGTCCGATGAGCTGCAGGCCCACCAGCCCGATCCCCGCAAGATCATCCGAGGCTGGGGAAAGCTGACCATGGAGGTAGCCCCCAGGGTCGCACCGATCCTGCTGCTCATCCGGTCCGCAGCCGCGACCGACCAGGAGATGGCCGGCCTGCGCACCGAGATGGACGCCAGCCGCCTCAGCCGGATGACCGGCAACGCGCGCAACCTGGCCGAGGCCGGGCACCTGCGCGACGGCATCACCGTCCAGCACGCAGGCGAGGTGCTGTGGACCTACAGCTCACCCGAACTCTACGAACTGCTCGTCCTCAACCGCGGCTGGCCCGCCGAGCGCTACAGCTCCTTCATCGCCGACGCGATGATCGCCGCCCTGCTCCCACCCGAGCCGCCCGCGCATCAGCCCACGGTCATCCGGCGGGACGTGCCGACATCGTGACGAAGTCACGTGCCCACCAAGCCTCGAAGAACGTCCATGGACCCTGCATGGTCGAGGCGAGCAGCTTGCGGCCATTGGACGGCGTGGCGAGGCCGCCCGCGGGCCGCGGGTCATAGGTGACGAAGACGGTCCAGGAAGGGTTGATGTCGAGCTGCATGCCGCGCACGGCCCCGGCGCGCACCAGAAGCTGGGCGAGCTGCAGGGGATCCAGAGCCGGGCCGGTGGCATAGACCAGGGCACCGTCGGCGGTGATGCCCACCCCGGACCGCCACTGGTGCTCGATGCCAGGAACCGCGGCCGCGCACGAGGTCGCGCCGCACGTCGAACCCCATGCCTGCCAGTCGGTGCTCGCGGCTTGTGTGGGCCGGCCACCGGCGACGAGCGGCACGAGGTTCTGCCGGACGCTCACGACATCCGGGGTCATGACCACGTCGCTGCCCCAGGCACCGACGTTGACGCTTCCGTTGGCGTGGATCACTAGAGAAGCGGCGCCCCGCCGCAGCGGAACGACGATGCGGCTTTCGGTGTAGTAGCCGCCGCCTGCGGTATCCATGGTGAAGCCGCCGTTGAACGCCGCCACCAGCGAGGCCGCCTGCGCGGGCTCGACCGGCGCGGTGTATCGGTATGGCCCCCCGCCGGGGCTTTTCGAGCCCGAGTACAGCCGGGCGGACAGCAGGTGGGTGTCCATCCACGAGATCCCCGCCCGCTGCCCGCTCCCAGGCGGGACGAGTGTGGTCTCGTAGACGGCGCGCACGCCGTGGACGGGGCGGCCGGCCGGACTCCAGGCGCCCTGCCCGGCGACCGCAGACCCGCTGAACGGCGCCAGCGCGGCCGGGGTAGGCAATGGTGACCCGAGGGCGCTGGCCCGCTGGCTGCTGGAGCCCGCAGCGGCCCCCGTGCCGGGCGTGGTGGTGTTCGAGCGCCCCACGCTCGTGGCCGGTGACCTCGCCGGCGTGCTGGCATGAGCCGAGGCTGGGACGGCCGGCTGGCCCGGGCCGCACGATGCCAGTGCCACACTCGCGCCCATCAGCAGCAACGAACGCACTAGGGTCCTCGTGCCGGGACGAGGCCGGGCGCCATGGTCGCGGGCGGGACTGGGGATCATTGGCGAGTGTGCCGTGCGAGCAGGGTGAACGTGTTGGGGAGCTGTCCCCGCCATGCCGCCGCCTCGACATTCTGCGGTCGCCAGAAAGGCTCAGGATGCTCGGCGACGTGCAGCACGTCCAGCCCGGCTGAGATCACCGCGTTGATAATCTCTCCGAGCGTCCACTGCCACTCCACCGCACCCCGGGCCGGGAACGTGTCGTTCACGTGCCAGCGCCCGAAGTAATCGCGGTCAGGCCGGATGCGGACCGTATCTTCGTCCCAGGTCCACAGCGGTACCGCCGGATGGGCCTCGTAGATAAACAGGTGTCCCCCCGGCCCTAGAAGGCGGGCGGCATCCCTGGCCCAGGCAGCGAGGTCCCGCATCCAGATCAGCGCGCCCTTGCCGGTGTAAACGAGGTCAGCGCATTCGCTGCGCAACGGAACGCCCGGCACCTCAGCCACCACGTACCGGCAGGCGACGGCCAGCTCTTCCGCTCTGCTCTGCGCCGCAGTGGCCGCCACCTCGCTGAAGTCGACACCGGTCACTGAGTGAGCGCCAGCGGCGACCAGGGCAATATCGTCGAGACCGTGACCGCTCTGCAGATGCACCACGGCAGGTGATGACCGCAGCAGCGGACGCAGCAGATCGAGCTCGCACTCGCTGAGCGATGACTGGTCCCTCGCGAGTTGCAGGAGCTCCTGGTACTCGCGAACGTGCTTCTCCGAAGCCGCCTCCCACGCAGCGCGATTCAGCTCCACGTCCGGATCCATGCAGCTGACTCTCGTCAACGCTAGGTGACGACGCAAGTGCCGCCGTGCCAGCCCGCCCCCGGAGCACTAGCCGGCCGGTACCTCGACCTGCGGTAACGCAGCAAGTGAGAACCATCGCAGGGTGCGATGTCTCGCTGGTCCGAGTCGCCTGTCACGTACGTACAGCAGGGCCCAGTTCGAAGGGCTGAGCATCTGAATCAACGCTGGCCGACATCCAGGACTGCGTTCTAGCAGCTACCGGGCGTCATATTTCTGAAGCACCCCGTCAGCGATCCTGCCGCGGGCGCTGACGTCGATTCCCTGCTCTTTCGCCCAGGCCCGGATCTCGGCATTGCGGTTCACCCGGCCGGGCTGTTTACGGGCGGCTGGCTGCTGGCGGTCCCTCGTGCTCACCGGGCGACCGTCCACGGTGATCATCTCTAGCAGATCGATATATGGCTTGCGGTGCATGACGCATAGGTCGATCTGGTACTCGATCCCCCCGAGCGTCATGTCGAGCGGCTCGACCTCCCCGCCGTGGCCGGGAGCCACCCTGTCGCAGGTGATCTCTATCTCAACACGCTGTGCCACTGCTGCCTCCTGGTCGGCCGGACCCTCTATGTATATCGCTACGCGCTGCCCGCTCAGTGCGAGGCAAACTGCTGTTTGTCATGGCCGGGCGAGAACTAGCGCGGCCCCAAGCGGGACGCCGAGCCGCCGCCCACCACTCGCGGAATTCCGGACTGGCCTCGGTCAGCTCCGCCGGATGTGCCGGCGCTGGTCGAGTAGCAGCGCTCGGGCCAGCGCGTCCGCGCCCTGGTGCGCGACCCACAATTTCGCCACCTACAATCGCCCTGAGCGCAGAGAGCGAGCAGATATGACCGACGGACTGCTGCTACCGCCCGGTGGTGGCCGCAAGATCCAGACCATGACCCTGAAGGCGGGCGCCGAACAGTCGAAGATCTGGTCGGCGTTCGAGACCGAGGTCCCCCCCGGATTCGACGTCGGGGCGCACCTGCACCAGCAGGCCGAAGAACTGTTCTACGTGCTGGAAGGCGAACTCGACCTGCTCGCCTTCCAGCCGGCTGCTAAGGCCAGCGGCGACTGGCGCACCTGGGAGTCGGCGACCGGCGCCACGGTATTCCGGGGCGGGCCGGGAAGTTTCATGTTCGTTCCCGTCGGCTGCCCGCATGCCTTCTTCAACCCAGGACCCGAACCGGCCCGGATGCTCTTCGTCGTATCCCCGGTCGGCCACGAGATCTACCTCCAGGAACTCACCCACCTGCTGGCCGCCGGAGGACCACCAGACCAAGCCGAGATCGCAGCCCTGCGGCGCCGCCACGACATTCATCAACTCACGCCCCTCACAACCCACCAGCCCGGGCAATAAAAGCAGCGGTACTCCCTGCTTTGTGGCCTACGCGCTCCGCGCGTAGGCGCCATCACGCGCGTGGAGCCCGGCGGATCGCTTACTGACGTGGTCCCGCTGACCACCTGTCCGCGCCTCGGATGAGGCGAGGGAATCCGGAGCGCGCTCCGGTGCTGGTTCGCACAATGGCCGATCCTGGTCACAAACGTTGCGATCAGGTCAATGGGTTGTACCAGCGCAGGCCGGAGAAGCGGGCAAAATCGGTGTCGTTCGAATACATGTCGGCGTCGTATTCGAGCACCAGCGCCGCAAGCTGAACGTCCGTCGTAAGGTTGCCACCGGTCCCGACACTGTGCAGGAGGTTGAAGGCAATCTCAACATGCCGGGGGCCAGGGACAAGATGGCTGATGTTGGGCTGGCTGAGCCACGCGGATACGTATCCCATAGCAGCATCGACCGTCAGCGGCGGAGATAGCACTCGTGGGTTCGTCGCTATCCGGATGAACCCGAAGATGGCCGGGGAAGCGAGGCCGATCTCCGCGGAGGAGTTGATCGCTTCCTCCCACCACGCATGGGCGGGCTTATGCTGCGGGAAGGCCGACACCACTGCGTAGAGCAGCAGATTGACGTCAGGGACGATCACGACCCAGGGCACTTCCCGGTGGCAAGAATCGCGTCGTCCTCCAGTTCATCTGCCAGGCGGTTGAAGCCGGCCAGGTCGAAGCCAGGCTGCAGTGTCGCCTCGTGAACAGGAAGGTGATACGGCTGCCGGCGTGACGGTGGCTGGGACAGCGCCCGCCGTAGGGCATCGTTGATCACTTGTTTCATCGACGTACGCCCCCGATGGACGGCCTGGTCGACGAGCCGTGCGACGTCGGGGTCCAGGGTTAGTGTGGTGCGCATGAGGACATCATAGTGCCGTCCAATCGACGCATCAAGATGCCATGCTCATACGAAAAGACGACCCGTCCGATCCGCGCCCGCACCTGTACTCACGCCTCCGCAGCAGATCTCGGGCACTTCCAGCTCAGCCAGACTCAGCGCTACACCCACGTGAGCCTGGAACTCACCCAGCACGCCGCCGACCGAATGGAGGAGGCCCTGTGGGGTTAGCAGCCGTTTGTCAGCGGCCCGAAGCCCGGAGCCGACACGAAAATGCAACTGCAACCACGGAAGGACGACGATGCACAAGCCACAGTGAATGCGCAGGTCAGGAGCGCATCATCGAGTCGAGCGAGTGGGGCGCCAGGGGCTCGAACCCTGAACCCACGGATTAAAAGTCCGCTGCTCTACCATTGAGCTAACGCCCCGGGTCGTTCGGGTACCAGCCGGATTCCTCAGGAGGCCCGGCACGGCCCCGCCCGCCATGATTTTGCCAGACTTCGCCGCTCTGGGCACTTCCGGCTCCCCGGACCAGGCGTCATCGGTGATCAGGACGGCCCGGCCGCGCCCGCAACGCTGTCCGCGTGGCCCGGCCGGCGGTACGCGGCGGCTACCGGTACGCGGAGATCCCGGTGAGCGCGTGACCGAGAGCCAGGGTGTGGATCTCCTCGGTGCCTTCGTAGGTGAGCACCGATTCCAGGTTGTTCTCGTGCCGGATCACCGGATACTCCAAGGTGATCCCGTTCGCGCCGAGGATGGTCCGGGCCTGCCGGGCGATCTCGATGGCGGCCCGGACGTTGGCCATCTTGCCCAGGCTGACCTGCTCCGGGGTAATCCCTCCGGCCTCCTTGAGCCGGCCGAGGTGCAGGGCGAGCAACTGGGCGCGGGACAGGTCGGCGAGCATCCAGGCGAGCTTGGCCTGGGTGAGCTGGAAACCACCGATCGGCCGGCCGAACTGCTCCCGGGTGCGCGCGTACCCGACGGCCGCCTCCAGGCAGGACCGCGCCGCGCCGGTGACCCCCCAGATGATGCCGAACCGGGCCTCGGTCAGGCAGGAGAGCGGTCCCTTGAGCCCGGTCACGCCGGGCAGCACCGCGTCGGCGGGCAGCCTGACCTCGTCGAAATGCAGTTCCGCGGTGACCGAGGCGCGGAGCGACATCTTCTTGTGGATGGCCCGGGAGGTGAATCCACGGGCACCGCGCGGGACCAGGAAACCGCGGACGCCGTCAGGCGTGCCGGCCCAGATCACTGCGACGTCGGCGATCGACCCATTGGTGATCCACATCTTGGTTCCGGAAAGCAGCCAGTCTGATCCGTTGGGCGTGGCGTGGGTTTTCATGCTGGATGGGTCGCTGCCATGGTCCGGCTCGGTCAGCCCGAAGCAGCCGATCGCCTCGCCGGCCGCCATCCGCGGCAGCCACTCCGCCTTCTGGTCCTCCGAGCCGTACCGCCAGATCGGGTACATGGCCAGCGAGCCCTGTACGGAGACCACACTGCGCAGCCCGGAATCGGCGGCTTCCAGTTCGCGGCAGGCGACGCCGTAGGCCACCGGGCCCATGCCCGCGCAGCCGTAGCCGGTCAGGTGCATGCCGAGCAGGCCCAGCTTGCCGGCTTCGGGGATGAGCTCGCGGGGGAGCATGCCCGCCTCGAACCAGTCAGCGATGTGGGGCATGACCCGGTCGGCGGCGAACGCGCGGACCGTGTCACGGACCAGGCGCTCCTCCGGGGTCAGCTGGTCGTCGATGCGGAGCAGGTCAAGATCGGCTGGGCTGGCTGGGGAATGCGGCGGCATGGGCGGGTCCTCTCTGCACTACTGCCGTAAGCGTATGCGTCCGCAATCTGGCTGTCTGGACCCACCCGAACCGGGAATGATCAGGGGCATGAACGACCACAACGGAACCAAACGGCTGATCCGTACGCGCAGTGGCCGCATGGTGGCAGGCGTGTGCTCGGGGGTCGCCGAGTATGCCGGCATCGACGTCACCGTCGTCCGGGTGGTGCTGGCCGCGCTCACCGTGCTGACGGGCGGTTTCTTCGCGCTGGTCTACCTGGCGGCCTGGATCATCATCCCCGAGGAGGGAGAGGATGGGTCGATCGCGGAGAACCTGATCAACAAGACGCGCAGCTAGACCGGGCGGGGCTCGGGGTCCTGGCCGTCCGGGCCGCCAGGGCCGGCCCGGACTGTTTACGAGCCGCGGCGGAACATCCGCACCATCAGGAACGCCACGACCGCGATGACGACCACGCCCAGCCCGATGAGAAAGGGGGCCAGGTCGCCGAAGGTCATGCTGCCGTTGCCGCTCATTCACGTCACCTCCACTGCCTCGATGAGCCCGCCGTCGGTCAGGCGGACGATCCGGTCGGCGCTGCCCGCCATCCGGGGGTCATGGGTGACCAGAAGGCCGGCCGTGCCACGCTCGTGGATCTGACCGGCCAGAAGCTCGACGACCGCCTGGCCTCGCTCGGTGTCGAGGCTCGCGGTCGGCTCGTCCGCCAGCAGGACCGCGGGATCGTTGATGAGCGCCCGGGCGATGGCCACCCGCTGCTGCTCGCCACCCGACAGCTGTCCCGGCAGGTGCCGGGACCGTCCCGTGAGGCCGAGCGTTTCGAGTAGCCTGTCGGCCCGCAGGCGCGCTGCCGCCCGGCGCTGACCGGCGAGAGATGCCATCAGCATGAGGTTCTCCCGCGCGGTCAGGAACGGGACCAGGTTGAACGACTGGAATACGAATCCGACCTGGGTGGCCCGGAAGCGGGCGCGGGCCTGGCGCGGCAGCGCGGCCACGTCGATCCCGCCGACCTGCGCGGTCCCGCTGTCCGGCGCCAGGAGGCCGCCCACCACGGACAGCAGGGTTGACTTGCCCGATCCGGAGGGCCCGATGAGGCAGACCAGTTCGCCGGGCCAGACGGCCAGGTCGACCGCGTGCAGGGCCGTGATGGCGGCGGCACCATGGCCGAAGGACTTGCTCACGCCCGTGAGGCGGACGACGGGCGCGCTCGCCCCGGGCATCACACGGCTCCCATGGCTGTGGCCGGATCCAGCCTGGCCACGCTGATCAGCGTGGCCCCGGCGCCGATCGCGCCGGTGATCAGGAACGCGATCGCAAGTCCCATGGCGGACCCGGCGGTGACCACGGCGGGGAAACTGGGCGGGGCGGCCGCCAGCAGCGCGATGGCCCCCGCGTACCCGGCGGCGACACCCACGGCCACGGCCGCTTCTCCCTGGACAGCCAATCCGCCGGCGATCCGCCAGGCCGGGGCGCCGAACGCGCGCAGCCGGGCCAGCTCGCCGCGGCGTTCGGCGGTGATCAGCGCGAAGAACAGGGTGGTCACCACGGTCGCCACGGCCAGGGACGCGCCGATCAGCTCGTCGATGGTGGACCGCATCTGGCTGGCCCCGGGGATCCGCAGCGCCGCCTCGGCGCGGGGCAGCGCCGACGCGGGCAGCAGCGCCCCGATGGCCCGGGCCACCCGCCCGGGCGGCGCGCCCCTCGCGAGCCGGACGGTGAGGGCCTGCGCCTCCGCGGGCAGGCCGCGGGTCTCCGGCTGCAGCCGGGCCTGCAGGACCTGCCAGGTGGCGATGCTCGTCCACACCGTGGGCAGGAACTGGTAGCGGGTATCGGCCACGAAACCGACCACGCGCAGTGGCGCGGTCCGGGCCTCGGTTCTCAGTTCGCTGCCCAGCCGGACGCCGTCGGCCCGCAGCGCGATGTCGGCCAGGACCTCATGGGGCGCTCCCGCCGCGGGCCGCCGGCCCGCCAGTACCCGGGCCGGTGCGCCCGGCCGCTCCGGCAGCACGCCCATGGCGGCCACATCGACCGTCCCGCGTGGGGTGGTCACCGTGAGCGCCAGCGTGCCCAGCGCCCCCGCGGCGGCGACACCCCGGATCCGGGCCAGCCGGGGCAGGTCAGCCAGCGGCATCCGGCTGCGCGCGAACGTGCCGAGGCTGCCGGGGGAGAAGACCATCAGATCGGCCGAGGACTGCTGCACCGCGCCGGTAGCGCCGCCCCACAGGCCGGCCGAGAGAGCCAGCAGGATGATGGCGAGGACGCAGAGCGCGGTGAGGGTCGCGATCATGCCGGCGAACCGGCCGCGCCGCCGCCACAGCTCAAGCAGTGACCATCGCATTGCAGATCCCCTTCCGGTCAGGTCCGGGCCAGCGCGGAGGCTGGGTCCAGGCGCGAGATCCGCCGCACCGGCAGCAGGGCGCTGCCGAGCGAGCCCACCACCATCGCCGCGGCGGTCGCCGCGACGAGCGAGGGCGCCGCGCGAACCGGGAAGGTGGCGCTCGACGCCGCCGTGACCGCGACCAGGGCCGCCGAGGCGAGCGCTGACGCCGCCAGCACCACGAGCAGGACCTCGGCGATAACCGCCAGCCCGACGTGCGCGGTCGAGGCGCCCAGCGCCCGGAGCACCGCCCAGCCGTGCAGCCGCTGGATCGTGACGAGCAGGAACACCGACCCGACCACGAGCACGGCGACCGCGAACGCGGTGGCGATCAGCAGGTCAAAGGTCGCGGCGATGATGGCCGCACCAGGGACGTCGGCCACGGCGGCGGACCGGGTGAAAGCCTCGGTCCCCGGCAGCGCCGCGTTCAGGCGGCGGACGAGCACAGCCGCGCTGACACCAGGCCGGGCCCGCACGGCCAGCGCATTGGCGATCCCCACCGGGGCCCCCGGATCCGCCGCCGCGACCGCCCGCTGCCAGGTCGCGAACGTGGTCCACACGGTCATCACGCCGTCGTAGCGGATTCCGCTCGCGAGCCCGGCCATGCGGATCGTGGCGCCGCCCGGCCGCAGCGTGATCCGCTGCCCGATCCCGAGCCCGGCGGCGGCCTCGCTGGAGTCGGCGAGTCCCTGGCCTGGCCCGGGTACCCGCCCGCGGATGGGTGCGGCGGTGCCGGCGCCGGCGCCGCCGCCGAAGAGGGCGAGGGCGAATGACGATCCGCGCGCCGTCACCGTGAAGTCGAACACCCCGAGGTTCGTCGCTGCGGCCACACCTGGCACCCGTGAGGCCCGTCCGGCCAGCCCGGGGGGCAGGCGGCTGGCGTCGAGGCTGCCCCGTGCGTCGGCGGCGTAGACGAACACGTCGGCCCGGTCATGGGCCAGTGCGCCGGTGCTGAACGCCTGCAGCGTCTGGGACAGCGTGGCCAGGAACTCCACGACGAATATCAAGGCGGCCACGGTCAGCACGAGCAGGGCGGTCCGGACTGGTGCCCGGCGCAGCTGAGTCACGGCCAATGCCAGCGCGGAACACCCGGGACGCATGGCTTCACGGTGGGGCCCACGGTGTGGTCAGGCAAGACACCCTGGACATATGTTGGACAACTGTCTAAGGTCGTTGCTGAAATGTCTGAAGGTGTAGCTGGAGATCCTGGGCTGGCGGACGGATGGCTGGCCTCGGTGGCCGAGCACAAGCGGCGCACCCGGGCCCGGATCCTTGACGCCGCCGCGGACCTCGTGGCCGCGCAGGGAGCGTCGGGACTGGTGATGACCGCCCTGGCCCGCCGGTCCGGGGTGGCGCGGGCGACCTTGTACAACTACTTCCCCGACGTGGAGCAGGTGCTGGAGGCGCTCGTAGCGGCGCAGGTCAGTCAGTTCCTCTCCGACCTGGAGGGCCGCCTGCACCGAGTTCACGACGCCGGCGAGCGGCTCCGCCTGGCGACGGCCTTGCTCGTCAGGTGGGCGGGCGGCCAGGCGGCCCGCCGTCCGGCTCGCGCGCGGCACGGCGGACCGCCCAGCCCGGCTGTCGTGGGCAGAATCCACCGGC
>JAWWPY010000072.1:0-3097 GCA_033854735.1 Streptosporangiaceae bacterium | reverse complement strand
ACCCGCGTCCTGCTCGGCCTCACCGCGGGCGTCGCCCCCGACTCGACCGCGAAAGCCGTCGCGGACCTGCGCGCGGCGGGAGTAACCCTCGCCCCCGCCCTCTAGCGGTTTGAAAGAACGCTTCCCGTAAGCCTCATCCCGCTTAGCGCGCGAGGACGCAGATCACGGGCGGGCCGAGGGGGAGGGTTTCGGTGCTCATCTGCGTGAAGCCGGCGCTCCGCAGCAGGTTCTCGACCTCATCGGCGGCGCAGCGGGACGTGCCCGCCGTGGCGCCGGGGCAGCGGGGCTGGGATGCGATGGCGATGCGCCCGCCGGGTGCGAGCCGCCGGCGCAGCTCGGCGAGCCGTTCAGCGGGCGTGGGCCAGAACCCGAGGGAGTTGACGGCGAGGATGGCGTCGAAGGGGCCGTCGAGGGCGGCCGGAAGCTGATCGGCCGAGGCATTGATCAGGGTGACCCGGCCGGCCCGGATGGCGGCGGCGTTGCGCCTGGACGCCTGCCGGAGCATCACGCCGGAATGGTCGATGCCATACACGTGACCTGCGCCGGCGCGGACCAGTTCCGCGACCGCGAGGCCGGGGCCGAAGCCGATCTCAAGGACCTGGTCGGCGGGCTGCACTTCGAGCAGCGAGACCACCCAGCCGTTGCGCTGCCGGTTGGACGGGCGGTGGGCAAACACCCAGCCGGTCACACTCCCGGCCGCGCCCCGGGGATGATGGCCCTGGCCGATGACGTCGCGGTCCAGGGCGCGCACGGCGGCTATCCCGGCGCTCGCGACCCCGCGCTCGACGGCCGCGGTCACTACCCGCCTCACGGGCCGTGGCATGCTTCCCTCATGTCGTGTTCCCATGGCCGGCAGTCAATGCCTTCAAGTGCACCTGAAGTCAACATGCCCGGCTGCCTGCTCACCATCGGCGAGCTGGCCCGCCGCGCCGGCGTCACCGCCTCGGCCCTGCGCTACTACGAAGAACTCGGCCTGCTCCCCGCGCCGGCCAGGATCTCCGGGCAGCGCCGCTACCCCGAATCGGCGGCCAGGCTCGTCGCCGCCATCCGGCTCTACAGCGACGCGGGGTTCACCCTCGCCGAGCAGAAAGCCCTCATGGCACCGCGCGACGGCACGCCTGGCTGGAGGCAGCTCGCGCAGCGCAAGCTTGCGGAACTTGATGAGCAGATCGCCACGGCGCAGGCCGCCCGCGAAGCCATCAGGCACGGGCTGCGCTGCCCCCACGAGGACATCACGCAATGCCCCAACTTCAACGCCGGCCTCACCGCCCGGCTCGCCGGCCAGCCACTGTCACGATCCCACCAGCAGTTGCACGGCCGACGGCTCCACGAGGTGCCAGACAGCTTCTAGCGTGTCAGGTCATAAGGCGCTCACGTTGGAAAGCAGCTGATGACGACCGAGGCTCATCCTCTGGTGATCTCGGTGATGCTGGCCGTGCCCGCTGCCGCGGCGGCCGCGCGGTGGTACTCCGAGGCGCTCGGTGCCACCGAACTGTGGAATCTTGGCGGCGGACCTCAGCACATCTGTGGCCCTCGGCTGGTGTCGGCCGGCTCGGGCCCGGGGATGATCGCGATCACACGTTCTACTCCCGTGTCACGTCGACAGGAAAGAAGCTTCGAATGACGTCAAAAACGGCCTTCGCACCGGAGGAGTGGAAGGTGGTGCTCGAGGGCCCGCCGAGCGCGGGCATGATCGTGGTCACCGCGGCGCGCGGGGGGATGATCCGCGAGTCAATCGCGATGTCGAAGGCTTACGTCGAAGCGCGCGCCCAGCACGGTGAGAGCGAGCTCCTCGACGAGATCGTCGCGGCGAAGCCCGAGGCAGATCACACCAGGTATCATTCTGCCGCCGAACTCAGGGAGAACGGGCTGAAGCACCTCCGCGACGCGGCGGCACTGCTCGAGAGCAAGGCGACGACTGAGGAACTGGTCGAGTACCGGCACTTCGTCCTGGCCCTCGCAGGCAAGGTCGCGGCAGCGCACAAGGAGGAAGGGCAGACCGTGAGCCCAGCCGAGGCCGAGGCCATCCAGGAAATCACGGCGGCACTCGGAACCACCAGTTCCTGACCGGCCGGCCTGACCCGGCGATGAGCTTCTGGGCGATCCCGGCTGACGGGAACCGCGCATGATTTCCTGGGGTCGGTCTCGAGTGAGGGAGCGCGCGTGGATGAGCTCAGCCTCGGAGTGGTAGCGCGGTCACGGAAGGAGAACGAGCAGCGGCTGGCGATCCATCCGCTGCACGTCGAGCGGATTGATCCCAGCCTGCGGGAACGCATTTATCTCGAGCGCGGCTACGGCGAGCGGTTCGGCGTGCCCGATGGCCAGCTGGCATCGTGCGTGGCGGGGCTGCGCACCCGTGAGGAGCTCCTCACGGAATGCGACGTCATCCTGCTGCCCAAGCCGCAGCCCGAGGACCTCGAGCAGATGCGGGGCGGGCAGGTCCTGTGGGGCTGGCCGCATTGTGTCCAGGACGAGGAGATCACCCAGCTGAGCATCGAGCGGCGGCTGACCCTGATCGCCTTTGAGGCGATGAATTACTGGAATGCCGACGGCTCGTTCAGCTTGCATGTCTTTCACAAGAACAACGAACTGGCCGGTTACTCCTCGGTGCTGCACGCCCTGCAACTCATCGGGACGACGGGTGACTATGGCCGCCGGCTCCGGGCGGCCGTCATCAGCTTCGGGGCTACCGGCCGGGGTGCGGTGACGGCCCTCAACGCGCACGGCGTGAACGACGTTGACGTCCTGACCCATCGTGACATCAACGCCGTCGCCTCCCCGATCCACTCGGCGCGCATGGTGCACTTCGAGCAGGACACCGGCGACCCCAGCCGCTGCCACATGGTGCGCGGGACCAGCCGGATACCGCTGGCGGCCTTTCTCGCCGAGCACGACATCGTGGTCAACTGCGTGCTGCAGGACACCGAGGCACCGCTGATGTTCGTCACCGCCGGCGACCTGGCCGCTTTCGGGCGGGGCAGCCTGATCGTGGACGTGTCCTGCGACGAGGGCATGGGCTTCAGCTGGGCGCGCCCAACAACTTTTGCCGAGCCCATGGTCACGGTCGGCAATGACGTTCACTATTACGCGGTCGACC
>JAWWPY010000071.1:0-41731 GCA_033854735.1 Streptosporangiaceae bacterium | reverse complement strand
CCCGGGACCAGACCTTCCAGGCGCGGTTCCGTCGCGAGGCCCAGTCCGCCGCCTCGCTCAACCACCCCTCGATCATCGCGGTGTATGACACCGGCGAGGACATGGAAGGGCCCGAGAACGTCCCCTACATCGTGATGGAGTACGTGGACGGCCGGACCCTGCGTGACCTGCTCAGGGAGGACCGGCGGCTGCTGCCGGAACGGGCCCTGGAGATCACCGACGGCGTGCTGCGGGCCCTCGACTACAGCCACCGGCACGGCATCGTGCACCGTGACATCAAGCCGGCCAACGTGATGCTGACCCGGTCGGCCGAGGTCAAGGTGATGGACTTCGGCATCGCCCGGGCCGTGAGCGACGCGCAGGCCACCATGACCCAGACCGCCCAGGTCATCGGGACCGCACAGTACCTGTCCCCCGAGCAGGCCCGGGGCGAGCGGGTGGACGCGCGCAGCGACCTTTACTCCACGGGCTGCCTGCTGTACGAACTGCTCACCGGGCGGCCCCCGTTCACCGGTGATTCGCCGGTGGCGATCGCCTACCAGCATGTCCGGGAGAATCCCATCCCGCCGTCCCGGGTGGACCCGGAGATCCCGGCCTGGGCCGACTCGATCGTGCTGAAGGCGATGGCCAAGGACCCCGCGGACCGGTACCAGTCGGCGGCGGAGATGCGCACCGACATCCAGCGCGCCCTCTCTGGCGTGCCGGTCGCGGCGCCGCCGCAGAACGCTGAGATGTACCCGAGTACCCAGCGCCTCGGCGCCCCCTCGACGGACGGCCGGACCGGTGCGATACCGCCGTACCAGTACGGGCCCCAGGACGGCACGTACGGGGGCGGAAGCAGCGGCCGGAAGAAGACACTGTGGTGGGTCCTGGCCGGGATTCTCGCCCTCGCCCTCGTGCTGGTTACCTTCCTGGTGCTCAGCAGCGGGGGCAAGACCGACGCGGTGCCGTCGGTGGTGGGGATGACCCAGTCACAGGCCACGGCGGCGGTCGTGAAAGCAGGGCTGCAGCCCAAGATCGTGTACGAGGCATCAAAGACCTATCCCAAGGGCCAGGTGGACCGCACGAACCCGCAGTTCGGCAATAAGGTCGCGCCTAACTCGGTGGTGACCATCTACGTGTCAACGGGGCCGCAACTGGTCAAGGTCCCCGATGTGGTCGGCCAGCAGCAGGCCAATGCCCAGAACACCCTGGAGAACAAGAACTTCAGTGTGAACATCGTGTCGGATCCAAACTCGACCAAACCTAGCGGGACCGTTGTGAAGGAGTCGCCGCCTGCGCAAACGCTAGTGGCGCCGGGCAGCAAGGTCACGATCTTCGTGTCCGGGGGCGGCGTCCAGGTGTCCAACGTCGTCGGTGACCCGCAGGCGACCGCGCAGTCGATCCTGAGCGGGGAGGGATTCAAGGTCAATGTGGTGCAGGCGGCCGGACCGGCCAGCGCCACCCCGGGCAACGTCTTCCAGCAGCAGCCTGCCAATGGCACGGCGCCGAAGGGCTCGACGGTGACCATCTACGTGGCCCAGGCCCAGGCGTCGGCATCGCCGTCCGCCTCAGCGAGTCAGACACCTTCCGCGACACCTTCGGCGACAGCTACCCCGACTGGTGGCGGTGGCGGTGGCGGTGGTGGCGGTGGCTGACGCTCAGGCCCCGGGCCGGGGAGGGCTTGCCCCGCCCGGGGCGACGACGCAGGCCCTCAGGAGCAAGTCGGGCATGGTGCCCGCAGCGTTACACTCGGGCCGAGTGCATGACAGGCCCCAGCCAGGAGAGCGACCATGCCCAAGTCTCGCGTGAGAAGTAAGGCGGTCTACACCCCGCCGCCCAGACCGTCCAGGAGCAAGGTCAGCCCCCGCTGGCTGGTGCCCGCCATGCTGGGCTGCCTCTTGATCGGGCTGGCCTGGATTGCCCTGTTCTACGTCACCCAGGGCAGCTTGCCTGTCTCGGCGCTGTCGGACTGGAACCTCATCATCGGGTTCGTCTTCATCATCTCCGGGGTGGTTCTCTCCACCAAGTGGCGCTGATCAGCCCAACGCGGACACGGCGAGTGCGCTATTACGCGACAGCACGGCGATGACCAGCACGGCCAGCACGGCCACCGTGGCACCGATCTGTATCAGCATCCGCTGGTTCCGCGGCGCGTACGCGTAGGCCACGGCGATCAAGGTGCCCGCGATGAGACCGCCGACGTGAGCCTGCCAGGCGATGGCCGAACTGAACGCGAAGCTGATCATGAGGTTGAGGGCGATCAGGATCACGATTCCCCGGGTGTCCAGCCGCAGCCGCCTGGACACCACGAAATAGGCGCCGAACAGGCCAAATATCGCACCTGAGGCACCCAGGGCTACTTCGCTCGCCGGGGCGAGCAGGTAGAAGAGCACCGACCCGCCGAGCGCGCTGAGCAGATAGAGGGACAGGAAGCGCAGGTGGCCGAGCAGGCGCTCGAGCGCCGGGCCGACCAGGATCAGCGCCCACATGTTGAAGATGATGTGCGCCGGGCCGAGCCCGCCCAGCCCGGTCTCGTGAATGAACGCTGACGTGATGAGCCGGTACGTCTGCCCGTGCGCGACGCCGATGACCTGGTGGACCGCCCCATCATTCAGGCTGGCCACCATGGCCAGGTAGTCGACAGTCCGCGGATACACCCATTCGGCCAGGTAGAGGAGCACGTTGAGGCCGACGAGGACCCAGCTGACCGTTGCGCCCGCGACCATGCGGCCGCCGAAGACAGCCGTCGGCTGGCGAACGCCCTTGTTCCCCTCCCGGACGCATTCCACGCACTGCTGGCCCACCGGGGCCGAGCGGAGGCAGTCGGGGCAGGCGGGACGGCCGCATCGCACGCACGACAGGTACGTTTCCCGGCCCGGATGCCGGTAGCAGGTCGGCGGGCCGGTACCGGCATCGGCACCCGGCGCCGCAGGCTCATCCACCGCTCAGCCTGCGGATCCCGCAGCGTCGTCGGAGCCCTCGATCTCGACGGATTCGAGGACCACATCCTTGGCCGGGCGGTCCCGGCCGTCCCTCGCCATGCTGCCGATCCTGTCCACCACGTCGGTGCCCTCGATTACCTCGCCGAAGATGGTGTGCTTACCAGTCAGCCAGGGGGTGGGGACGGTGGTGATGAAGAACTGGGAGCCGTTGGTGCCCGGCCCGGCGTTAGCCATGGCCAGCAGGTAGGGCCGGCTGAACGAGAGGTCCGGATGGAATTCGTCACCGAACTGGTAGCCCGGGCCGCCGGTCCCGGTGCCGAGCGGATCCCCGCCCTGAATCATGAAGTTCGGGATCACCCGGTGGAAGACCGTCCCGTCATAGAGCCTGGCCGTGCTGGCCTTCCTGGTGCGCGGATCCTTCCACTCGCGTTTGCCCTCGGCCAGTTCGACGAAATTCCGGACGGTCTTCGGTGCATGATCCGGGAACAGCCGGATCACTATCGGTCCCTCGTTGGTCCGCAGTGTCGCGGTGAGCGTTTTAGTCATGGCTGGCATCCTCGCATGAACCGTCGGGGCAATGGCGACCCTCTGCCCGCAGTTCCGGCCTTGACACTATCCTCGCACGTCCGGATGTATGCGACGAAGCGGCGAACAAATGGTTGAGCGCGGCCGACCGGGGAAGTGACATCGGCGGGAGCATACTTGGGAGGTTCATCGTGTCCCTTAGAAGCAGAAAGCAGGACGCTAAGGTCGCGGCCCGAGCTGGGGCCAAGAGTGCCCGGCGGCAGGCCCAGGCCGGAGCGAAGAGTGCCCGGCGGCAGGCTCACCGGGCCGCTGCGCAGGCCACCCCGCTCGCCAAGAGCGCGCGTGAGACGGCGCAGCAGAGTGTGCACGATGCCAGGGTGTGGGCGGCCCCGCGCGTTGAGCGCTCCGGGCACGCCGTGGCGGAGCGGATCGCGCCGAAGCTCTCGGGCATGCTGGTGGCCACCGCGCGCCGGCTCGAGCCCGCCCCGTCGGCCCGCCGTCGCCGCTGGCCGAAGGCCCTGGCCGGAATGGTCATGCTCGGTGTCGGCACCGCGGTCGCGGCCGTGCTGCGCCGTCGGGGACCGGCATTCTCCGCCAAGCCGCATGACTCAGGCCGGCCCATGACGGCGGCCACGGGACCAGATGACAGCCCTCCGGCTACTGACCCGGAGACCGCCGACGTCAACGGGCAGGTGCGCACGCCGTAGGGCGGCCTGGCCTGGCGGCGGGCCCGGGGTCCGCCCCGGGCCCAGCCCTGACCCGGCTCAGGCTCCGATCTGCAGGCCGCCTGCCTGCAGCGAGCCCGCGGTGGTGTAGGGCTGGTCGGTTACCACATTTGTCATCGGAACGGGCACCGCCCGGGTGACCGGCGCCAGGACCTGCAGGATGGTGGCCAAAGGGCTGGTCGGCGTGATGGTCACCGGGACGCCGAGCAGGTCACCTGACAGCTTGGTCGCGTAAAGGACCACGGGCCCTCCGAAGTGCATTGACGAGCTCCGTGTCACGGCCGTACCCCCGCCCTCACTGACGGTCAGGGCGATGTTGCCGGTAAGGGTGAGCGAGCTCATGGTGAACTTCATCATCGTCACGGCCCCGGCTGCGGTGGCCACCTGCGCGACCCCGTCGTAGGACAGGCCTTCGAGGAGCGCCGAGTCGGCCGTCAGGACGGACCGGGCGGCCGCAGCGAGCTGCCCAGGTGCCGGGGCCTTCAGCTGGGCCGTCGCGCTGGCGCTCGGCGACGCAGTGGGCTGGGTCGAGCCGCTGGCCCCCGGATCCGGCGTGCCGGTCACCGTGGGGCTGGGGGTGGGCAGCACGCCGGTGGGCAGCACGGTGGTTGGCAGCACGGTGGGAGTCGGCGTAGCTGAGGCGGCCGGTGACGGCGTGGGCGACGGAGCAGGGCAGATGAACGGGATCGGGATGATGCAGATCAACTGCGACGAAGCGGGCCGCATCGAACTGCCCAGTGAGCCTGGAAGCACCAGCCCGGACAGGACGAGCGGGGTGATGGCCAGGGCCATCAGCCGATCGCCGCTCCGGCGATGGTCGCCCGGTGCGGCGCGGCCACCCGCCTGGTCCCGGAGCACGATGCCCAGGCCGCCCGATGGGTCGTCGTGGTGCGGTCGCCGATGCCGCCGGGCGGGCGGCTCCCGCCCCGTGACCGGCGCCCAGCCGAAGCTCAGCGATGCGCCAGTCACGCCGAGCAGCATGCCGGCGAAGAACCCGCCCAGATTCGTCGCAACGAAGGACACGACGGCGAGGAGCACTCCGGCGATCGCGTAGAAGGTCCGCTGCGACGGGTGAAACCAGATCAGCAGCCCGCACGCCATGAGCAGGCCACCGATCAGTACGCCGAAGACGCCGCCGATCCCGATGTAAATGATGACCTTCAGCGACGTATGCGCCAGCACGCTGAGCAGCGGGATGGCGATCATCTCCAGGCCAGCGAGAAGCAGCAGCAGGCCTCCCCAGAACGGGCGGCTGCGCCGCCATATCCGGAAAGCCCGCCGCCTGCTGGCGGGGGCGGAGTTCAGCGACAGAGGCTCCACCGGGTCCTGCCCGGCGGAGCCCTGGCCGCCCTCGGAAGCGGTCATCAGTAGCAGGCTTTTCCAAAGGTGAGGCTGAAGCCCGGCAGTGTGAACGTGCCCGCGGTGGTCAGCCACGTGTTCTGGCGCAGGTTGTCAATCGTGACCGAATCCGCCTGCTCGCCGAACCCGCCGGCCTGGCCGGTGACGCCCGGGTCTTCGGTCAGCGTGCCGGCGTCCTGCCCGATGGTGATGTTGTGGAATGTCGCGTTGCCGGACTGCTGGTCCGCGTCCACGATGAGGTTGCTCGCCGACACCGGAGTGCCTCCCCCGCCCGCGCTAATCCTGAGCGTGATGGGACCCACCGCGACGCTCTGGCACAGGTTGGCGAGAGTCGCGGTCCGGATCCCGGAGATCGCCACCGGGTGCGTGGCGTTGCCGCCCGTCACCTGACCGCCGAACTGCTCGAACCCGGTTCCATTCAGCTGGCTGGAACTGATCTCGAAGGCGCTTCCCGATACGGAAATGTTGGTGGCGAGCGCGCCCTTGGCGGTCAGCCCGATCAAGACGCCCGCCGTGGCGAGTGCCGGGACGAAGAGGATGGCGAACCGCCGCCAGCGGACTTGGCCAAGCTGCGGCCGCGCGGGACGATCTGCTGTGCTGTTCTCGGACGAGGCCATGACGGCTCCTGCCACTGTGCTACGTGGTGCAGGCAAGCTCAATGAGATCTGGGTACCGGCACCGTTGACGGGGGCAACGACCGCTCCGGGTGACATGCGCCGCATCAGAGCAATCGGGGGGAAGTTACCGCTAAGTAGGTATGAGGGTCAAGTACTCGCAAGTAACAAATCTGGCCCCGCTGGTGACACGGCTTCCCTCGCGCTGCGTTTCCGGGCGCCAGGAAGGGTCGGCGGCATCATGCACAATACCGGTGTGCTTCTGCAGGAGATGGTGCGAACGTCAGACTCGGTTGCCGCAGCGCCTGGACGCCGCGCCAAGGTCGGTGACATCGCGGCGCTGCTGCGCCGGGCGAGTCCCGCCGAAATCCCGGTTGCGGTGGCATTCCTGGCCGGCGAACTGCGCCAGCGCCAGATCGGGGTGGGCTATGCGGCCCTTGGCGACCTGCTGCGCGCCGACCTGACCGCCACCCAGGCCGTGGCCGCCGGGGATGGCGGCTCGGCGGCCACCGCCACGGGGCCGCCGCTCACCCTGGCCGAGACCGACGCGGCATTCGCGGCCGTCGGCAGCATCACCGGGCCCGGCTCACAAGCGGACCGGCGGCGGCTCCTGGCGGAACTCTTCGAGCGGGCCACGCCCGGCGAGCGCTCGTTCCTGGTCCGGCTGCTCGCTGGTGACCTGCGGCAGGGTGCGCTCGAAGGCCTGATGGTGGAGGCGGTGGCCAGTGCGGCCGGAGTACCCACCGAGGAGGTCCGCCGGGCGTACTTGCTCGGCGGATCGCTTCCTGCGGTGGCGGTGGCCGCGCTGACCAGTTCAGGCCCGGCAGCGGCCATTGCGGCGCTGCGCTCCGTTAGCTTGCAGGTGGGCAGGCCGCTGCGGCCGATGCTGGCCGCGGCGGCGCCCAGCATGGCCGCCGCGTTCGAGCGGCTCTCACCGGCGGCGGCCGAGTGGAAGATCGACGGGATCCGGATCCAGGTTCACCGGCAGGATGACGAGGTCAGCGTGTTCACCCGCACGCTCGACGACATCACACCGCGGGTCCCCGAGGTCACCGACGCGGTGCTGGCCCTCGGCGCGCGCTCCCTGGTGCTTGACGGGGAGGTAATCGCGCTGCGCGAAGACGGCCGCCCGCAGCCGTTCCAGGTCACCGCGGGCCGGGTCGGCAGCCAGCTCGATACCCGCCCCCTGCGCGCGGACGTGCCACTGACGCCCTTCTTTTTCGACCTCCTGCATCTCGACGGCAGGGACCTGATCGACGTGCCGGCGAGCGAGCGCAACTCCCTGATGGCGACGGTGGTGGGCGCGGATCTGCTCGTCCCCCGCATGGTGACCGGGGATGTCGCGGCGGCAGAGGCATTCTTCGCCGACGCCGTCGCGGCCGGGCACGAAGGCGTGGTCGTGAAGTCCCTCGACGCGCCGTACACGGCCGGCCGGCGAGGTGGCGAGTGGATCAAGGTCAAGCCTCGGCACACGCTGGACCTGGTCGTGCTCGCAGCCGAGTGGGGGCATGGGCGGCGCCGCGGATGGCTGTCCAACCTGCACCTAGGGGCCCGTGATCCCGCCACAGGCGACCTGGTCATGCTGGGAAAGACCTTCAAAGGGCTGACCGACCAGGTGCTCGGCTGGCAGACGGAGAGACTGCTGGAACTCGCCGATTCCGCCGAGGCACGCCCCGCGGGCGATCTGCGGGACGCGCACGGGGTGCTGCGGGTGCGCCCCGAACTGGTCGTGGAGATCGCCTTCGACGGCGTGCAGGCCAGCTCCCGGTACCCAGGCGGCCTGGCCCTCCGATTTGCCCGGGTGGTCAGGTACCGCCCGGACAAGGACGCCGCCGACGCGGACAGCATCGATGCCGTCCGCGCTCTGTGGACCGGCACGGCGGAAAGCGATCGCCCCTGATCAAGGTCGCGCCTGACCCATCACGCCTGATATTGGCGCAGGATCGCGGGACCGTCGCCGTCATCGGCTCCGTCCAGATGGGCCAGCAAGGACCCGGCGAGGGTCCGTGAGTCGTCGAACATGACCAGCCCGGCCAGGTCGCCCGCCGCGTACCAGCCGAACGGATGTGCTGGCTCGGTGACTGGCTGGGAGCTGCGAGCCTGGGCCAGGTACAGATGGTCCACATGGACATGCGGCTGGGCGAGATGATTGTCCGCCGGGACTGGATGCTCGACAATCCACCAGGGTGGCGCGACCAGGACCGGCGCGAAACCGTGGGGCAGCGCCGCGGCGAGGGGATCCACCAGCCGCACCGACAGGCCAGATTCCTCGGCTACCTCGCGAAGTGCGGCCTCAGCCTGCGTTTCGTAGGCCTCGACATGACCGCCCGGCGGCATCATCCGGCCGAAGCGCGGATGCTTGATGAGCCCGACCCGCCACCCGGCTGCCCGGCGGGAGAAGACATAGACACTCGAGGTCGCGTGCTTCACAGTCACCGCCTCATCGTGCCGCACGCGGCCGCCGCGGGCGGCCACAGCCCGCCACCTGCAGGATCCCTGGCCCGCTCAGCGCGAAATGATAGGCGCCCCGCAGGGACCGCCGAACTCCGCCACGCCTACTGGAGCTCACGGGCCTACCTGGCCCGCTCCGGGGCCAGCCGGTCCCGGAGCCCGCAGTTCGGTAAGGAGAACCGTGTGAGAATCACCCGTCCGCTTATCGGCACCGCCATTGGCGCCGGTGTCCTCGGCGCGAGCCTGGGCCTCGGGCTGACTATGGCCAGTGCGTCCACAGGCTCGGCGGCCACGGTGGGGACATCTCACTCGACGTCCTCGGCGACCACCGTGTCCGCGACGGCGTCGCCGAAGCCGGCGTCGTCGAAGCCGTCCGGCCAGCCCGGCTCGTCAACGACGCACAAGTGCACCCACATGTCCGGCGGGAGCCGGCCTTCTGGGAGTTCTTCGTCCGGCGGCAGCCAGCCCTCCGGCAGCAGCACGCCCGGCAGCTAGGTGCCGCTCCCCGCGCGGGCGGGCCCTGCGGGGCCCGCCCGGGAGGTGACCGTGCCGGGGCGTCGTCGGTTAGCGTGGTCGGGCACGCACCGCCCGCCGGGTGCGGGCATGTTCCGCCCATCTAGCCCACTCCGGGGACCCCTATGGCACCAGGCGAACTCGCCGATCTTCCCTACGCCGCCATGCTGACGCCGCACTCGGGAGGGCTGGCCGCGCACGGACAGTACGACACCGTCCGGTTCAGCGAGCTCACCTTCGACGAGCCAAGTGCGGCGAACGCCAAATTCCTTGAATGCGCCTTCACCCAGGTGTCACTCCAGGGAGGGCAGCTCAGGCGCAGCCGGTTCATCGATGTCTGGCTCCGTGACGTCCGGCTGGCCGGTACCGACATGGCCGAGACGAGCTGGCTGGATGCGACGATCATCGGAGGTGTGGTCGCGGGCGTCTCCGCGTTCGGGGCCGAGCTGCGCCGGGTTGCCTTTCACGGATGCAAGCTCGACTCGGTGAACTTCCGGGGCGCGCTGCTGACCGAGGTCAGCTTCCACGAGTGCCTGCTGCGGCACGTGGATTTCTCGGGCGCGAAGCTCACCAGGACGGTATTCACGGAGTCACGGCTGAGTGAGTCCGACTTCACCGGGGTCACGCTGGACCAGGTGGATCTGCGCGGCGCGGAACTCGGCATCACCGTCGGCCCCGACTCGCTGCGCGGGGCCATCATCACCACCGCTCAGCTCCTGGATATCGCCCCCCTGATCGCCGAGAACCTGGGCATCGTCGTTGACCCACCGTGATCGCTGGCGGTAGGCCTGGGTCTTGCCGCGGTTACCGCAGGCACCCATCGAGCACCAGCGCCCGCCGCCGCCGCGCGGGCTGATGGATGAACACCGCTGTTACCGTTGCATGGTGTCGATTTTTGAGAATGTGCAGGTCGAGCCGTTTGTTATCGCCGTCGACGATGCCGTTCTCGACGATCTGGGCCAGCGCATCGGGCGCAGTCGCTGGCCCGGCCTGGTCGCGGGGGCCGGCTGGGACGGCGGCATGGACGTCGGCTACCTGCGTGACCTGCTCGCCACCTGGGCCGGCGATTTCGACTGGCGGGCACGGGAGCGGGCGCTCAACACGTTCGCGCATTTCCGCGCCCGCGTGGACGGGTTGTGGGTCCATTTCATCCACGAGCGCGGCAACGGCCCTGACCCGCTGCCGATCGTGCTCACGCACGGCTGGCCGAGTTCGTTCACCGAGCACCTGGACCTGATCCCGCTGCTGACCGACCCGGCCGCGCATGGCGGCCGGGCCGAGGACGCTTTCGACGTCGTGGTGACATCCCTGCCCGGATACGGATTCTCTGACCGGCCGGCCGCACCGGGAATGGTCAACACCACGATCGCCGACCTGTGGTGCCGGCTGATGCGGGACGGCCTCGGCTACCCTCGGTTCGGAGCACACGGCAGCGACATCGGCGCGGGCGTGACCAGCCGCCTGGGCCTGCGCCATCCCGGGCCGGTGGTGGGCATCCACCTGAGCGCCATGAACCTGGGCACGCCGGAGCAGCCGTGGTCGGCAGCGGAACGGGACTACCTGGCCGCGGTCGAGCGGTGGGACCGGGCCGAGGGCGCCTACTCCCACATTCAGGCCACCAAGCCGCAGACGGTCGCCTGCGGGCTGAACGACTCCCCGGCCGGCCTCGCGGCCTGGATCATCGAGAAGTTCCGTGCCTGGAGTGACTGCGGGGGCGACGTGGAGTCCCGGTTCACCCGGGAGCAGTTGCTCACCAACCTGACCATCTACTGGGCCACCCAGACGATCGGTTCATCAGTCCGGCTGTACTACGAACACGGGCGCTGGGGCAGCGCGTTGCGGCCGGGCGACCAGATTGGCGTGCCAGCGGGTTTCGCGATCTTCGCCAACGAGTTCGTGCCGGCCGGCCATCCCCCGCGCGAACTGGCCGAGCGCAATTTCCAGGTGGCCAGGTGGACCGAGATGCCCCGCGGCGGCCATTTCGCCGCTCTGGAAGAGCCACGCCTGCTCGCTGAGGACATCCGCGCGTTCTTCCGTCCGCTCCGGTAGGGCAGGCTCAGGCCAGGCGGGCCGGGAACCGCGGCCGCTACCGGTCAGGCCTGGGTGGCCCAGCTAGCTGCGAGCCAGCGTGGCCGTGCCGACCAGGCGCGGATGCGCGACGGGCGTCCAGGTCATGCTTATCCCGTCCGAGCCGGACAGGGTCAGCGTCACCCGCGCCCTGACCGTGCAGCCCGTGTTCACTGGGCGGCTGCTGGCCACCGCTTTCGCGCCCATCGTGGTCGTCGCGGTGGCCGGCAGGATCAGCGTTCCCGAGCAGCCGAGCGACGCCGAGGTATAGCCGCCATCACCCGAGGCTGGGATGTCTAGCTGGACATCCCAGCTGGGGGCGCGCCACCCGGGCTGGCTCACAGTGCCGCTCCAGGTCCCGGCGAAGGCCGCCCGCCCGGACGGCGCTGGCGCCGAGGACGGGGCCGGCCCGGCGGGTGTCGTTGCTGGTGGCTGAGGGGCCCGCGAGTGCTGCGGAGGCAAGCCCGGGGAGCCTGCCGGCACTGGCCCCGAACGCGACGTGCCTGTCGTGCCCTTGCTGGATGTTGGATGCGCGCTGGCGCCGCGGGTGGGAGCCGACGAGCCGGAGGCGGCAACGGCATGCGGTCCGCTGTGCCCGCCCGGGGAGCCCTCGCTGACCGGGCGGGACAAGAAGGTGATGCCGGCGGCGACGGCGCCGACCAGCACCACGAGTGCGACGGCCGCACCCACCAAGGGCTTCTTCGATGTCCCATGGCCATCACGGGACGCGCCCCCGTGAGGTGGCGGCCCAGCCGGGGCGGCTCGCACGCGATCGCCGGTGTTCGGCATCCAGGGGGCGGAAGCATCCGCGCTGGACCACTCCGGAGGGTCGTGCACCTGGCCCGAGGTGGTGCTCTCGTCCGCCGCTTCTTCGGGAGAGTGACCGATCTCGCTCGGGAACGTCGATTCCGAGGCGGCCTCGACCTGCCCCCCGTCCCCGCTGTCCGCGATGAGCGGGGCGAAGGGCGCCGCCGTGCCGCCCACCGCGACAGCGAACACCGCCGCTGGCAGCCACGAGCGCTCGAACGCCAGCCTGCCGTCGGCCGTCCGGGCCCGGCAGGCGTCGATGATCTCATTGGTCCGCGGCCGCTGCGCCGGGTCTTTAGTGAGGCAGCGCCCGATGAGTTCCTGCAGGTCCGGTGGGCACCCGTCCAGGTTCGGTGGCACATTGAGCACCCGGTAGAGCACCTGCACCGCGCCGTCCACGCCGAAGGGAGGACGCCCCGCGACCGCGAAGGTGGCCAGCGAGCCCAGCGCGAACACATCGACCGATGGCGTGGTCGGATCGCCACGGGCCTGCTCGGGAGCCATGAACGGAGGGGAGCCGACGCTGATGCCGCTGCGGGTGAGCGCTGGCGCCGAGGCGGCCCAGGCGATCCCGAAGTCGATGACGCGCGGGCCGTCCGCGGCGAGGATCACGTTGGAGGGTTTGAGGTCCCGGTGCACGATGCCGGCCGCGTGGATCGCCTGGAGGGCTTCCGCGACACCGGCGATCAGCAGAAATACGCTTTCCGGCGGCAACGGGCCGTGTTCGGCGACCGCCTGCTGCAGCGAAAGCCCGGGCACGTAGGCAGTCGCGAGCCACGGCGGCTGGGCGTCCGGGTCAGCGTCGAGAACCTGAGCCGTGTACAGGCCATGAACACGCTGCGCGGCCACTACTTCCTGGCGGAACCGGTCCCGGAACTCCTCGTCGTCGCCGAATTCCGCCCGCACGACCTTGATGGCGAGAGGCCGGCCACCCCGCGTTAATGCGAGATACACCCGTCCCATGCCGCCCGCACCAAGCCGGGCGCGTAGTTGGTAACCAGCGACTTCCTGAGGATCGTCGCCGGTCAGCGGCCTAACCAACCGAGCCCACCTGCCTCTAGCCCCTCCACGGCGATGCCGCCGGCTGGCGTGAGTCCCGGTAGCGGCCTGGCCAGCCGGAACGATCTATTGACCAGAAAGCGCTATATCCCCCAGACACGCCACTTCTGCATGTCGAGGCTAGATTAGCCTCCATTGCTGGCCGAGCAGCCAGGAACCTGGATATGTCACAGGTCTGAAACCCGGCTACGCCGGTGCGCTATGACGGCGCGGGACCCCCTGATCATCTACTTGCGGCAGCCTTGCCGGTGGTATCCAGCCCTTATCAAAGTGGCTATTCGGATTAGTCCGGTATCCCGCACGGGACGCCACGCTGGCGTGATTTCCGGTTAACGCGCCCGGCGTTTCCGGTCAGCGGGATGGGCCGCGCTGGGCGGGTTCCCTTCGCACGCCGAGCAGCGGCATCTTGAGCAGCCCGGCTGGCCCGTCAGGGGTGCCCTGCGCAGCCTGCGCCCGGCACACCATGAAGTGCAGGAGGTGGCGCGCGACCGCGAAGAGGAGCGCAGCGAGGGGCAGTTCGAGGAGCACCGCCGACGCGATCGCCAAGATCGTGTCGGCACGTCCTGATGCCGTGGTGATGTCAAACCACGCATCACAGACGAGAAGTGCGGCGGTGAGGAAGGCGGTGACTATGAGCGCCTGCCGGCGGCGCCACGCCAGCCAGGCCGTGAGGGCGAGCAGGCTGAGCAGAATGATGTCGAAGCCGACCCAGGTCAGCGTCCAGTGGCCGGCCACGTAGCGGGGCGGCAACGTGATCGCGAGCAGCACGATCCACGGAATCAAGCCCACCGAGGAACCGGTCAGCAGCAGCACGAACCGTCTCCGTCGCCGATCGCCCGCGCTCAACGACGGGAGTTCGGCGTCGAGCGCGGCCAGGCACCGGCTCAGCGCGGCCCTCTCGTCGACCGACATCTGGCGCAGGGCGTCTTCGCTAATCATTCCCGCACATCCCCAGCCTGGACACATCGTGAGGTGCCCGTCGCTCACGAGGCTAACCGTTTCGGGTCCGGGCCCGGTGCCTGGCGGCGCTGTGCCGCCTGGCCCGGCGGATCCGGCCCAGGTAATGTTGCGGTTTCCAGCAGTGGACGACCAAGGAGGTGGGACCCATTACCGCGAGATCAGGCCGGGTGCTCTCATCCCACGGCCGTCCGGCCCACCCGGCGTAGGTGGCCGGGAGAGCGCCCATTGGCATCCCGGAAGGCGCTCTCATGTCAGCTTCACCGTCACCTCACGACCAATCCGTCATCGTCACCAGGCTCCGCGCCGCTGGCTGCGTCTTCGCGGAGGACGAGGCCCGGCTGCTCCTCTGCGCGGCCCGGACGCCGGCCGACCTCGACGGCATGGTCGACCAGCGGGTCGCCGGCGCACCCCTCGAACATGTCATCGGCTGGGCGGAGTTCTGTGGCCTGCGGATATCCGTCGACCCCAGGGTTTTCGTCCCCCGCCGCCGCACCGAGTTCCTCGTCCGCCAAGCCGCCGACCTCGCCCGGTCGGCCGCGAGCCCTGGCCCGGCCGCGAGCCCTGGCCCGGCCGCGAGCCCCGCCGGGCCGGGGCCGGCCGCCGGCCAGCGGCAGGTTGTCGTGGTCGACCTGTGCTGCGGCTCGGGTGCGGTGGGCGCCGCGCTGGCCGCGGCCCTGGGCCAGATCGAGCTGCACGCCACCGACGTCGACCCCGCCGCGGTGGCGTGCGCCCGCCGTAACGTCGCCGCCGCCGGTGGTCAGGTGTACGAAGGTGACCTCTACGAACCGCTGCCCGCTACGTTGCGGGGCCGCGTCGACATCCTGGCCGCCAACGTTCCTTATGTGCCGACTGACGAGATCGGGCTGCTGCCCCCGGAGGCCCGCGTGCACGAGCCGCGGGTGGCACTCGACGGTGGCGTAGACGGGCTCGACGTCCTGCGGCGGGTGAGTGCCGCTGCGCCACAATGGCTGGCACCGGGCGGCCGCCTGCTGTTCGAGACCAGCGAGCGCCAGGCGCCGCAGGCCGTTGCCACCGTCACCCGCGACGGACTGATCCCGCGGGTGGCCAGTTCCGACGAGCTGAACGCCACCGTCGTCATCGCAACCAGGCCCTGACCCGGGGCAGCGCGGTCACCTGCCCGCGGGCGAAGCGAGCGCGACGCGGGCGGTCCCATAGTGTGTTGGCGTACCGTCTCGCCGGACCGGGAGCCGGAGCCGGAGCCGGACGCCAGGAGGCACCGTGGATATTACCCAGCTGATCCTCGACGACCATCACGAACAGCGCCGGCTCTTTGCGATCCTGGAGCAGGTCGGCCGGGCCGACACCGGAACTCTGACCGCGGTGTGGAAACGGCTCTCGTCGTTCCTCGAACTGCACGCTGCGGCGGAGGAGGAGATCTTCTACCCCGAGCTGCTGCAGGTGGGGGTAGGAGCGGGCCGCACGGATCGCGTCGAGGACGAAACCCTCGACGCGATCCACGACCACAACGACATCCGGGACACGATCGCCGCGGTCGTGGGCCATGAGGTCGGCAGTGATGAATGGTACGCCGCAGTCGCCGCGGTGAATCTGGCCAACAGTGATCACATGGCTGAGGAAGAACGCGAAGGCCTCACTGACTTCCGCCGTCTCGCCCGGCTCCAACTCCGCCACGACCTGGCCGTCGCCTTCGCGGCCTTCGAGGCGAGGCACTTCGCCGGTGTCCCCCCGGTGGACAGGGACCCGGCCACCTACGTGCGAGAGGCAGAGCAGAAGTCCGAGCCGCCCGGCGGCCAGGGGGTCACGGACGGATCGCTCAGCATTGGCAGTCTTAAAGACCATTGACCTGAATGCTCAGGCTACACGGAGGGAGATAATCGTCTCCGGGTGACGATCCAGTGATTGTGCGCCACGACGGACTTCTGAAAGCCTCCTGGGCCTGGCGTCACTCCCCGGCCGCCGTCGATGGCCCGCGGCCTCGCACGAGCCTTCCGGACGGCAGTCTCAGGAGACCGGGGGTGGCGAGGTCCCAGGACTTGCTCATACCCGCAACCGTGACGGCTAGAACTCGGTCTTGAGCCTGTCGATCTCGCGGGCCCGCTCGCGCAGCTGTGCGTATGCTGGCCGCTCGCGGATGCGGGCCAGCGCCCAGCGGACGGCCTCTGCGCGGCTGGCCGCTATGCCCGCGGTGATCAGCGCATCCAGGGTTTCCAGGTCCTCGGCCCCGAGGCGGGCCATCACGGGGGTGAGATCACGGCCCTCCAGGGCGCGGGCCCCCAGCGAACCGCGGGCCCTGCCGCCCAGCACCATCCGGGGCCCATCGGTGTCGCCGCTGGTCCGGAACTCCAGCCGCCCGGCCTCGGGAAGCTGGGCTGACAGATCATGCCGGAACTGCTTGAGGGCCGGACCGTGCGCGTTCTCGAACGCCTGCAGGGCCCGCTCCTGGCCCTCGCGCCCCTCGGCCGCTTCGATGGTTACCCGGACCAGCAGCTCTCCTGGCTCGATCACCGGGTCCTCGCCGTATTGCAGCACCGTGACCTGCTGCACCGCGCCGGGGAAGCGCTTCTTCACTTCCTCGTCAATCTGCTGTTCAAGTTGGCCGATCGCCGCCCGGTCCATAGCCGCCTCCTGAGAGTTACACCAGCAACTCCATGCAACACCGTGTTTCTAGGCGGGTCAAGAGCAGCTCGGCAATCCGGGGCTACAGGCCCAGGCACTCAGCGCCCGGGGCCGGCGTTCAGCGCGCAGAGGGCGATGCGCCATCCACTACGGCTTGATCGGACGGCGGTTCAGCCCGGCTCCGGTGGTGAGCAAGGATGACGTCGGCCGACTCCGCCGCGGTGACCCCCGGATACAGTGCCCTGATAACCCCGACGGCCAGGACGCCGCCGATGACTTCAGCGACGACGAAGCCTGGCACGGAGGCCGGGGCGATGCCGGCGAACGTGGCCGAGAACATCCGGCCGACAGCGATCGCCGGGTTCGCGAAGCTGGTCGAGGATGTGAAGAAGTACGCAGCCCCGATATAGGCCCCGGCCGCCGCCGGGGCGGCCCGGCTGCGGCCCGACCGGGCCAGCGCGAAAATCACCAGGATGAGCCCGAGGGTGGCAACGATCTCGGACAGGAAATGCGCAGCCGAGGCGCGGTGCTTGGTGGAGATGCTGACCGCCGCGCCGGAGAACATGAGGTTCGCCACCACGGCGCCCCCGATGCACCCGGCCACCTGGGCCGGGAGGTAGGCCGCAGCGTCACGCCAGCGCAGCCCGCCGAACGCGGCATCCACGAAGGACACGACCGGGTTGAAGTGACCGCCGGACACCGGCCCGAACATCAGGATGATGGCGAACAGCCCGGCGGCGGTCGCCGCCGCATTCTCCAGCAGCTCCAGCCCAACACTGCCCGGTGACAGGTTCTGGGCGGCGATACCCGAGCCGATCACCACGGCGGCCAGGAACGCGCTGCCCAGCAGTTCCGCGAGCAATCGCCGCCACAACACCACGTCGTTCACCGCGGGCGCCCGTCCACCGTGACACACGTGCAGCAGTAACGCCTCATGCAGCGTATGTGCCCCATCTGCCCCGGCTTCCATCGATAAGTGTCTATGCAACTGGGCTAGCTTGCCAGGCTGAATAGATGGTCGTCAAGATAGAGTCATGTCGATACAGCCTGACCGGTCCCCGTTGGAGTTCATACCCGCGGCCGAGCTCCAGGTCGTTGTCGAGGCGTGCTCCACGCCCCTGGTCCGCGAGCCGATCGGCGAGAGCGCGGCCGCCGGGCTGGCGCAGGTGTTCAAGGCTCTCGCGGACCCGGTCCGGCTCCGGCTGGTGTCCTTGATTGGCGCGCATCAGGGCGGTGAGGTGTGCGTCTGCGAGCTGGCCACGGCGTTCGACCGCACCCAGCCCACCATCAGCCATCACCTGAAAGTTCTGCGCGAAGCAGGGATCATCGACTGCGAGCGCCGCGGTACCTGGGTCTACTACTGGCTCGTGCCCGCCGCGCTGGAGCGGATGGCTGCGCTGCTCACCGCACCCGCGATGGAGCCCTGTGATCACAGAGTTCCGGGCTAGGGGCGGGCCGCACCCACCAGGGTGGACGCGTACCAGGGTGAGGACATGCTGACCCTCTCCACAAACTGGCCGGTTTGCGGGGCATCGATGAACGTGTTGCCGCCTACGTAGATGGACACGTGGCCAATCCCGTCGAAGAAGAGCAGGTCGCCCGGCTGGAGGTTCGATAGCGGCACGTGCGGCAAGACGGCCCACTGCTCGTAGGTGGTGCGCGGGATCATGATCCCCGCCGCTGCCCACGCCGACTCGACCAGCCCGGAGCAGTCGTAGGAACCCGGGCCGGTCGCACCCCACAGGTACGGCTTGCCGAGTTGGGCGTAGGCGAAGGCGATGGCCTTCTCGGCCTGGGTGGTGGTCGGCCCGGTGTAAGTCCCGGTGGTCGTGCCCCCGGTGCCGACCGACATGGCTGCCTGCTGCGTGGTGAGCTGGGCCAGCAGCGTCTTCTGGCTGGCCACTGCAGTGGCGATGGACTTCTTGCGCGCCAGCCGCTGCTTGCCCAGGGCCGCGACTGCGGTCTCGGTGCGGCGCGCGGCCTTCTGCGCCGTGGTGAGCTGGCGGGCCACGGCGATGAACCTCTTCATCTCAGCGGCCCGGGCACCTGACAGCTGCAGGAGGGCCGACGCCTGCGACATGACGGCCTGCGGGTTGGCCGACGTCAGCAGGGGGCCGACTGAGCCCGAGCCCAGGTTGCCGCTCTCGTAGGCGGTCGACGCGATCTGGGCGATCTCCATGCGCATGGACTGGAACTGAGCGCGGTCCACGCTGACTGTGCGGTTGATGAGCGCGAGCCGCTGCGTGGCGCTGGCCTGTATCTGCGCTGCCTGGTCGTACTGCTGGACTGCCTGGTCTTGGAGCGACGTCAGCTTGCTGAGCTTCTGCTGGACCTGGCTGATCGTCGGCTTCGGTGCCGCACCCGCCGCCCCGGCGGATGTGACGAGAATTCCAGCCGCGAGCATGGCCGCGGCAACGGCCCCGGCGCGGCGGAGCATGGCCGGGCTGACAGACGGGCGCGTACTCACGTGCGTCATCCGCTCCTTCTTCCGCTTCGCCTACCGGGTGACCTGGCGGGTTTGGGCTCCGGAAGGCGCCCTATGGCTAGGCCACGGCGCGGCCACCGTCATCGTCGCGGCGGCTGCAGAGCGACTCAGCCACAATCGACAGTAATGACACGCGTGAGGCATTCGCGTGCTCTCACCCCTGCCGTAACCGTTGTGTAAGGAGTCCCTTCGGGTCACGACGTCCCCCTGATGACCACCGTCCCGGTGGTCCGTGTTCCTGGCCACGCGGCGTCGCCATGGGGCTCAGTCACCGACGGCAGAGGATGCCACGCTCGGCGGCGGCCATGTCGCGTTACCCTAGGGGGGTATGGCGAGCGAGCGACGGGCTCAGCGGAGAGATGCGTGCATGGGCTACGCAGTTTGAACGGAGGCGGTTCAGGGTCATGAGGGTGCTGGAATCAGGGTCATGAGGGTGCTGGATGCTGTGGGTCATGCCCTGGCGATCAGCGGGTCGATGACCTGGGAGATCCTCTGGGCGCTGATCCTCGGGTTCGCCTTGTCGGCGGTGGTGCAGGCGGTGGTGCGCCGCGCCACGGTCATCCGGCTGCTGGGAGACGACCGGCCCCGGACGCTCGCCCTGGCGGCCGGCCTGGGTGCGGCGTCATCGTCGTGCTCGTACGCGGCAGTGGCGCTGGCGCGGTCGCTGTTCCGCAAGGGAGCCAGCTTCACCGCCGCGATGGCCTTCGAGGTCGCCTCCACCAACCTGGTCGTCGAGCTCGGCGTCATCCTGGCCCTCCTCATCGGCTGGCAGTTCACTCTTGCGGAGTTCATCGGCGGCCCGATCATGATCATCCTGCTGGCGGTGCTGTTCCGGCTCTTCCTGCGCCAGCGCCTCCTCGACGCTGCCGCAGCCCAGTCCGCCAAAGGCCTGGCCGGATCCATGGAAGGGCACGCCGCGATGGACATGTCCATCGGCGGCGGGGGGAGCCTGTGGCGCCGGCTGCGCTCCCGCCGCGCGTTCACCTCGGTGTCCCACATCTTCGTGATGGAGTGGGCGTCGGTGATCCGCGACATCGTGGCCGGCCTGCTGATCGCCGGGGCGATCGCCGCCTGGGTGCCGGACAGTTTCTGGGGTCACCTCTTCCTGTCCGGGCATCCGGTGGCGTCGCGGTTCTGGGGGCCGCTGATCGGGCCGGTCATCAGCATGCTGAGCTTCGTCTGCTCGATCGGCAACGTCCCCCTGGCCGGGGTGCTGTGGAACGGCGGGATCAGCTTCGGCGGCGTCGTAGCGTTCATCTTCGCCGACCTGATCATCCTGCCGATCCTGGTCATCTACCGGAAGTACTACGGCACGAAGATGATGCTGTTCATCCTGGCCACTTTCTACGCCACCATGGCCGCAGGCGGATACGCCATCGAGCTGATCTTCGGCGGGCTCGGCCTGATCCCGGCCGACCGGCAGGCCAAGGTGGCCGAGGCACCGGTCCAGTGGAACTACACCACCGTCCTCAACATCATCTTCCTCATCCTCGCCGCGGCGCTCTGCTACCGGTTCGTGCGCACCGGCGGCATCCCCATGCTCAGGATGATGGGCGGCCCGCCCGAGCCCGCAGGCGACTCCCACGAGCATCACCAGCACACCGGGCAGTGACACGCGCCGCTCGGGGGCGCCGGGCGACACCTCTCATATTGATGATCATCTCCTACGTGCCGTGGCTGGCCTCGGCGGATGCCCGCTGGGACACTGCCGGCCCGGTGGGTGGCAAGGCCGGAACCCGCAGCAGCCACCGGGCCCAGGCCGGCAGCCACCAGTTCCACTTCCCGAACACGGCCACCAGGGCGGGCACAAGCAGCCCGCGCACCACGGTCGCGTCCAGCAGGATCCCGGCCCCGAACGCGGTGGCGGCCACCTTGAGGTCCGTCTCCGGCCCTGTGGACAGCGCGCCGAACGCGAAGAACATGATGAGCGCGGCCCCGGTGACCAGCCGCCCGGTCCGGCCGATGCCCTCGACCACGCCCGCATTGGTCGACCCGGTGCGGTCGCGCTCCTCGCGGATCCGGGTGAGGATGAACACCTCGTAGTCCATGGACAGGCCGAAAAGGAATGCGAACGCGATCAGCGGCACCCAGTTCGTGATCGCGCCGGTGGCGGGCACGCCCCAGATCGCCTGCGAGCCATGGCCGTGCTGCCAGACCAGCACGATCACCCCGTAGGTGGCGCCGACCGAGGCCAGGTTGAGCAGCACCGCCTTCAGTGGCAGCAGCAGCGATCCGAACGCCCGGGCGAGCAGGACAAACGTCACCGCGGCGAGCACCGCGATCAGCAGCGGGAACCGCCCGTAGAAGGCGTGGTTCTCATCGAGCAAGGCGGCTCCCGGGCCGCCGACCAGGACGCCCGGCTTACTGGCGGCGACCTGCCGGACCCGGGCCAGCGTGGCCTGGCCGGCCGCCGAGGACGGCTCGGCGGTGGCCTGGACGCTGACCAGCACGGTGCCGCCGCGCCGCCAGGCCGGCCCGGCGGGCGCGGTGGCTGTGCGCACTCCCGGGAGCGCCGCCAGGCGCTGCGCGAGCGCGGCAGGATCGGTGCCGGCTGGGGCGAGTATCTCGATCGGGTCGAGCACTCCGGCCGGGACGCCGGCGTGTTCCAGGCCGCGCAGTGTCTGGGCGGCCGGGGTGGTGGTGCCGAGTGCGCTGGCCGCCGGCTCGCCGACCTTCATGCCGGACGCTGCCACCCCGAGCACCCCGAGCACCCCGAGCGCGGCCAGCGTCGCCGCCCACTTGCGGCGCACCACGAAACGCGCCCAGGCCGCAGCGGCCCGGCCAGTTCCACCGGGCCTGCGCCGCCGCGGCCAGTCCATCCGCCGGCCTACGGTGGCCAGCAGCACGGGCAGCAGGGTGAGGGTGACAGCCACGCTCACCGCGGGCACGAGCATGCCGCCGATCCCGATGCTGCGCAACGCGGGCACGGGCAGCACGATCAGCGACAGCAGGCCGATGGCGACCGTTGCCCCGCTGTAGGCGACTGAGCGGCCGGCGGTGGCCATCGCCCGGTGCACCGCCTCGTGGCTTCCGTGCCCGGCGGCCAGTTCCTGACGCCAGCGCGTAACCAGCAGCAACGAATAGTCGATCGCCACTCCCAGCCCGATCAGCGCGACCAGGTATTGCACGATCACGCTGACACTGGTGATCTCAGTCAGGCCGAAGATCGCCAGGAAGCAGCCGGGGATCGCCACGGCGGCCATCAGCAACGGCACCAGGGCCAGCGCGGAGCCGAACACGAACGCCAGCACGGCCAGCGCGGCGGCCCCGGCCAGCAGCGTCTCGGCGAGCACCCCGAACCCCTGTTTGGCCTGGCCCCCGCTGGTCAGCTCGTTCATCCCGGTCACCTGCACGCTGCTGCCGCCAGGCAGCGCGGGCGTCATCGCCGCGATGATCTCAGGGCCCAGGCTCGGCGGGGACAGTTCCCCCGTGAACGGGGTGAACACCAGGCCATAGCTGGTCCGCCCGTCGCTGCCGAGGAACGCGCGGTCGCCGGTGCTCGCGTAGTCGGCGACCCGCAGCCCGGGAATCCGGGCGACTGCGGCGAACGCCCGGCCGGGCACCAGGCGCGCCCCCTGGCGGCCGGCGGCCTGACCAGGCGGCAGCCTGACCACGGCGACCTCGGGGTAGCCGCCGCCGCCGTTGCCATACAGCCGCAAGATCCGCTGGTTGGCCTGGTAGCTCGCCGCGCCCGGCAGCGCGAACTGGCCGGACAGCCTGCTGCCCAGCGTCGCTGACGCCGCGCCCCCGGCCACCAGCACCACCAGCCAGAACACGCCTACTGCCAGCCTGTGGCGCAGCACGAACCTCGACACAGCGAGCATGGCCCGATCCCTCCGGTCGTCTCCGTTACCAGGCACTTGCCACGCTACAGGTAGCGACACTACTTATCGATAGAGGGTAGCATGACTACCTATGAGGGCGGAAACGCTGAAGGGTCACCTGGACGGCATGCTGCTGGCTTCGCTGGAGGCAGGCCCGCGTCACGGGTACGCGATCATGGAGGCGCTGCGGGCCGGCAGCGGCGGGCAGTTCGACCTGCCGACCGGCACCATCTACCCGGCGCTACGCCGCCTGGAGCGGGCCGGCCTGGTGCAGGGCACCTGGTCGGAGGGCGGCGGGCGGCGGCGGCGCGTCTACGAGCTGACCCCGGCCGGCTGGCGCGCGCTGGATGCCGAACGGGGCATGTGGCGAGAGTTCTCCGCCGCCGTCACCGCGCTCCTGGAGCCCACGCCGCGGCCGGTGACGTCATGACCGGCGGAGCGGCGCCGCCGCATCCGGGCCCGCCGCAGGCGATCGAGTCTTACCTGGCCGAGGTCGCTTCCGCCCTGCCGGGCCCGGCGCGAGCCCGCGGGGACATCGTGGCCGAGCTCCGCGGCGGCCTCCTTGACGCCATCGACGCGCACCGCCGCGCCGGGCTCACCGAGGATACGGCCGCCGATGCGGCCCTCCGGGAGTTCGGCCACCCGCGCCAGCTGGCCAGCGCGTTCGGTCCCGAACTCGCCGCCGGCCAGGCCCGCCGCGTCGCGCTCACGCTGGTCGCGACCGGCCCACTGATCGGCCTGCTGTGGGCCGCCGCCGCCTTGGCCAGCCACATCGGCATCCGCCTCGCCCCGCCCTGGCAATGGCCCGGCGTCCCGGCTGACTCCCGGGTGGCCTTCCCCCTGGCCGCCGCCGCCATCGCCATAACCGCGTGGACCGCGCTGTTCACCGTGGCCGCCACCGGGCGCCTGGGCCGCTGGATCCCCGGCCGCCCCCGCCTGGCTCCCGCCGCGGCGGCCACTGCCGGGTTCGGCGCCATGGCCGCCGACGTGACCGTCTTTGCCCTGCTCGCCAGCCAGCTGTTCAACTCGCCCGGAACGCTCGCCCCCGCACCCATCGCCGCTGCCGCAACAGCCAGCCTGATCCGGCTCACCCTCGCCCGGCAGGCCGCCCGCCGCTGCCTGGCGACCCGCGCCGCGCTCCTCTGACCACCGCGACGGCGGGAACCCCGCGCCGATCTGACCCTGCCCAGGCTCCTGGCCGCGCTCGTCGGGGGTCATCGCCGGCCGATCTTCGGATACGCAACGACACGCCGCCCGGGCGGCCGGCGGTATTCAATTGCGGCCAGTCTGCGGTCGATGCCAGCATCACAGCTATGCCCGCCTTCTACGCCGCAGACGGAACCGAACTCGCTTACCACATCCAAGGCGAAGGTCTCCCGCTGCTTTGTCTGCCCGGCGGGCCAATGCGTGAGTCTGCTTACCTCGGCGATCTCGGCGGCTTGTCCGGGCACCGGCAGTTGATCATGTTGGACCTGCGGGGCACCGGGAAGTCAGCGATACCAGCCGATCCAGGGAGCTACCGCTGCGACCGCCTGGTGGAAGACGTCTGCGCCCTGCAGGATCATCTTGGTCTGGACAGCTCCGACGTGCTGGGGCACTCCGCTGGTGCCAATATCGCGGTGCAGTATGCGGTGCGCCATCAGCGGCGGGTGAACAAGCTTGCCCTGATCACACCGGGCGGGCGAGCGGTCGACGTAGAACCTGATAGTGAGATGCGGCGCGGGATCGTGATGCTTCGCCAAGACGAGCCTTGGTTTGGGGAGGCGGCCGCCGCCTTCGAACGGGTCGCCGCCGGTGCGGAAACCGATGATGACTGGGAGGCCCTGGCCCCGTTCTTCTACGGCCGCTGGGACGTCGCCGCCCAAGCTCACTGGGCTGCGGGAGAGACACAGAGTAACGAGGATGCGGGTCATGCCTTCGCCGCCGAGGGAGCATTTGACCCTGCGGCCACCCGCGCAGCGCTCGCCGCGTTCGGCTCTCCAGTGCTGGTCCTCGCTGGAGGCCTCGACCTGCAGAGACCCCCACGGGTGGCGGCCGAGTTCGCTGCGCTGTTCCCGGCCGGCCAGCTCGTTGTCCAGCCAGGCGCTGGCCATTACCCCTGGCTCGATGACGCAGGCCAGTTCATCTCAGCCGTCACGTCCTTCCTGGATGATGGCCTCTGAGCGCATTTCCTTCGTATCAGTGCGATTAGATATTGGTTTCTGCCCGATCATGGCGTGGAGCCAGAAATATCGCTACGCCAACGCAGCCACCAGCCAGGCACCTGCTTTCGGTAGGCCTCATATTGTTCGCCGAAGCGCCTGGCCAACGTCGGCTCCTCATACCAGTGGACGAAGGCGGCCGCGATGACGAGGACCGCGGCGGCGTAGATCAGCAGCACCGGGCGGCTGAGCAGAAGCGCCTGCCCCGCGATGGCCATAACCCACGCCACGTACAGAGGGTTGCGCACGTAACCGTAGGGACCGCCCACCGTGAGCTGCCGCGAAGTCGGCTCGGTCGGCACCGGTATGCCGACGCCCTCGGCAGCGAATCGCACGCACCCCCAGATGAACACGATGCTGCCTGCCGCGATCAGCGCCACGCCGAGCACGCGCACGCCAAGCGGGTACGGTCCGCCCGGCTGCCAGTGCGTGATCAGGTATGGCACCAGCACAATCCCGAACCCCGCCGCTATCGGCAAGAACAGCGCAGTCCCGACAGCGGCAGCAACCCGCTCCGGCACGGTGACGCGGCCACTGGTGTCCCCAGCGTCCGCCCGGGAGACCGGTGCCGCGGTTCGGGCGCGTGCCCGCTGTTCCACCAGGCGGTCATAGGCGAGTTGCGCATCCTCCGGAAGATCGCTCCTGGCGACGCCGAAGTCCAGCGCATATGCGGCTTCCTGCTCAGGCGTCATCTTCACCATCGGCCACCTCTACGAGCTCTGCCCGCATAAGCAAAGCGTAAGGACGAACCGCGTAGCGTCAAGCATCAGGTGCAGCAAACCTGGCTGGCCGCTCGGGTCGCTAAAGCATCAGGATGAGCATGTAGCCCATGGCGGTGCTCATCGCGATCTGGTAGAACGCGGCGAGCCGGGGGGCGAGCATTGGGCTGCCCGCCGGGTGCCCCTGCCAGGTGCCGGCGGCGCCGGATGTCCCCGCGGCATCCTGCGGGGTCGCCACCGCCATTCCACCGGGGGTGACCGGGATCCGGGCCTGATCCCATGCCGCGCTCCGGGCTGGCGCGGCGGTCCTGGCCCGCGTCAGGGTTGTGAGCCGGTCGGTGGTCCAGATGACGTAGCCGAGCATGAAAAGGGCCAGGACCACGGCGAGCGCGGGAAAACTCCCTGCCGCGCCGGGGGACCCGCCCATGCCGGGCATCGACATTCCAGACCCCGCGCCTCCGGGCCGGGAACTGGGCACGGCCAGCAGCATGTAGAGCATGGCCGCGCACTCGACCAGATGCGGTACGGGGTAGGGGCACCGCCAGCTACCGGGGGTGCTGCCGTAGCGGCCCCGGGTGGCCTGCCATGCGAACCACGCGGCCGCGATCCCGAACACGACTTCCCATACGCTGCCCGGCAGTGGGTTCAGCCGTGACACGAGCATCCCGGCCATCGCCACGCCCATGACGACGTGTATCCCGTCGGCATCGACCTCGGTTCCGCGCTGCCATAGGCGCGAGAGGGCCAGGCGGCCCGCGCAATAGAAGGCGATCACGATCATTGCCGCCGCGAACATGCCCGCGAGCCAAGACGGTCCGCCCACGTCAGTGTCCTCCCGCCGGCCCGGGCCGGCCCCGGCTGGTACCCGGCGACCCATATGAATGGTCCCGCATACTGCCCTGCCTCTGGGATTCTTGGCTGCGCACGACGGCAAAATGGTAAACGGCTGCCCGCTGCCCGCGCAACCGCCTATCGGGCCTGAATAGGCTTACCTGGAATCGGCGCACTGGTTCCCGGAACCCCACCAGGGTATTCAGGAAACCCTGTGGGGGTATTCCAGAACCCGGTCAGGGTATTCCAGAAACCCGGTCAGGGTATCCCTAGACCCGGGCGGCGTATTGGAGCGCGCAAAAGCACGTAGCGTGCGATGTCGTTTGTGTTGCCGGGTCTTTGCGGAGTGTGTAGATTTCCGGTGCATCGCTTACGCGAGCAGCAGGTTCTGGCGCTGCCTGGTTCCGGGCCGGCTCGTGGTGATGTGGTGTCCTGGCTGGCCGGTTCGCTGGAGGGTGGAGGTGGCATGTCATCGGCGGCATTGACTGGCGAGGCGCCATCGGGGCTCAGGGAGGTTGAACTCTCGATCCAGGGGATGACGTGCGCTGCGTGCGCGGCCAGGGTGGAGAAGAAACTCAACACGATTGAGAATGTCTTCGCATCGGTGAATTTCGCGACCGAGAAAGCTACCGTCACGGTGCCAGCTTCGGTTGCTGTGCAGGAGCTCATCGAGAAGATCGAGCAGGCCGGTTACGGCGCCGAAGTGGTCGGACCAGCCAGTGGCGCGGCGGGCGGCGGGTCATGCCTGGGATGAACTCCGGATTGAATGTCAACGATCCGACGGTGATTGCGGCGTTCAAGTCGGCGCTGGTGCACCAGGCGCTGATCGCCTTGCTGATCTTCATGGTGCTCGGGTTTGCCTGGGTGACCGTGCGGGCCTGGCTGCCTGCGGCGGCCCAGGACGGCGCCGGGGCGGGGACAGCGGGCACGCCCGGCACTGCGCTGGCCGAGCCTTCCTGGCGCCGGCTGCTGCGGATCGGCTTTGGCCTGCTGTGGATCTTCGATGGGATCTTGCAGGCCCAGCCCAAGATGGCGGTGGGCCTCCCGTCGCAGGTCATCGAGCCCGCCGCGGCGAGTTCGCCGTCCTGGGTCCAGCACGTGGTGAACTGGGCCGGGACCACCTGGTCGTATCACCCGATGCAAGCCGGCGCCTCAGCGGTATGGATTCAGGTCGGGATCGGCATCTGGATTATGGTGGCGGCGCGGGGCGCCTCGTCCCGGATCGCCGGGCTGGTCAGCGTGGGCTGGGGGCTGGTGGTCTGGGCCTTCGGCGAGTCGTTCGGCGGTATTTTCGCACCGGGCCTGACCTGGCTGTTTGGTGCCCCGGGCGCGGTGCTCATCTACAGTGTCGCCGGCGCCCTGATCGCGCTGCCTGACCGGGCGTGGCGCACGAACCGCCTGGGCCGGGCCGTGCTCGCGGGGATGGGGCTGTTCCTGGCCGGGATGGCGGTGCTGCAGGCCTGGCCGGGGCGGGGATTCTGGCCGGGAACCGCCCGCGGGCACGCGGGCACGCTCACCGGCATGATCCAGACCATGGCCACGACACCCCAGCCCCGGGTCCTGTCATCATGGGCCGGCAGCTTCGGCTCGTTCGACGCAGCGCACGGCTTCGCGGTCAACCTGTTCGTCGTGGCCACGCTGGCCGTGATCGGCTCGGCCTTCCTGAGCGGGCAGCCGCGGCTGATCCGCCCGGCGGTCATCGCCTTCACCGTGCTGTGCCTGGCGGACTGGGTGCTGATCGAGGACTTCGGCTTTTTCGGCGGCCTCGGCACCGACCCCAACAGCATGATCCCCATGGCGCTGCTGGCCATCGCCGGATACCTCGCCCTGACCCGCGTGCCGGTGCCCGCCGCCGAGCCAGTCATCACCGGGATACCGGTCCCGGGGGCAGGCTGGCGGGAGCGGGTCCGGGTGGCATCCCTCCGCCGGTCGGTCGCGTCCGCCAGCATCGAGTCAGTGGCGTCGGCCGGGGCGGTTGGCCTGATCATCCTCGGCGCGGCCCCGATGGCGGCGGCGCAGGCCAGCCCGGTGGCCGACACCATCTTGGCCCAGGCCATCGATGGCTCCAGCGCCCCGCTCAACTACCGGGCGCCGGCGTTCAATCTCACCGACCAGCACGGCCGGGCCGTCACGCTGGCCAGCCTGCACGGCAAGGTGGTGCTGCTGACCTTCCTCGACCCAGTGTGCTCAAGCGACTGCCCGCTGATCGCGCAGGAATTCCGGCAGGCTGGCCAGCTGCTCGCCGCCGACTCCCGGCATGTCGAGCTCGTCGCGGTCAACTACAACCCCCTCTACACCCAGCTCGCCTACACCCGGGCGTTCGACCACCAAGAGGGCCTGGACACGGTGGCGAACTGGTTGTACCTGACCAGTCCCCGCGCCCAGCTCCAGCAGGTCTGGCGCAATTACGGGCTGCCCATGCAGATCCTCCCGGCCGGGTCGATGATCGGCCACGGCGACTACGCGTTCGTCATCGACCAGGCTGGTCACGTGCGCCGGGAACTGGACTTCAACCCCGGCCCGGCCACGGCGAGCACCAAGTCTTCATTCGCCGCGGAACTGACCGACGCGGCGCAGCAGCTGCTGGGGCGGTCATGAACCGGGCCCGGCATGTCGCTGCCATCGCCGTGGCCCTGCCGGCCATGCTGCTCGCCGCCGGCTGCGGGAACGCGGCACCGGCCCGAAGCTCCCTCACCCAGGCGGCACCGTCTGGGCCGCTGTCGCTGGATACCTCCCTCGTCACCGCCGCGGGCACGTGGGCGGTCGCAGTGATGGGCGGCTCTGCCGCACAGCACAATAACTTCTGGCAGCTGTTCGCTCGTCCCGCAGGGAGCCCGAACTGGAAGCTGGTCACCCCGCCCGGAGTGGCTGACAACGGCGGCCTGGTCCTCGCCGACACCGGCGGGCGGTCACTGATCACCGGGTTCCGGCCCAGCCAGTACCTCGCCTTTACGCCGCTCGCGGTAACCCGCGACGGTGGCCAGGCATGGTCCTCGGGCAGCCCGCTCGATGCGGCCCTGGCCAACGTCCCCGACGCCCTGGCCGCGGCACCTGGCGGCGGGCAGATGCTCGCCCTGCTCACCAGCGGCACAGCCAAGCTGACCGCCACCGGCGGCACCAGCTGGGCGACCCTCGCCAGCCAGCGGTCCCTCGCCGCGACACCGCCCGGCAGGCGATGCGGCCTGCGGAACCTCACCGCGATCGCCTTCAGCCCGGCGGGGGTGCCCCTGCTGGCCGGCACGTGCGGCCATCCGGGAACCGCAGGCATCTTCGCCTCCAGGAACGGAACCTGGCAGGCAGCAGGACCCCGGCTGCCCGCTGCGCTGGCGCACCAGACCATCTCAGTGCTCAGGCTGACCACGACGGCGAACCGCATCACGGCGCTGCTGACCGCTGGTACCAGGCCAGCTGCCAGCCTGCTGGCCGCCTGGTCTGCTGACGATGGCCGCCACTGGGCACTGTCACCCCCGTTCAGGCTCCACAACGCCACGCTGACCTCAACGTCCTTCGCGGCCGGCGCGGCCGCGATAGTGCTCAGCGGGAACCGCGCAAAGACTGTCACCAGCGGCGCAGCCTCGTGGCGGTCACTGCCCGCACTGCCACCCGGCACAGCGACGCTGGCCCCCGGGACCGCCGGCGGGTTCGACGCCCTGGCCGTACACCGCACCAGGCTGACCGTCTGGCACCTCGCAGCAGGCGCTGCCACCTGGCGCACAGCGCAGACCATCAACGTCCCAATCCAATTCGGCTCGTCGGGCTGAGGTCAGCGGGGAGGAAGCCGCCGCCCTGGATCCGGCGTTGCCGGGCCGGCTTCACCGCGGCACCCGCAGCAGCCGGGACCGGCCAGGAAAACAGGCTCTGGGAGGCGAGCGCTTCTTGCGGTGTCCGGCTTGTGGCCCATTCGTGGCCCGAGCCTGAGGCGGCCGGGGACGTCGTTAGCGCGCAGCGATCGCGGCCAAGTGGCTCAGCGAGTTGTCGAGATGGTCTGGAGTGAACGGCGGGAACTGAATGTGCTGGCGGGGAATCGGCCCTACCGCCGACCAGTCATAGGAGAGTGTGACCTTGGTCTCGTCTGGACCGAGCTGGGTCAGGTCGTAACGCCAGATCCAGCCGCCGAACTCTAGCTTGCCTGTTGCCGGTGACACATAGCCCGGCTCCCACGAAATGACGCGTGGCGGCTCGAACGCGAGGACCCGGTTGGCCATCTCGTAGCGGCCGTCCGGGTGGTTGTCGTGGTACATGGCCATCCGGAAGATCTGACCTGAGCCGGTTAGCCGTTGGCCATCGGGGGAGTCGCGAACCCAGCCGGTGCCGTCAATAGCGGCATGCCGGGATGGGTCGGCAAGCACCGCGAACACGGTTTCGGCCGATGTGCTGATCGTGGTCGTCGCGCTGACGGTCTCCTCGGTCATGGTGGCTGGTCTCCGATTCCTCTGGTTCCTCACGGTCTTGCGTGGAGAAGTGCTGTCGTGCCCCACGATGTAGACGACGCGGCGAAGCAGGACTCATCGGTCGGTAGCCGTGCGGGCAGGTTCGCAGACTCGACCCGCCCGTCTGGCCATCGCCGACGCCACCGTCTGGCCTGGTGTCCCGGCCGCTGCCTGGCCGCCCGCCCAGCCGGGCACGGGCACAGACACCAGCGCCGCCATCGGTTACGCACCGCCCAGAGGCCGGGAATCCAGGCCATCCCGAAGCACATCCCGCTCGTCTGCTGACTCCCGATCCAGCCTGGCCTGACCGCTCATGGCTTAAGACACAGTCATAAGACCTGGATGGCCGAAGATGGGATCCCGGAGATCCTCGCCGAGCAGCGGTTCGGCCACCAGGTGCCAGGTATGCGCGGCCTGTACGCGCACGCCTCGGCCCGGATGCGCGACGACCTGAACGCCGCCCTCTAGGCCCGATGGGGAGAATCCCTCAGCGACCGCGTGGCCATCGACCCGCACTCACCCGTGCCGCTACTCGGCGAACTGCTGCCGCTGAGCTGCGCGACAGGCTTCCCGTGAGTCACCGTGGCGTACCGTTGGTGACCGCGTTTAATGGCACGGTGGCACTGCACGGCGGCGCTCTGCAACTAGAATTGCAACTAGTGGTCGTACGAGCAGGGAGCGCTTTACGCAGCGGGCGCGAGCCTCTCGTCCTGAACTGCGATCCTCGCTCGGCTGTATGGCTTACAAATTAGCGTAGCGGTACAAGCTGACCGTCAGAGCACCAGCCGCGAGGCAAGCGGCCAGCGCCACCGCCCCTGCCCCGGTGACAGCCCGCGCTGTCGATGTCTGTGACGCGTAACGGGGGACCTGCCACGCCAGCAGCCCCGCCATCATGCCCACGCCAACCAACGCCAGCGCGAGCCGATAGGTCGCCAACCTGTCATGTGCTGCGATGGATTCACCGAGCAGCATTCCTGGAACACCGCCCGTCGCGACATGAGCCAGCAGGGGCGGCCCGAAGCGTACACACCCAGCCGCGAGCCCGACCAGCGGGCCGATCAGCATCGCTGCCGGTATCCAGAAGCTGGCTGTACCTGTGGAAGGTGGAAGGGCGTGGAGGGTGCCCGCGCTGTAATACCCGATGGTCAAGCCCGCCATACAGGCCAGCCCCCGGGCTGTAGCGCTGGCAATGCCCGCGGCAGTTAGTGCGACCAGGAACGAGACGAGGACCCAGGGACCGCCAGAAGTGGCCGCGGGAATGACATCTGTGGGAAACCATTCGGTGACAGAGCCGATCGCCAGACCGATGACAAGGGCGGCAATGGCGCCCAAGGCTACCCTCACGGCCTGGCCGACCTTCGGTGGCGCAGCAGCAACCCTAGGACGACCTTCAGAGGACTGTGCAGTAGAACCGCCAGTATTCATCGGTTGATCTTATTACTATGCCGACTTCTCAAACGCACGCCAATGGCACGCAGTCCTCTGAAAGTGATCTTGATACATGCCGGTGGCGGTGAAGTCGCCGAAGTCGACTTCACGGAACGGGTCGACGATGTAGCGGACCTCGTCGTGGTGCGGGCCGTCGGGATGGACGCTGACCAGGGCGAGGCGGTAGCCGGTGGCGGCGTTCTTGCCGGTGAGGGCTTCGGTTTTGGTGACCCAGAACTCTTCGCCGCCGGTTACCCGGCCTTTGACTTCGATGAACACCAAGTGCCCGTCCTCGGTAGTGGATCGGATGTCGTAGCCGGGGTTGTTGTGTGGCATCTCTTGCGGGTGGCGGCCGAGACTGGTTTCGGCGGCCAGCACGGCGGCGACCGCCCGGCGGTCGGTCAGCGCCGTGTCCCCTGCGGGCGGCGCCGTAGCCGGGGTTCGGTCGAGCAGCTTGTCCAGGAGTCCCTGCGGGATCACCAGTGCCCCGCCCGCCACGACGGGTGGCTTGGCCATCAGGTCTTCGTCGTGGGCCAGGTCGGTGAGTCGCCGTTCGAGGCGGCGTTCCAGGTCGCGGGCGCGGCGGAACGCGGTTTCCGGGCGGATCTTGAGTTGGCGGCCGGCGGCCTCGGCTTCCAGGAGTTCGGCGTGCCGCGCGTCCCAGTAGTTGATTTCCTGGGTGAGGCGCTGCCGCACCAGCCTGCGGGTCTGCCCGGCTCGCGCGGAGACTTGCTCGCGGGTCTGGATCAAGCCGGGGTGCTGGTCCGCCAGCGGTTCAGCACCCGCAACCCCGGCGAGATCACCGGCTACGCTGTCGCCCTGCCCGGCGACACCACCCGCGCGGGCCCGCCGGTGTGGTTCGGCGGCCGGAAACTCGCCCCCGACCTGACCCTGCCGAAGCTCCGCTGCCGCTGGGAACCAGCCCACACGACGCCCGGCGAGCCGTTCACCTCAGCCGAACGCGGCGCCATCTGGGAGCAGGCCGCCCGCACCGCCGCCGGCGCCTCCGAGCAGATCCGCCACGTCGTCGCCACCGACCCAGCCGCCGCAGCCGATGCTGCCTGGGCCGCCGCCGACACCCTGCACGCCGCCGCGTCCGCGCTGCGCAGCCGGGTGCTGCGCCAGGCCGCCGATTCCCTACGACCGCGCCGCCCGCGCCCCCTACGGGCGCACCCCAGCCCCACCCCAGCCGGGAACAGCCTGCGCCGCACAGCCCGGCTGCTGTCCACCGCCGCATCCGTCAGCGGCGACCCTGCCCTCGCCCAGATCACGCTGGCCACGCGCCTCGCCGCGCTCGTGGAGGACATTGCTGACCTGCGTGAGGCACAACGGCACGCCGCTCAGGCTGCCGCCGCCCGCCACGCGGCCGAGCGCCTGCACACCGCACGAGGCACCCGGGTCACGCCGACGACGACGCAGCGCACCACGGCCCGGACGACCGGCCACCGGGTCGACCACGACTTCCCTGTCCCTATCAGCGCGGTGCTGGCCGCCTCAGCTCAAGAAACACACAGCCCCACCCAGCCCATCTCCCGCCCAACACGCAGCCCCGGACCGCCACGCCCGCGCAGTCCGACCCGGTAGCGCCACTGTCAGACCGCGTCACTAGCGGATTCAGAGAAATTGCCTCATACTCGGAAGTGAGCCGGCCGAGAGGAGGGCTGCTGCCATGACCATCGCTGTCGAGGAGAAGCGTGTCCGCAGCCTGTTCGAACGCGTCGAAGCCGTCGAGGAGGTGGCCGAGTCCCTCGCCGACGACGATGAGCGACGGGCAAAACTTCTTGCGGTATCGAGCGCTGCGCTCGCCGAAGAGGGGACCATCCGGCCTGTTATCGCCGCCCGGCTGCTCGGCCTCAGCGAGAAGACGGTACGGGCGTGGGCCGCGGAGGGCGTGCTGACCATCGCCCAGCAGACCCCCCGTCTCCTGCTCGACGTGCAAAGCGTGCACGCCATCAGCCACATCATCCGCGAGCTGCGGTCTCTCGGCAAAGACCGGGACCTGCTCGACGAGGTGTGGCGCCGCCTCGCCGACGCGGCACTCCTGCAGCGTGACGACCTCCGGGAGAGCATCGAGCAGATGCGCCGGGGCGAAGGGCGCGTGCTCCGCCCGCTACCTCCAGAGGACACCGAAGGCCGCTAAAGTCCGGGGCGTGCCTACCGAAGTCGTGGCCACGCCTCGCGCGGAGCAGCAGATAGACGAGCTGGGCCGCAGGCAATCGAAGTCATTCAACGACTTCTTGAATGACCTGGCCGCCCGGGGTTGCCGGGTACTTGCCTACAGGCTCAGCGGTCCGACGCCGCTGGACCACATGTGCGTCAAGCACCTGAGCAGCTCGTTAAGGGTCGTCGTCGCATTCGAGTCACCGCACCGAGCGTGGATCCTGGTCCGAAAATCAGACCTCGGCTGGGCGCGCGGTAGCGCCCCGGCGGCGCGTCAGCGCTGCCGGGGCTTTGTTAACGCGACGCGATTCAGCCAGCGGTGGCCAGGGGCTCGCCGGTGCCGGGGTTGAGGGCCTGGATGGTGACCTTGTAGCCGAGGCGTTCGTGGCTCTGGACGTGGCTGCGGGCCTGGCGGCGGGCGTTCATGCGCTGTTCGTAGTAGTCGGCGCCGAGGTCCTGGTAAGTGGCGCCGGGGTCGGTGAGCAGGGCGTGGATGATGGTGAGCATGGAGTTCCCGGTGGCGACGAGGGCTTTCTTCTTCGGCATGCGCCGGGTCAGCCGCCGGTAGCGGGCGCCGAGGAATGACTGGGTGCGGCCGGCGCAGCTCGCGGCCTCGCCGAGAGCGGCGCCCAGGTAGGGGTTACCGCGGCCGGTGGCGTTGCTGCCCTTGCGCTTCCCGGCGGACTGGCGGACCTGGGGAGACCATTTGGCCCAGGAGACCAGGTGGGAGGCGGTGGGGAACACCGTCATGCCGGTGCCGATCTCGGCGAGGATGTCCTGGGCGCAGATCATCCCGATGCCGTCGATCTCGTCCAGCTGCCCGATCTGGTGCAGGTAAGGCTCGGTCAGTGCCTCGATCTTGGCGGTGAGCTGACCGATCTGGGCGGTGTAGTGGTCGATGGTGACCAGCATCATCGCCAGCACGGCGGCGTGCTCATCGGTGAAGAACGAGCAGTCCAGCGCCTCTTCCAGGCGGCGGATCTTGCCGCGCATCGTGCCGCGGGCCAGCTGGGCCAGGGCTTTGGGGTCGCGTTCCCCTGCGGCGATCGCGTTCAGCATGTCCCGCCCGGAGACCCCGTGGATGCCGGAGATCACGGACGACAGCTTCAGGTGGCCGTCCTCCAGCAGTTTCTCCACCCGCTGCTTCTCGCTGGTGCGTGCCTGGGTGAGGTGACGCCGGTAGCGGGTGTGCGTGCGGAGCCGGCGGACCGGCTCGGGCGGCACGAAGCTGGAGGAGATCATGCCCCGCCCGGTGATCCGGGCGATCCAGATCGAGTCGGCCCGGCCGGTCTTGGGCCGGCCCGGCAGCGCCTTCACCTGCGCGGCGTTATACAGGTCGCAGCTGAGCCCCTGCGATTCCAGCAGGAAGAACACCGGCTTCCAGTAATCGCCGGTAGCTTCCATGCCGACCTTGGTCACGCCCCAGCAGCGCAGCCAGCCGGCCAGCGCCAGCAGTTCCCGGCGGGTCGTGCCGAAGGCCCGGGTCTCCTGCTGCCGGCGGCCGGGAACGGTGCCGCCGGGCACCCGGATGGCCACATCGACCCCGGCCTTGGCGATGTCCAGCCCAGCGACCCGCTCCGCGAACAGCGGCTCATCTTCCGCGTCTTGCATCGGTAGCTCCTACGATGTGAGGGCAGTGGCTGCGGTCGTGGCCGTTCGCAGGAGCCCGGGGCAAGCGGGAATCTGGTCCGCGGGCTCGAGGCACCATTCAGCGGCCCTGGAAGAAGGCTCCCGGCGTCAGACTCTTAGACGGGGTCAGGCCCGCCAAGGAAGCAACGACGTCAGCGAACGACCACGGCCACAGTTTCCCGGACCCATCGCGCCCCCGCATCCGCGGACAGCCCGGCCCGCCACAGCACGGCAGCCTGCACCAGGCGCAGCCCGCTCCCCGGACAACGGCGGGTCAGCCGCCCAAATTTTCACGCCACAACGGCGTCACCTCGGGGCACCGACGACTCTTAGTCGGCCCCCACGACGATGCCGACCAGATCATGGACATCTACGCCGAGCTGTACCGGCTGCTGGGCGTGGAACCGCCAGATGCCATAGGACGGCTCAAGCCACCGTGTTGCGACGAGGCCCAGGACCTGCCTCCTCTCCTGGGAGCCTCGCTCACCGATGTTCTCGATCGTGCGACCAAGATCCGCAAGACAAGGCGCTCACCGTAGGCAGGCGCGGCGGCGTCATTGCGCTGCATCAGGGCTCGCAGCTCCGGCCTCGAGCGCCCGCACATTGATGGCTTCGGCAGCCTGCGCCCACGGGAACAGGTCCAGATGACTGCTGCCGGTCCCGGGATCGTGCAGCGGATACACCTCCGGGCCGAGCAGAACTGTCACGCCCCACGAGCGCAGCTTGGCGATATTCTCCGGGAACGCGGGGTGGGCCGCGTGCGCACGGTTGGTGAAGGGCATCGCGACGATGGGCAGGCGCTTGCCGATCGCCTCGACCAGGATGCCCAGCGGCAGCGTGTCGCAGATGCCCGCCGCCCACTTGTTGATCGTGTTCACCGTCGCCGGGGCGACGACTATCGCGTCCGGGGGTGGCAGGACATCCGGCTCGCCAGGATTCTTGTACTCAGTGCGAACTGGGTAGCCCGTTGCATCTTCCAGGCCGGGGATGTCCGCGAAGCGCCGGCCCGATGGAGAGGCCAGGACACAGACTTGCCAGCTGCGGTCTTGTGCCAGGCGCACCAGTTGGCCGACCTCACGGGTCGGAGGCGCGCCGCACGCGATCACATACAGCACACCCTTACTCATGGGCGGACTCCTGCCCGCTCGGCCAGGCGCGCCAACGGCAGTGGGGGCGTGCCCGTGCAGCGGTGCAGCAGATCCGCGATGGTGGCCTGGGCCACCGGCCGGCACCGCACTTCGGGGGCGGCGACCTCCTCCGCGACCAGTAGCCGGCGCAGCGCCTCGTCCCGATTGCCTGCCTGGCTGCAAGCACGGGCGGTATCGACCAGCAGGGCGGCCCGCCGTTCCTGGCGGAGCATACGCAATCCTTCTCCGGTGATCGCGTCTGCTACCTCCACGGCGCGGCCGTTCTCGCCGAGGACGACCAGCGCGCCCACCTCATGGAGGGTCACGTTCACCGGCTCGAACGCGAGGCGGTAATGGCTACTACCCGGCGTCACGAACCTGGCCACGTCCCTGGCCTCGCCGATTAGCTCGTCAGTCCTGCCCTGATCGCCTAATGCGGCGGCGGCCATCGCGGCCTGCAACACCACGTGGCCGTAGAGCGCGCGTAGTTCTTCGGTCTGGCCCTCGGGTTGCAACCGGTCAGCCAGGGACATGTTCAGGTCAAGCGCCTGTCCCGCGCGGCCCATGGACAGCAGCGCGTTCGCGACCCTGAAGCCTGCCGCCGCGACTGACGCCAGGTCCCCGGCCTGCTGCGCGACGCTGATGCCCCGGTCGCCCGCCAACCAGGCCAGCGCGTACTCCCCGAGCTTGCGCAGGGTTGAGGCGATGACCTGGTACACCTCCGCCAGCAACCGCGCCGACTCGTCGCAGCTAACTGCAGCGTGGGCCTGCTGCGCGTCGTGCAGCAGGCCAGGGAGGGCGGCACCCATCACCTGGTAGTCGCCGAATTCGAACGCCGCCCACACGTGATCAAGCCGCCTGCGGACCGCCGCCAGGTCTGGGCTTTCGGCCGCCTTTTCCCCGAAGGGATACCGTTCCAGCGCCGACCGGATGCGCTCCACCTCGCTGTCATCGATACATGCAAGAGCCCTTCGGGCGGGCTCCTGGCCGATCAGCGCGGAAATATCGATCTGGAGGACGTCGCAGATGACGTCCAGGATCGAGAGCCGGTCGGCGCTGCGCTCGCCGCGTTCAACCTTTTCCACCCAGCTCTTGGACCTGCCGATACGGTCAGCGAACACCGCCTGGGTCAGCTTCCGGCGTCGGCGCCAGTACCCGATGCGCCGTCCCATTTCCCGGTCATCCATGCCGAAGCCTCACCGTCACCCGCACCACACAGCGTATTCATAGTCACCCACGAACAGCATGGCAGGGGTCGCACGCCGTGTGCGAGCTGTCACATAGCAGTGGCTCTAGCGTGCCCGTCATGAACGATCACGACCCCGCTTGCGAGTCCCAGCGAGGCATACCCGTGGCACGGGATGCGGAATGACCGCTGTGCGCGTCGCCGGGTCACCGCTACCCGTACAGAGCGGGACTCCGGTGCCGGATCCGCCCTCCTTACCCGATGGGACGTCTTTAGCCGTCAGTTGGCCGTTGCGGGACTTCATCGAATTCGGCGCACTGCCCAGCGCGGTGCCGTGTGCCCGCTACCACTCCCGGCAGGTGCTGTGGGAATGGCGCCTGGCCATGCTCGCCGAAAACGCCGAGATCCTGGTGAGCGAGCTGGTGACCAATGCCATCGCCGCATCCCGGTCCGCAGGCAGTGATTTCCCCATACGGCTATGGCTCCTGTCCGACGCCGCGCGAGTCTTGATCGTGGTCTGGGACGCCAGCTCGCACCCGCCAGTCCGCGCGGATATTAGCGCCGATGCAGAAGGCGGCCGCGGGCTGCTTTTGGTGGAGATGCTCAGCGAACAGTGGGGCTCATACGCGACCCCGGCAGGCGGGAAGACCGTCTGGGCGCTCGCTGTAGCGCCATGAGTTCAGCGCCCATCCTTCGTCCGGCCAGCGCAGGCAGTAGCCGTGCTCGGCCGTGGATCGTCGTCGCAGATGGTCAGCGGCTACGGCAGTTACGCCGCCAACGCGGCATGTCCCAGGAAGCGTTGGCCGACCGGGCCGGGATGAGCGTGGCTACCGTCGGCAGGCTGGAACGTAAGGACCGCCCCTCCTGCCGGGGCCGCACCCTGGCCCGGCGAGCTGAACTCACTCAGCACCGAGGGCATCACCAGGAAGCGGGACTCATCGGTCGGTAGCCGTGCGGGCAGGTTCGCAGACTGCAACCGCGCGCCTCACGGCGCCACGGGTCGCTGACCAGCAGCATGCGCAAAATCACCCTTGATGCGGGTCGGGCTTCTGCCAGACAGAGACGTGCGAGCCGCTGTCGGTAGTGAAAGGCTCTCGGTTCCAGTCAGCCCAGCGGTCACGCAACCGAAGTCCGGCGAGCTGTGCCATCAGGTCGAGTTCGGATGGCCAGACGTAGCGGAACGGGATCGTCAAGTACTGCCCCGTCCCATCGGTGAACTCGACGTAATGGCCGCGGTACTGCTGGGTAGCGTGGTTAAAGCTGTAGCTGACGATCCGCCTGGGGCCTGCATGGGATCCCCAGATGTCCTGCCCGGGCGGCAGCTGGCGCAGTTCCGGGATGTCGGTCTCGATCACGAAACAGCCGCCTGGGGTTAGGTGCTCGGCGACGTTGCGGAAGCAGGCGACCTGCGCTTCCTGTGAGGTGAGGTTGTTGATGGTGTTGCACACCAGGTAGGCCACCGTGAAGGCGCCGTCCACCCTGGTCGTGGTCATGTCGCCGATGGTCACGTCGATAGCCTCGCCGCCCGGTTTGCTGCGGAGCCTGGCCAGCATGGCCCGGGATAGCTCGATGCCGTGCACCGGCACGCCGCGCTGGGACAGCGGCAGTCCGATGCGGCCGGTGCCGATGGCCAGCTCCAGGGCCTGCCCGCTGCCCGCCATCTCGGCGAGTAGATTGACCGCTGACTCGATGGCCGCTGGCTGGAATATGGGATCGGACGGATCGTCGTAGCTGGCCGCTACTGGCTCGCCGAAGTATCCGTCTGGATCATCCATGAACTGAGAACTTAAAGCATCCGTACTGGTAGCGGCTAGCCATTTTCCTGGCGCATCGACCTTTGATAACTCCCCCGGCGCATGACCTGCCTGGCGGACTGGCGAAGCTGCGGGAGCTGATGGCGCGGAGGGGCCACAGCACGCGCGCGGTGGCTTACCTGATCCCATTCGTGGCCGACCTGATGATCGTCTCCGCGTCCATGGCGCTACTCGAAGCCGCCCGCAACAGCGCAGCCAAGCCAGCCCTGGCCATCGTGTCGGTGGTGTTCGGGATCGGCGCCACCCTGGCCACGAACGTGGCCGCCGGATGGCACCACGGCAGCGCTGGCGCCCTGGTCGCGGCGCTGCCGCCAGTGGCCCTGGTGCTGAGCTTGGAGACGCTGATGGGACTTGTCCGCCGCTCCCGCCAACTCGATGTCTCGCGGGGTGACGGTCGGGCCGGGCCACGGGCAGGCCAGTGCCCTCACCAGGTGGCCATGACGGCTGACGATGCGGTCGTCAGCGCTTACCTCCATGGCCGCGACTGCGACGGCGATACTCCCTCACAACGCCAACTGGCGGCTCAGTTCAGCATCAGCCGGGGCAGAGTGGCCACGCTGATCGGCTCGCTCAACGGAAACAGTGATCCGGGTGCGGTCCAGGCGCAAGTGCCAGCTTCTACGTACACTGGTTGACGTGAGCGAACTTGCGCGCGACATTCCCGCGGACAGCGAGGCCGTGACGGCTGCCGTCGCCAACGCACGCCGTGGGGTCATCACTCACCTGACAGTGGCTGGCGAGCGTGTCGCCGCCATCGTCCCGGAGTCAGTTATCGAAGCGCTCCGCTCCTCTGAGGACGCTGAGGACATCGCCGAGGCTGAGGCCGCCTGGGATGCGCCCGGTGAGTCGATCCCCTTGGAAGAGCTCGAAGCCGAGTTCGGGCTCTGACCTGGTGGCCGTTTATGCCGTCGAGGCTTCTGACCTGGCCAGATACCAGGACCGATTGAGTGGAGCTAAGGGGACTCGAACCCCTGACCCCCTGCTTGCAAATCGCCGTGATCGCGCGGCCTAGAGACGCTGAGCTGGGCTGAGGCCTGTCCGTGAGTGACCGTAGCATACCGCCGCTGACCGGGGTTAATGGCACGTTAATGGCACGGTGATCTTGGGGAAGCCAGCGCTCCTGCCCTGTTGATCAGTCCACGCCAACCACCTACGGTTCCCGGCTCGCTTGCTGCCCTGGCGATCATCCTGGAGCCGGAGCGCCCCGCGCCTGGGCCACTCGCGGTAACCAGGCACTCACCGCACCGCGGAGGATGGCCGCGCCGTGAGAGCCGTGGTCATTCGCCACGCCAACA